>SKYA01000071.1 GCA_007128135.1 Paracoccaceae bacterium | reverse complement strand
ATCAACGGTGTCGTCAAGCGCGAGGAATATGGCAACATCATCGTCGATGTGGGCCGGGGCGAGGCCGTGTTGCGGCGCAACGAGAAGATCGGCCGTGAAAGCTACCGCAACGGCGACCGCATCCGCTGCTATGTGAAGGATGTGCGGCGCGAGGCCCGCGGGCCGCAGATCTTCCTGTCGCGCACTGCGCCGGAATTCATGGCGGAACTGTTCAAGATGGAAGTGCCCGAGATCTATGACGGCATCATCGAGATCAAGGCTGTCGCCCGCGACCCCGGCTCGCGCGCAAAGATCGGCGTCATTTCCTATGATAACAGCATCGACCCGGTCGGCGCCTGTGTCGGTATGCGCGGCAGCCGCGTGCAGGCCGTGGTGAACGAGCTTCAGGGCGAGAAGATCGACATCATCCCCTGGACCGAGGATCAGGCGACCTTCCTTGTCAACGCCTTGCAACCGGCCGAGGTCAGCAAGGTTGTCATTGATGACGAGGCCGGCAAGATCGAGGTCGTGGTGCCGGACGAGCAGTTGTCGCTCGCAATCGGGCGGCGCGGGCAGAACGTGCGGCTGGCCAGCCAGCTGACCGGGCTTGATATCGACATCCTGACCGAATCGGACGAATCCGCCCGCCGTCAGGCCGAATTCGCCGAGCGCACCAAGCTGTTCATGGACGAACTGGACATCGACGAGATGATGGCACAACTGCTGGTGGCCGAGGAGTTCTCCTCGCTCGAGGAGGTCGGCTATGTCGATATCGACGAGTTGCTGGCCATCGACGGCTTCGACGAGGAAACCGCCGAGGAACTTCAGACCCGCGCCCGCGAGCGGCTGGAAGCGATTGCCAATGCCGCGCTGGAGAATGCCCGCGCGCTTGGGGTCGAGGACAGCCTGATCGGCTTTGACGGGCTCTCGCCCAAGATGATCGAGGCATTGGCGAAAGAGGGTATCAAGACGCTCGAGGATTTCGCCACCTGTGCCGACTGGGAACTTGCCGGTGGCTGGACCACGGTGGACGGTCAGCGCGTCAAGGATGACGGGATTCTTGAACCCTTCGACATGAGCCTCGAGGAAGCACAGCATCTGGTGATGACCGCGCGCGTCATGCTGGGCTGGGTGGACCCGTCCGAACTGGAGGCCGGCGAGGATGACGGTGCTGACGGGGCAGACGGGGAAGAGGCCATCTCGGAGGAGGCGCGCTGATCGGCGCGCCGGGGCCGATGACACGCGGGGGCCGACGCAAGGACCGTGACGGGCCCGAGCGGCGCTGCATCGTCACGGGCCAGTCGCAACCGGCACGCGGGCTGATCCGCTTTGTGGTCGGGCCGGACGGGACCATCGTGCCCGATGTGGCGCAGAAACTGCCCGGTCGGGGCATCTGGGTCAGTTCCGACCGAGCGGCGCTGGAGCAGGCCGTTCGCAGGAATGCCTTTGCCCGCGCCGCGCGTCAGGCGGTCACGGTGCCCGAAGGGCTGGTCGATCTTGTCGAGCAGTTGCTGCGCGCGCGCGTGCTGGAACTGCTCGCGCTTGGCCGCAAGAGCGGGCAGGCCGTGGCGGGCTATGAGAAATGCCGCGATCTGGCGCTCAGGGGCGAGATGGCGGTGCTGATACAGGCGCATGACGGGTCGGAACGAGGCAAGACCAAACTGCGCCCGCCAGAGGGCCCCGACAGCCATATCGGGTGCCTGAGCGCGCAGGAATTGGGTTTTGCATTTGCGCGCGATCATGTGATACATGCCGCGCTTCGCGCTGGCGGACTTGCTCAAGCTGTTGTAGAGGAAGCCGCAAGACTGGCAGGGTTGCGCAAGGAAATCGGTGGATACGCCACCGGAGAGGACAAGACGGACGCATGAGCGATACAGACGGTAAGAAAACACTCGGACTGGGCGGCAAGAGCGGCCAGGTGAAGCAGAGCTTCAGCCATGGCCGCACGAAGAATGTCGTGGTCGAGAAGAAGCGCAAGCGCGTTGTCGTGCCCAAGCCGGGGCAGGCACCTGCTGCGGGCGCCCAGGGTGTCGCACCCGCGCGCCCCGATCCCGCGCGCCGTCCTGCCGGGATTTCCGATGCCGAGATGGAGCGCCGCCTCAAGGCGCTGGCCGCGGCAAAGGCCCGCGAGTCCGACGAGGCCGCCGCGCGTGCCGCCGATGAGCAGGCGCGTGACGAAGAGCGCCAGCGCCGCCGCGACGAGGCGGAGACCCGCGAACGCGAGGAGCGCGAGCGTGAGGCCGCCCTGCGCGCCAAGGAAGAAGACGACGCCCGCGCCAAGGCCGAGGCCAGGGCCGAGGCAGAGGCCGAGGCCGAAGCCACGGCGCGCAAGGCGCGCAAGCCCGAGGCTCCTCCGGTCGAAGTAGTGCCTGCGGCCCCGCTCTCCGAGCGCGCCCGGCCAGCCCCGGCACAGGATGCCCGCAAGGCGCCCAAGCGTGGCGAGGATGACCGCCAGAACCGCGCCAAGCCGCGCGATGACGCAGGCGGGCGCCGCGCGGGCAAGCTGACGCTGAAGGATGCGCTCTCGGGCGAGGGCGGGCGGCAACGTTCGCTTGCCGCGATGAAGCGCAAGCAGGAGCGCGCGCGGCAGAAGGCCATGGGCCAGAGCCAGTCGCGCGACAAGGTTGTGCGCGAGGTCCAGCTTCCCGAGACCATTGTCGTGCAGGAACTTGCCAACCGGATGGCCGAGCGCGTGGCCGATGTGGTCAAGGCGCTGATGAAGATGGGCGTCATGGCCACCATGAACCAGACCATCGACGCCGACACCGCGGAACTGGTGATAGAGGAATTCGGCCACAAGGTGGTGCGCGTTTCGGATGCCGATGTAGAGCAGGTCATCGACCAGATTCGGGACCGGCCCGAAGACCTGAAGCCGCGCCCGCCGATCATCACCATCATGGGCCATGTGGATCACGGCAAGACCAGCCTGCTGGACGCCATCCGCAAGACCAATGTCGTGTCGGGCGAGGCCGGCGGGATCACCCAGCATATCGGGGCCTATCAGGTCACCACCGAGAGCGGGGCGGTGTTGAGCTTCCTCGATACACCCGGCCACGCCGCCTTTACCTCGATGCGTGCGCGGGGCGCGAATGTGACCGATATCGTTGTGCTGGTCGTGGCCGCAGATGATTCTGTCATGCCGCAGACGATCGAGGCGATCAATCACGCCAGGGCCGCCAGGGTTCCGATGATCGTGGCGATCAACAAATGCGACAAGCCTTCGGCGGATGCCAACAAGGTGCGCACGGAACTGCTGCAGCACGAGGTCGTGGTCGAGGCCATGTCCGGCGATGTGCAGGATGTCGAGGTGTCGGCCATAACCGGTGCGGGACTGGATCAGTTGCTGGAAGCCATCGCGCTCCAGGCCGAGATCCTGGAACTCATGGCCAACCCCGACCGCTCGGCGATGGGCGCTGTCATCGAGGCCCAGCTCGATGTCGGGCGCGGCCCGGTGGCGACCGTGCTGGTGCAGAACGGCACCTTGCGGCAGGGCGATATCTTCGTCGTCGGCGAGCAATGGGGCAAGGTGCGCGCGCTGATCAACGATCAGGGCGAGCGCGTGAGCGAGGCCGGACCATCCGTCCCGGTCGAGGTTCTGGGCCTGAATGGCACGCCCGAGGCGGGCGATGTGCTCAATGTGGTCGAGACTGAAGCGCAAGCCCGCGAGATTGCCGAATACCGCGCGCAGGCCGCCAAGGACAAGCGTGCGGCGGCCGGTGCCGCCACCACGCTCGAGCAGCTCATGGCCAAGGCCAAGGCCGATCAGGATGTGGCCGAACTGCCCGTGCTGGTGAAGGCCGATGTGCAGGGGTCTGCCGAAGCGATTGTTCAGGCGCTCGAGAAGATCGGCAATGACGAGGTGCGCGTGCGCGTGCTGCATTACGGGGTCGGTGCGATCACCGACACGGATGTGGGCCTGGCCGAGGCCTCGCGCGCGCCGATCATCGGCTTCAACGTCCGCGCCAATGCCTCGGCGCGCAATTCGGCCAACCAGAAAGGGGTCGAGCTGCGCTATTACTCGATCATCTATGACCTGGTCGATGACATCAAGGCGGCGGCCTCGGGCCTGCTGTCGGCCGAAGTGCGCGAGAATTTCATCGGCTATGCCCAGATTCGCGAGGTGTTCAAGGTCTCGGGCGTTGGCAAGGTCGCGGGCTGTCTGGTCACCGAAGGTGTGGCGCGGCGCTCGGCGGGTGTGCGGCTGCTGCGCGACAATGTGGTGGTCCACGAGGGCACGCTCAAGACGCTCAAGCGGTTCAAGGACGAGGTCAAGGAAGTGCAGTCCGGTCAGGAATGCGGGATGGCCTTCGAGAATTACGACGATATCCGCCAGGGCGACGTGATCGAGATCTTCGAGCGCGAGGAAGTCGAGCGCTCGCTGGCCTGAGAGATGCCGGAAAACCATCCGTTGAAGGGGCCCGCGCGGGCCCCTTCGGCTTTTCGGCAGTGGCGATGGGCCGATTCCCGTGCGGTGGCGGGCGTTCCGGTGACGCGCTGGCGTTATCCGCGCGCCGTCATGTGCGCTGCGCGTATCCTTCGCCGAGGCCCGGACAGGCAGAAGGCCCCGGCGTCAGCCGGGGCCTTCAGCATGTCGGCCCCGGTCATCGCGGCCCCGACTACCCCGGCCCCGGTCACCCCAGCCCCGTCCCGCCGACTGCGGGGGCGCCCCCT
>SKYA01000203.1 GCA_007128135.1 Paracoccaceae bacterium | reverse complement strand
TGATTGTGGTTGCACAATACGCTGGCCTCACGGTTGCCGAGATGCAGGTCCTGCGCGCACGCATGCGTGATGCGGGTGGGGCTGTTCGCGTCGCCAAGAACAGGCTCGCCAAGATCGCCCTAGAAGGAAAGCCCTGCGCCAGCATCGGCTCGCTTCTGACAGGGATGACCGTTCTCGCCTATTCCGAAGACCCGGTTGCTGCGGCAAAGGTGGTCGAGGATTTCGCCAAGGAAAACCAGAAACTGGTGATCATCGGCGGTGCCATGGGTGAGACGGCGCTTGACCCGGCAGGTGTCAAGGCTGTGGCATCCATGCCGTCGCGCGAAGAGCTTATTGCTCAGATCGTGTCGTGCATCGGTGCGCCAGCCTCAAGCATCGCGGGTGCGATCGGCGCTCCTGCGTCAAACATCGCCGGTATCCTCAAGACGATCGAGGAACGCGAGGCGGCATAAGCAATCCAAGGCCGGAGTGGCGCGAACGCGCCTTCGTCGGACCCTCAAACCCTGATAGAACGGAACGGAAAAATGGCTGATCTGAAAGCACTTGCAGAGCAAATCGTGAATCTCACGCTGCTCGAAGCCCAGGAACTGAAAAACATCCTGAAAGACGACTACGGCATCGAGCCCGCTGCTGGCGGCGCCGTGATGATGGCAGGCCCCGCTGCGGAAGCAGGCCCTGCCGCCGAAGAGAAGACCGAATTCGACGTGATCCTGCTCGAAGCCGGCGCCAACAAGATCGCGGTCATCAAGGAAGTCCGCGCCATCACCGGTCTGGGCCTGAAAGAGGCGAAAGACCTGGTCGAGGCTGGCGGCAAGGCCGTGAAGGAGCAGGCTCCGAAAGAGGAAGCTGAAGAGATCAAGAAGAAGCTCGAGGAAGCTGGCGCGAAGGTCGAACTGAAGTAATCGGGCGGGATGCGCTGCATCTTGACCCCTTGAAAACCGAACTGGGGCCGGATTTCTCCGGTCCCAGTTCGTCACTGTTTCTGGACAGCGCTTTCTCAGGGCCTATCTGAGCAGAGCTTTGTCCAGGGAAAGTGATCGGCTCGGGAGCGCACAGTTGGGAAGGTGCGCAGGAATAGAGCCCCACACCCGTTTCGCAAGCGGCCGGCGGCTGAGGCCCGACAGCCCGCCCGCCCGCGAAGACCAGGAAAGGTGACGACGCGCATGGCATCCTACGTTGGCCAGAAACGTATCCGCAAGATGTTCGGCAAGATCCGCGAAGTGCTGGAAATGCCGAATCTGATCGAAATCCAGAAATCTTCCTACGACCTGTTCCTCCGCTCGGGCGATGCCGAGATGCCGCAGGATGGTGAAGGCATCATGGGCGTGTTCCAGTCGGTCTTTCCGATCAAGGACTTCAACGAGACGGCGACGCTGGAATTCGTCAAATACGATCTGGAAAAGCCGAAATACGATATCGACGAATGCATGCAGCGCGACATGACCTATGCAGCGCCGCTCAAGGTAACGCTGCGGCTGATCGTGTTCGATATCGACGAGGATACAGGCGCGAGATCGGTCAAGGATATCAAGGAGCAGGATGTGTTCATGGGTGACATGCCGCTCATGACGCCGGTGGGCACTTTTGTGGTGAACGGCACCGAGCGGGTGGTCGTCAGCCAGATGCATCGCTCGCCGGGTGTGTTCTTCGACCACGACCAGGGCAAGACGCATTCCTCGGGCAAGTTGCTGTTCCAGTGCCGTATCATTCCCTATCGCGGTTCGTGGCTGGATTTCGAATTCGACGCCAAGGATCTGGTCTTTGCCCGCATCGACCGGCGCCGCAAGTTGCCCGTGACCACGCTGCTCTATGCGTTGGGGATGGACCAGAACGCGATCATGAGGGCCTATTACAACACGGTCAGCTATTCGCTGAAGAAGAACAAGGGATGGGTCACAAGATTCTTCCCCGAGCGTGTGCGCGGCACGCGACCGACGATGGACCTCATCGATGCCGCGACGGGCGAGGTGATCTGCAAGGCGGGCGACAAGATGACCCCGCGCGCGGTCAAGAAGCTGATCGACGAAGGCAAGGTCACCGACCTGCTGGTGCCGTTCGACTATATTGTCGGCCGTTTTGTCGCCCATGACATCATCAACCAGGAAACGGGCGAGATCTATGTCGAGGCCGGCGACGAGCTGACCTGGGACCTTGACCGTGATGGCGAGGTCAAGGGCGGTACGCTGAAAGTGCTGCTGGACAATGGCATCACGGATATCGAGGTGCTTGACATCGACGGCGTCAATGTCGGCCCGTATATCCGCAACACCATGGCTGCGGACAAGAACTGGAACCGCGAGACGGCGCTGATGGATATCTACCGTGTCATGCGCCCGGGCGAGCCGCCCACCGTTGATACGGCCTCGGTTCTGTTCGACCAGCTGTTCTTTGATTCCGAGCGCTACGACCTCTCGGCCGTGGGCCGGGTAAAGATGAACATGCGTCTCGAACTCGATGCGCCCGACACGCTGCGCACCCTGCGTTCCGAAGACATCGTGGCCTGTGTGCGTGCGCTCGTCGAGTTGCGCGATGGCAAGGGCGAGGTGGACGATATCGATCACCTCGGAAACCGTCGCGTGCGCTCGGTCGGCGAATTGATGGAGAACCAGTATCGCGTCGGCCTGTTGCGCATGGAGCGCGCGATCCGCGAACGCATGTCCTCGGTCGAGATCGACACGGTGATGCCGCAGGATCTGATTAACGCGAAACCTGCAGCGGCGGCTGTGCGCGAGTTCTTCGGCTCGTCGCAGTTGTCGCAGTTCATGGATCAGACCAACCCGCTTTCGGAAGTCACCCACAAGCGCCGCCTCTCGGCGCTCGGGCCGGGCGGTCTGACGCGCGAACGCGCAGGCTTCGAGGTGCGCGACGTGCACCCGACCCATTATGGCCGCATGTGCCCGATCGAGACGCCGGAGGGCCAGAATATCGGTCTTATCAACAGCCTTGCGACCTTTGCCCGGGTAAACAAGTATGGCTTCATCGAGACTCCCTATCGCAAGGTGGTCGATGGCCAGGTGACCGACGAGGTGATCTATCTCTCGGCAACCGAAGAGCAGCGCCACACGGTTGCACAGGCGAATGCGCAGCTTGACGAGAACGGCCGGTTCAAGAACGACCTTGTCTCGACCCGCAAGGGCGGCGACTTCATGCTCAACCCGTCCGACTCGGTCGATCTGATCGACGTCAGCCCCAAGCAGCTTGTCTCGGTCGCGGCATCGCTGATTCCGTTCCTCGAGAATGACGACGCCAACCGCGCGCTGATGGGCTCGAACATGATGCGGCAGGCCGTGCCGCTGCTGCAGGCAGATGCACCGCTGGTCGGCACCGGGATCGAAGGCGTGGTTGCGCGCGATTCGGGTGCTGCGATCATGGCGCGGCGGGCTGGTGTGATCGACCAGGTCGATGCACAGCGGATCGTTGTCCGCGCAACCGAGATGATGGAGCCGGGTGAACCGGGTGTTGATATCTACCGTTTGCGCAAGTTCAAGCGTTCCAACCAGTCATCCTGCATCAACCAACGGCCTCTGGTGAAGGTGGGCGATCATGTTACGCGCGGCGAGGTGATTGCAGACGGCCCCTGCACCGACATGGGCGAACTGGCCGTGGGGCGCAACGTGGTCGTGGCCTTCATGCCGTGGAATGGCTACAACTACGAGGACTCGATCCTGATCTCGGAGCGCATCCTCAAGGATGACGTCTTTACCTCGATCCATATCGACGAATACGAAGTGGCCGCGCGCGACACCAAGCTCGGCCCGGAAGAAATCACCCGCGACATCCCGAATGTGGGCGAGGAAGCGCTGCGCAATCTCGACGAGGCGGGGATCGTCTATGTCGGAGCCGAAGTGCAGGCAGGTGACATTCTGGTGGGCAAGGTGACGCCCAAGGGCGAAAGCCCGATGACCCCGGAAGAGAAGCTGCTGCGCGCCATCTTTGGAGAAAAGGCGTCGGATGTGCGCGACACGTCGCTGCGCCTGCCGCCCGGAGCCTATGGCACCATCGTCGAAGTGCGGGTGTTCAACCGTCACGGGGTGGAGAAAGACGAGCGCTCGCTTCAGATCGAGCGCGAGGAGATCGAACGCCTGTCGCGCGACCGTGATGACGAACTCGAAATCCTTGAGCGCAACATCTATGGCCGCCTGCAACAGCTTATTCTCGGCAAGGTCGCCGTCAAGGGTCCCAAGGGCGTCAAGGCCAATTCCGAGATTACCGAGGAGTTGCTTGGCACGCTCAGCCGTGGGCAGTGGTGGCAACTGGCACTGGCCGACGAGGCGGAGGCGCAGGAGGTCGAGGCGCTCAATGCACTCTATGACCAGCAGAAGCGCCAGTTGCAGGCCCGTTTCGACGACAAGGTCGAGAAAGTGCGGCGCGGCGACGACCTGCCGCCGGGCGTGATGAAGATGGTCAAGGTCTTTGTGGCGGTGAAGCGCAAGCTGCAGGCCGGTGACAAGATGGCCGGGCGTCACGGGAACAAGGGTGTAATCTCGAAGGTTGTCCCGCAAGAGGACATGCCGTTCCTTGCCGATGGCACGACCGTCGACATGGTTCTGAATCCGCTGGGCGTGCCGTCACGCATGAATGTCGGGCAGATTCTGGAAACCCATATGGGCTGGGCGCTGCGCGGTCTTGGCGTGCAGATCGACGAGGCGCTGAAAGCGTATCGGCGCTCTGGCGACATGACGCCAGTGCGCG
>SKYA01000166.1 GCA_007128135.1 Paracoccaceae bacterium | reverse complement strand
GGGGTTCCCAGCCGTCTGCGTGTCTCTTTCGTCAGGTGGCGAACACCGGCACATTGGTGCAAAGGCGGAACCCATGACGCACGGGCGCGTTGCGCATCAGCGGCGAGGCAGGCGGAAAACATCCGGCGCGATGCCAAACCCGCTATGGCGATTTGTCACCGGTTTCTCGGCGGGCGCCGCGCACACTTAGCACGGGCCGCTGCCCCCAAACCCGCATCGCATTCCCCCCTGCGCCTGATCCGCAAGGCGCCGGGACGCGTGCTTTCGCTGTCCTTGCCCGGCCGCGCACGCCGTCAGCCATATCTGTCTCTTATTGTCATGCGTATGTTGTTTTTCACTGGAACATCACCCCTCGGCCCAGTCCGGCTTGCGCTTTTCCAGAAAGGCGGTGATCCCTTCCTCGGTATCGCGCCAGAGCATGTTTTCCACCATGACCTCGCCTGCATACTCATAGGCTTCGGCCAGCCCCATCTCGGCCTGCCGATAGAAGGCCTGCTTGCCGATCCGCACCGCAGTCCCCAGCTTGCCCGCCACCAGCTGCGCCAGCGCCCGCGTCTCTGTCGCCAGCGCCTCCTGCGCCACCACGCGGTTCACCAGCCCCAGGTCGCGCGCGCGGCCCGCGTCGATGAACCCGCCCGTGGTCAGCATCTCGAAGGCCGGCTTGCGGCCGATATTGCGCGTCAGTGCCACCATCGGCGTGGAACAGAACAGCCCGATATTCACCCCGTTCACCCCGAACCGCGTCCCCTCTGCCGCAACCGCCATGTCACAGGAGGCCACCAGCTGGCACCCCGCGGCCGTGGCTATGCCGTGGACTTCTGCGATGACGGGCTGGGGCAGTTCCGGAATCCTCTGCATCAGCGCGCCGCAGCGCGTGAACAGGTCGGCGAAATAGGCCGCGCCCTTGTCCGCAGCCGCCCGCCCCGCCTGCATCTCGCGCAGGTCATGGCCCGCGCAGAAGGCCTTGCCCGCCCCGGCCAGGATCACCACCTTCACCGCCGGGTCAGCCGCGATCGCCTCCAGCCGCGCGGACAAGACCGCCAGCATCCCGTCCGACAGCGCATTGAGCGACTGGGGGCGGTTCATCACCAGCCGCGCCACCCCTTCCGCAACGTCACAAAGCACCAGGTCATCCGCCATCTTGCCATCCTCCTGCGTTTCGCCCGAGTGTAGGCCCAGTCAAGGCCAAGGAAAACCCCTCGAACGGAGAAGCCCATGCAGATGGACCGCGACTCGCTGACCAACTTTCTTGCCAGCGACTTTGCCGAAGTGGCCGGGATGTTCGCCATCGACGAGGTCGCGCCCATGGCCATCACCGTGCGCCTGCTGCACCACCCCCGCCACCTGCGCCCCGGCGGCACGGTCTCGGGGCCGGCCATGTTCGCACTGGCCGATGTTGCGGTCTATCTCGCGATCCTTGCGATGATCGGCCCCAAGGCACTGAGCGTGACCACGAATTGCAGCATCGATTTCATGCGCAAGCCCGCAGCCGGGCGGGATCTGATCTGCAGGGCGCGGCTGCTGAAACTCGGCCGCGCGCTGGCGGTGGGCGACTGCCTGATCTTCTCTGAAGAGGACGAGGCCCCCGTCGCGCGCGCCTCGCTGACCTATTCCATCCCCCCCGAACGGCCCGGGTCTCCGACGCAAGGGGCCGCCGCATGAGGCGCGCCGCCGCATGACCCCCGCAGCCCGGCTCGACGCCGCCATCACCATCCTCGATCGCATCCTGTCCGGCACCCCTGCCGAACAGACCCTCACCTCCTGGGCGCGCGCCAGCCGCTTTGCCGGCGCAAAGGACCGCGCCGCCATCCGCGATCACGTCTTTGACGTGCTGCGCTGCAAACGCTCCTGCGCGCATCTGGGCGGGGCGGAAACCGGGCGCGGGCTTATCCTGGGGCTGTTGCGCAGCACCGGGCAGGACCCGAACACCCTGTTTACCGGTCAGGGCCACGCCCCTGCCCCGCTGACCGGGGCCGAGGCCCGGCATGACCCTGCCCCCATGCCCGAACTGGTCGCCCTCGACAGCCCCGACTGGCTCGCCCCGGCGCTGCGCGCAAGCCTCGGGTCAGAGTTTGCGTCAGTGCTACAAGCCCTGCGCCAGCGCGCGCCGGTCTTCCTGCGCGTCAACACGGCCCGCGTCACGCGAACCGACGCCATCGCTGCCCTGCACGAAGCCGGGATCGGGACCAAACCCCACGCGCTGGCCACGACCGCGCTGGAAATCACCGCAAACCCGCGCGCGCTGCGCCAGTCAGCTCCCTATCGCGACGGGCTCGTGGAGTTGCAGGATGCGGCCTCGCAGGCCGTCATCGCTGCGCTGCCACCGCTCGAAGGGGCGCGCGTGCTCGATTTCTGCGCCGGCGGGGGCGGCAAGGCGCTGGCTCTGGCAGCACGCGGCGCAACAGTCACGGCGCATGACGCCCATCCGCAGCGCATGGCCGACCTGCCAGCGCGCGCCGCCCGCGCGCAGACGCGGATCACACTGAGCGAGGCCCCCGAGGGCCTCTTCGACCTCGTGCTGACCGATGTGCCCTGCTCGGGCTCGGGCGCCTGGCGGCGCAGCCCGGCGGGAAAATGGACCCTGACGCCCGAGCAACTGTCACAGTTGCACCAGGTGCAAGCCGGGATTCTCGACCGGGTCGCACCCCTGGTGCGGCCCGGTGGCTGGCTGGCCTATGCCACCTGTTCGCTGCTGGACTCCGAGAATGGCGCGCAGATCGCGGCCTTCCTGACCCGCCGCAAGGACTTCAGGCCGACGCAGACCCACCGCTTCACCCCGCTTGAGGATGGTGACGGCTTCTATCTTGCATTGCTGCGTCGGGATGACGCGTAGCGCAAGGGGCGCAGCGGGCCACGAGCATCTGTTAACCAGTGCTTAACCTGGCTCTGTCATGGATGGGGGGAAACCCTGCCCACCCGGAGCGGCCACTTGCCCCAGATCGCCCCTGCCTCATTGCTTCGCCCTGCGGCAGATGTCCTTGCCTCGGTCACCTGGCGGGTGATCGGGCTGTTCCCGATGTCGGGGCTTGCGCTGCTGCTGCTCGGGCTTGGCGCGACACCGCTGCCGCTGGCGCTGGCAAGCCTGACCGCCGGGGCGGCGATGCTTCTGCTGGGCGCGCTGTGCGCACTTGCGCGCGGCATGCAGACCTGGCTGCATGCACGCGATCTGGCAGTGCTGGCGCGGCTGCATGGCGAATCGCCCACGCCCTGCCTGCTCTGCGACGCGCGCGGACAGGTGCAATGGGCCAATGCCGCTGCACGCACGGCGTTTCCGGGTGCTTCAGCGCAGGGCTGTACGGCGATTCTGTCACTGCAGAGTGCGGATCCGGGCGCACGAGTGCAGCGCCTGCACGATCAGGCACTGGCCAGGGGCAGTGCAACCCATCACGAGCCAGGGCCGTCGCCACTCGGCGTGCGGGTCGAATGCATCACGCCGCAGCTTTTCCTGTGGCGGCTTGAATCGCGCCTGCCGGACGATGCGCAGGGCCGCGCCCCGCTGCCGCTGATCGAGTTTGCGGCCGATGGCACGGTCTGTCATGTCGCACCCGGCCTGCGCGATCAGATCGGTGATCCGCCGCCCGGGCTCGACGCGCTGTTTTCCGGCCGCATCCCGCCGGCCGGTCTGCCCTGCAGGGTGTGGCTGGGCCAGGCGCCCTTCACGGCGCTTCGGCTGTCCCGTCCTGAAACCGGCACGAGCTGTGCCGAGCGTGTCCTGCTTCTGCGCCAGCACGCGCATGGGGACATCCCGGACCAGGACGACCTGGCGGACCCGCGTGCCACCTTGCAGGACCTGCCCATCGCGATTGCCCATGTCTGTGCCGAAGGGCAGATCTGTCATGCCAACACCGAGGCACGCCGCCTGCTGCGTCTGGGCGATGGTCCGCTGCCGCTGCTGTCCGATACGCTCGAGGGGCTGGGACGACCGGTTACCGAATGGCTGGCCGATATCGCAACCGGCAGGCTCGCCCCCTCGACCGAGGTGCTGAGGCTCAACCGCAGCGATTGCGAGACATTCCTCAAGGTGACGCTTGCCATGGCCGCGCCCGGGAACGGGCGGGAGCGGCAGATCATCGCCGTCTTCCATGATGTCACCGAACTGAAATCACTGGAGGCGAAATTCACCCAGAGCCAGAAGATGCAGGCCATCGGACAGCTCGCGGGCGGGGTTGCGCATGATTTCAACAATCTGCTGACCGCGATCTCCGGTCATTGCGACCTGATCCTGCTGCGCCATGACCGCAGCGATCTTGATTACCCCGACCTGATGCAGATCCAGCAGAACACCAACCGCGCCGCCGCGCTCGTGCGGCAGTTGCTGGCGCTCTCGCGCCAGCAGACGCTGAAGTTCGAAACCCTCGATCTCGAAGAGATCATGGGAGATGTCATCCATCTGCTCAACCGCCTGGTGGGCGAGCGGATCACGCTGACGCTGCATCATGGCGAAGCGCTGGCCCCGATCCGCTCGGACCGGCGGCAGTTCGAGCAGGTGCTCATGAATCTGGTCGTCAATGCCCGCGATGCCATGCCGATGGGGGGAGAGATCCGTATCAGGACCGACACGCTGGACCTTGCCCAGGGGCTCGCGCGCGACGAGGTGAACCTCCCGCCCGGCCGCTATACCCGCGTGCGTGTCAGCGATGACGGAGTCGGCATCCCGACCCAGAACCTGACCAAGGTCTTTGATCCGTTCTTCACCAGCAAACGGCAGGGCGAAGGCACCGGGCTGGGCTTGTCCACAGTCTATGGCATCGTCAAGCAATCTGGAGGATATATCTTCGTTGACAGCGAGGAAGGCGTGGGCAGCACCTTCACGCTGTATTTCGCCGCGCAGAAGCACGAAGCCGCCGCCCCGCCCGAGCCGCTACCCAGCCTGCAGAGCAGCCCGCTGCTGGAGCGGCGCGCGCTTGTGCTTCTGGTCGAGGATGAGGCAGCGGTCCGCTCCTTCGCCGCGCGGGCGCTGGAATTGCAGGGCCACCGCGTGATCGAGGCCGATTGCGGCGAAGCAGCCCTCGAGATCCTGAGCAATCCTGCCATCCGTCCCGACTTCTTCGTCACCGATGTTGTGATGCCCGGCATCGACGGACCCGGATGGATCGCCAGGATCCGTGATCGCTTTCCAGACACGCCGGTGCTGTTCATGTCGGGCTATGCGGCCGACCGCCGCGTGGCGGCACAGGCCCGCATCAGCAATGCGACCTTCCTTGGCAAGCCCTTCTCGCTGGCCGAATTCACCAATCTCGTCAATGACCAGTTGCGCGCTCGTACCAGGGCCGCGTGAGAAGCAGTATCCGCGGCAAGGGCAAGGCCCGCGACACGCGAAAGCCGCATCATCCTCGACCCGGGCACACGCCCGCCCCGTTCCCTCCCCCGCCCTGCCCGCGCGCAACCACCATACGCCCTGTCCTGGAGGGCATTGCTGCCTTGCCAGTTCTGCGCCGACATGCGAAATGGTGAACATGATAAGCAGTTCGGCGGAAGCAAGCCCGGTCCGGGGCGTTATCTGGATGCTGGTGACGGGCCTGTGCTTCGTCGCCGTGACGGCGCTGGTCAAATATCTTGGCGATGACATGCCCGCCGCCCAGTCGGCCTTTCTGCGCTACTTGCTGGGGCTGGTCTTTCTGCTGCCCATGCTCTCGGCTCTGCGCGCCATGCAGTTGACCAGACGTAGCCTCGGAGTCTACAGCCTGCGCGGTGTGCTGCACGCGCTCGGAGTGATCCTGTGGTTCTATGCCATGACCCGGATCCCGCTGGCCGAGGTCACGGCGATGAACTACCTCACGCCGATCTATGTTACCATCGGGGCCGCGCTGTTCCTAGGCGAGCGCCTTGCGCTGCGCCGCCTGCTCGCCGTGCTGGCGGCCTTTGCCGGCGCGCTCATCATCCTGCGCCCCGGCCTGCGCGAGGTCTCGCCCGGTCATCTTGCGATGCTGGGCACGGCCATCTTCTTTGCGGCCTCCTACCTGATGGCAAAGCGCATGTCCGGCGAGGTCAATGCCTCGGTCGTCGTCGGGATGCTCTCGATCACCGTCACGATCTGCCTTGCGCCGGTCGCCTATGCGGTCTGGGTGCCCCCGACCGCGATGCAGATTTTCTGGCTGTTCTGGGTGGCGGCCTTCGCCACGGCGGGGCATTACAGCATGACACTCGCCTTTGCCGCAGCGCCGATAACCGTCACGCAGCCGGTCACCTTCCTGCAACTGGTCTGGGCGGTGGCCCTCGGCGCACTGGTCTTCGGCGAACCGGCCGATCTGTTCGTCATCCTTGGCGGACTCATCATCATGGCTTCGGTGCTGGTCATTACCTGGCGCGAGGCCATGCTGCGCAGGGAGGCGGCCCGCCGCGCGATCCCCGCCCCCTGATCCGCGCAGAATGGGACGCGCAAAATGGGACGCGCCGCCTAGAGCGCGGCCATCACCTCGTCCGTGACCTCGAAATTCGCAGTCACATTCTGCACGTCGTCGTCATCTTCCAGCGACTCGATCAGCTTCATCAGCACGCGCGCGCCGTCGAGATCAAGCGCCGTGGTGGTCTGCGGCTTCCAGACCAGACGGGTGCTCTCGGCCTCGCCCAGAACCGCCTCCAGCGCCACCGAGACCGCGTTCAGATCAGTGTCTGCACACCAGATGACATGCTCCTCGGCATTCGACTCGACATCCTCGGCGCCTGCATCGATGGCGGCCAGCATCACTGTGTCATCATCGCCTGCATCGGCGCGATAGACGATCTGCCCCTTGCGGTCGAACATGAAGGCGACCGAGCCTGTCTCGCCCAGGTTGCCGCCGTTCTTCGAGAAAGTAGAGCGCACATTCGAGGCCGTGCGGTTGCGGTTGTCGGTCATCGCCTCGACAATCACGGCCACACCGCCGGGGCCATAGCCCTCGTAGCGGATTTCCTCGTAGCTTTCGGCGTCGCCACCCTGCGATTTGCGGATCGCGCGCTCTATATTGTCCTTGGGCATCGAGGCTGCCTTGGCCTCTTTCACCGCCAGGCGCAGGCGCGGGTTCTTGTCGGGGTCCGGGTCGCCCATCTTGGCAGCGACGGTAATCTCCTTGGAGAGTTTCGAAAAGAGCTTTGCGCGCACCGCGTCCTGACGGCCCTTGCGGTGCTGGATGTTGGCCCATTTGGAATGGCCTGCCATGGTCTGTCTCCGGCGCTGGATGAATCTGCGGTTGTCTTAGTCCAGCCGGCGGGGCATCGGCAACCCCGTTCCCTGCACATGAAAACGCCCGCTTGCGCGGGCGCTGTCATCATCAGGGACAAACGGATCAGGCCGCGCGCGAAAGCAGCACGTCATTGACCTGTTTCTGCGCGATGGTCTCGTCGCCGCCGGCGACGGCCGCAACCTCGCGGGTCAGACGCTCGAGCGCGGCCTCGTAGAGCTGGCGCTCGGAGTAGCTCTGCTCGCGCTGGTCATCATTGCGGTGCAGGTCGCGCACCACTTCGGCAATGGCCAGCAGGTCGCCCGAATTGATCTTCTGTTCGTATTCCTGTGCCCGGCGCGACCACATCGCGCGCTTTACGCGCGCCTTGCCCCTGAGTGTGGCGAGCGCCTTGTTCACCAGTTCCGGCGAGGAGAGCGAACGCATGCCAACTGTCACGGCCTTGTTGGTCGGCACGCGCAGCGTCATCTTCTCCTTCTCAAAAGAGATGACGAACAGTTCCAGCTTCAGCCCGGCAATCTCCTGCTCCTCGATCGAGACAATCTGGCCGACACCATGTGCAGGATAGACGACGTAGTCATTCGGGCGGAATTCGGATTTCTTGGACTTTGACATTCACAACTTCCCCTACTGGCCCCGCGCAGCACAAAAGAAATCATCGCAGGACGCATCCTGCAACCTGATCCTATCTGGCGACAAAAAAACGGCAGCTGGCAGCACTGCCGATCCGGGACGATTTCATCATATGACAACCGTATAACACAAAAAAGGACCGAATCAAAGCGCCTTGGCAAGGGATTGGTAACATTTGCGCGCTGATCGGCCAGAGGGCTCAGCCGCCCTCGCCCGGAGCCTCGGAGAAATACCTCTCCAGCTTGCCGGTCTCGCCATCGCGGTCCTCGGCACCGGGCAGCGGGTCCTTCTTGGTGATGATTACCGGCCATTTCTCGGAGTACTTGCGATTGAACTCGACCCATGGCTCCATATCCGGCTCGGTATCGGGGCGGATGGCATCAGCGGGGCATTCGGGCTCACAAACCCCGCAATCGATGCATTCATCGGGGTGGATGACAAGCATGTTCTCGCCCTCGTAGAAACAATCCACCGGGCAGACCTCGACGCAATCGGTGTATTTGCAGGCAATGCAATTGTCGATCACCACATAAGTCATGAGGTCAGGTCCTTGTCTTGCAGTTCAATTCGTGTCGCGCTGCGGCGTCGCAGGGGAGATAACCCCGGCGCTGCGATCAATCAAGCGCATCTGGCGGGGGTGCGGCAAAACGGCGACGATCACGCCGGTCGGGCCGTCCGCCAGGCACCGGGGCGGGGCGCGACAGGTCGGGCGGCGGGGGCGGCGGCGAGAGGTCCTCGTAGAGCGCCTGCGCCTCGGGGGCAGGACCGCGCCGCGTGCCGATGTCGCGGATGCGCAGCACCCTGACCCGCGCGCCCAGCGCGAAGGTCAGCACATCGCCCGGCCCCACCGCAAAGGCAGGACGCGCGACCGGCGTTGCATTGACGCGCATGCCTGGTGCCGCGATCAGTTTCGCGGCCAGCGAACGCGTCTTGACGATGCGCGCGTGCCAGAGCCACTTGTCCAGTCGGATGGTCGGGCGGGGGTCCGACATGCCCCCCCTCAGCCCTTGGTCTTGAGCCCCATCAGCGCCGCCGCAAAGGGGTTGTCCGGGTCGATCCGATCGGGCTTGCGCTCGGGCCTGGCAGTGAATTCGCGCTTTTGCTCGGGGGGCTTGCCCTTGCCTTTGCCCTGGGGCTTTGGCTTGCCGCCCCTGGGGCGGTTCTCCTGCGGCTTGCGCTGGGTGCGAGGCTGCTGGCGGGGGCGCGGGGCCCAGGTAAAGGTGAAATAGACTTCAAGAGGTTCGGGTTCGGTCACGTCCCGCGCCGGGTCGCCCTGAGCAGCCTCTGGGGCGGTTTCGGGGGCGGCTGTCCCGGGTGCCGGTGTGTCGGGCGCGGTTGCGTCCGCAGGGGTCTGGGGGGCGATGGCCCTGGGCGCTTCCGCAATGTCCTCGGACGTGTCCGTACCACCCTCGGGCGCAGGCGCGGCCTCGGGTTTCGCCTTCGGGCGCTCGCCGCGCTCGGCCTTGTAGCCCAGCCCCGTCATCAGGTCGGCGAATTGCTCCAGCGTGGTGCCCGTGATCGAGAGCATGTCGGGCGTCGCCTCGAACCCGCCCCGGCTGTCGCAGGCGCGCAGCAGATCGGCCAGCCGTTCGAGCATGTCGATGCGAATGGCGCGCGCACCGGCGGGGCGGTACCCGGCCATCAGGTAGTGATCGCTCGGCACTTCGGACAGATGCGGGATGGTGACCAGCCCGGCGGGCGGGCTTTCGGGGAATTCCTCCAGCCCCTCGGCCAGCGAGCGCAGCACCAGCCGCAGCCGCGTGGGCGCGGGCTTCAGCAGCAGCGGCAGGAAGATCGTGTACTGCCCGAAGCGCACGCCATGCTTGCGCAGCATGCCGCGGGACTCCTGATCGAGCGCCTTGATGTCGGCGGCGATCTTCTCGCGCGGGATGACGCCCATCGCCTCGACAAGCTGAAAGGCCACGCCGCGCGCCAGCCCTGTCAGCGCCTCGTCACGGCTCATGGCCTGCAGCGGCTCGAACAGCGCGGCCAGCTTGCGGTCGATGAAATGCTGCAAGCGGCGGCGCACCTTCTCGGCCACGTCATGGCCTGCCTCGTCATCGACAAAGGCCTCGACCTGCGGGCGCATCGGGTCGTCGCCGCGCGTGAGCTTGCCCACCGCCGTCGTGCCCCACATCAGCCCGCCCTGTTCGGTGAAGTCGAACTCTGTATCGGGGGCGTTGTAGAAGCCGTCGGCGCGCAGATGGAACAGCGGCGTCAGCGCCGCGATCGAGGCCTGCCGCAATGTCCTTGCCTCATCCGGCGATCCCGACGCATCCTGCCGGAAGCGGAACCCCTCCAGCCGTCCGATCAGTTCGCCCTCGACAGTCACTTCGCCCTTGTCGTTCACCTCGGCCACAAGGCTCTCCTTCTGCTTCAACCGGCGCAACAGCACACTTGTGCGCCGGTCAACAAATCTCTGGGTCAGCCGGGCATGGAGCGCGTCCGACAAGCGGTCTTCTACAGCGCGTGTTGCCTCGCGCCAATGGTTTTCGTCATCCACCCAGCCCTTGCGCTGCGCGATATAGGTCCATGTCCGGATATAGGCCAGCCTGCGCGAGAGCGTGTCGATATCGCCATCGGCGCGGTCGATGCGCTGGATGTTGCGGGCCAGCCACGCCGCATCGATCTGGCCCTGTTCATGCAGGAAGCCGAAAATCCGCGCCAGAAGCCCGGCATGTTCCGTGGCCGAAATGCCCCGGAAATCGGGCACGCGGCAAACATCCCATAACAGCCGCAGATCGCGAGCATCGCGCAGGCGGGTTTGGATCTCGGGCAAGGCGACCAGAGTCTTGAGTGCGGTCAGGTCCTCGGCATCGCGCGCGCGGGTCAGCCAGTCATTCTGCGTCTGCGCCTCCAGCGAGGCGATCAGCCGCCCGACCGAGCCGAAATCCAGCCGCCCGTTGCGCCATTGCAGCTTGCGCAGCGGGAGGAAGGAATGGCTCTCGATGGCCTCGATCACCTCATCACCCAGCGGGCGGGCCTCGCCGGTGACGCCGAAAGAGCCGTCATTCTGGTAGCGCCCTGCCCGGCCCGCGATCTGGGCGAGTTCATCGGGGGCAAGCGGGCGCATGCGGTGGCCGTCGAATTTGCGCGTCGCCGAAAAGGCGACATGCTTGATGTCCAGGTTCAGCCCCATCCCGATGGCATCGGTGGCGACCAGATAATCGACATCGCCATTCTGGTAGAGTTCGACCTGCGCATTGCGCGTGCGCGGGCTGAGCGCCCCCATCACCACTGCGCAGCCGCCTTTCTGGCGCCGGATCAGCTCTGCGATCGCATACACATTCTCAACACTGAACCCAACGATTGCGCTACGAGCAGGCATTCTGCTTATCTTTTTGGAACCTGAGTAGCTGAGTTGCGACAGGCGCTCGCGGCGCTGGAAATGCGCGCCCGGCACCAGTGCGGAAATCGCGCCGCGCATTGTGTCGGACCCCATGAACAAGGTCTCGTGCAGGCCCCGCGCATGCAGCAGCCGGTCGGTGAAGACATGGCCCCGGTCGGCATCGCCGCAAAGCTGGATCTCGTCCACCGCGACAAAATCGGCGCCGATTTCCAGCGGCATCGCCTCGACCGTGCAGACCCAGTATTGCGTGCGGTCGGGCACGATCCGCTCCTCACCGGTGACCAGCGCCACGCAATCGGGGCCGCGCAGGGCGCGGATGCGGTCATAGACCTCGCGCGCCAGCAGGCGCAGCGGCAGGCCGATGACACCTGTGCGATGGGCGAGCATCCGTTCGATGGCGTAATGGGTCTTGCCGGTATTGGTCGGGCCCAGCACAGCCACGACGCGAGCCTGCGCGCGCATGTTCATCTGCGTCTCTCCCGCTGGGCACTGTCAGAGGGCTGTGCCGGTCAGGTGGCGCTCGACGCGCTCCAGCGCTTCTTTTACGTCACGCCGGTGTGGATGTATAGCGTTCGAGGCGCGCAGCGCCTCGCGGGCGCGCTCATGGAATTCCAGATCCTCGAAGATCCGTCCCAGACCGGCCAGCGCGCTGAAATGATCGGGGTTTCGCGCCAGTGTCTCGCGCAGGTCATCCAGCGCCAGCCCCAGATTGCCGGCCATGAACCAGGCCGTGGCGCGGGCGTGATACGCTTCGGCGAAATCGGGAGCATGGTCGATCAGCGCCGAGAAATGGTCGATGGCGGCGGCTGAATCTCCCCGGCGCAGCGCATCGCGGCCGCGTTGCAGCAGCAGGTCGGCACTGGCCGAACCTGAACGCGACCAGATACGCGAGATCTGCCGTTCGATCCGCTGCCAGCGCTCCTGTCCGGGGTCGCGCAACTCGGCCAGAAGCTCGGCCAGTTCGGCACTCTGGTGCTCCTCGCTCGCCTGTGCGGGCGCGGCCATCAAAAACACGGCACATGCCGCAACGACAGGATTGAGAAAGGCGCCGCGCATCTTCATAGTCCGAGTGTAGCGCATGGCCCGCGCGAATCCAGAGGCGCGGCATCACAAAACGGAGCAGAGAGATGAGCGAG
The DNA here is from genome assembly GCA_007128135.1 of Paracoccaceae bacterium. Taxonomy (GTDB): domain Bacteria; phylum Pseudomonadota; class Alphaproteobacteria; order Rhodobacterales; family Rhodobacteraceae; genus Roseinatronobacter. The sequence continues at coordinate 3,779 of SKYA01000166.1, read as the reverse complement.
ATCCTGACCCATGCCATCAAGGCCCTGAGCGAGAAGCTGTCCGACGGGTTTGACGGTACGGCGAAATTCGAGATCGAGGGCGAAGGCTCGATCATGGTGGACGAGAATGGCGTGCGCGAAGGCGATGACGAGGCCGATGTGACCATGATCGCCAGCGCAGATACCTTTCAGGGCATCATCGAGGGCGATGTGAACCCGACCATGGCCTTCATGTCGGGCAAGCTGAAGATCGAGGGCAACATGGGCATGGCGATGAAGCTGGGCTCTGCGCTGAGTTGATGGAGCCCACCGCCCCCTTCTTTGCCGATGTCGCAGGCGCGCGCCCACCCGGGCGCATCGTCTGGCGGAAGACCGAAGATGGCAAGCGGCTGCGACTGGCGCTCTGGCCCACGGGGCCAAGGGGCATGGTGGCGATCTTTCCGGGCCGGACCGAAATGATCGAGAAATACGCCCCCGTCGCCGCCGATCTGGGCGCGCGCGGCTATGGTGCGGCGGTGATCGACTGGCGCGGACAGGGGCTGTCGGACCGGCTGGACGGAAAGCCCCTGCTGGGCGATGTGCCTGATTTCGCGCATTTCCAGCGCGATGTGGCCGTGTTTCAGGCGCTGCTGGACGAGGTCGCGCCCGAGGCACCGCGCTTCGTGCTGGCCCATTCCATGGGCGGCTGCATTGCGCTGCGCGCGCTCATGAACGGCTTTCCCGCCCGCGCGGTGGCCTTCAGCGCACCGATGTGGGGGTTACGGCTGAGCAAGACCACGCGCCGCGCGGTGGTCGCGATGACCACCGTGCTGGGGCTGGCGCGGATGGATCTGCGCGAGGTGCCGGGTGCGGGCGTGGAGTTCCGGTTATGGGAAAACCCGTTCGATAACAACGAGTTGACGACCGATCCAGACCGTTATACCTGGATGCAGGCGCAGGTGCAGGCCCGTCCCGAGTTGCGCCTTGGCGCCCCGAGCCTGCGCTGGCTGGTGGCCGCGCTGGCCGAGACTGCCGTGCTCGCGCAACTGCCCTCGCCCGCCCTGCCGGCCTTTTGCGGGCTGGGCACGCGCGAGTTGCTGGTCTCGTCCGAGGCGATCGAGGCGCGCATGGCCGACTGGCCCGGCGGGGAGCTTGCCATCTATGACGGCGCGCTGCATGAATTGCTGATGGAGGCCGAGCGGTTTCGCGGCCCGTTTCTGGACGGCGTCTGCGCGCTTTACGACGCGCATCGGCCCTGACCCCGAAACCCGTCGGCCCGGCCGGCAGAGGAGAGCGCCATGAGCATCGTGATCTATGGGATAAAGACCTGCGACTCCTGCCGCAAGGCGACCAGAGCCCTGCCCGGAGCCGCGTTCCGCGACATCCGCGCAGACCCCCTCAGCACCGCCGAGCGCGCCGAGTTCATCGCGGCCTTCGGTGAAGGACTGCTCAACCGCGCCTCGACCACATGGCGGGGGCTCGACGAGGCAGCGCGCGCAGGTTCGGTCGAGAGCCTGCTCAGTGATCACCCGACGCTGATGAAACGCCCGGTGATACGGTCGGGCGCGGCACTGTATCTGGGCTGGAAGACCGATGTGCAGCAGTCGCTCGGTGTCGCATGAGGCTGTCCCCTGCCCCGCGGGCAAGGGGACGATGGTTCACAGCAGCTTGAGATCGCTCGCCGATTCGCGCCCGTCGCGCCCGGCGCGCAGCTCATAGGCGATCTTCTGGTCATCCGCTAGGCCCGTCAGTCCGGCCCGCTCGACCGCCGAAATATGTACGAACACATCCTTGCCGCCCCCATCCGGAGCGATGAACCCGTAACCCTTGCTGGTGTTGAACCATTTCACGGTGCCTGTCGGCATCGGCCGTCTCCTCGTTGTCGCGTCACCCGCAGCAGGATTGCCCCGGGGTCGTTCAGCCAGGTCTTCCTTGGCCGACTGCGAAAACAGGGGCGTCTCAGAAAGTCTGTCATCCCACGCAAATTTTGCCATAGCGGGGTTAAAACGCAAGGCTTTTGCTTGTATCGCAGGGCGTGGGCAGGGAATTGCCCAATTTTCAGGGGGCTCGGAAAACCATGCGCAATGCGGCCTTGATGCTGGGTCTGATCGGCGGCTTGTGGGGAATGCTGGTGGGGTTTTTCAGCTTTGGCTATACTGATCTGCTGATTCGCTTCCCCGAACTGGCCGACGTCACTGGCGGGGTGGCCAATATGGCGCTGATCCGCGCCATGAGCCTGATCGCGCCGATTCTCGCCATTGCCGGGGCCGCAATGGCGCGGTCGGTGAATGTGGCGGCAGGTGTGATGCTGCTGGCTTCGAGCGTCGGCATGTACCTGACCTTCGGCTTTGGCGTCTTTACCATGTTTCCGATCGCGATGTGCGCGATTGCGGGCGGGCTGGCGCTGGCCGCGCGCCAGCCGGACCCGCACTGATCCCCGCACTGAACCCGCAATAATCCTTGACTTGCGGGCCGATAACGCCCATGTGCGCTGCATCCGCAACTTGCCGCGTGAGCAATTCTGTCGTTGCGGGCAGGGCATGAGGCCCGAAACAAGCTTCCCGACATCACGCGTGGGGGGCGGCGCGCATGAACACGCGCCCCCAAACCGCCACCGGCCCTGCGCCGGGGGCAATGCGCCTGTCTGTGTACAGGCTGTGAGAGGACAGATTTTGACGGATTTTTCGATGTTCGGGCTACGCCCGGTGCTGATGACAGGGCTCGAGGCCCAGGGTTTCGGCACTCCTACGCCCATCCAGGCCCGCGCGATCCCGCTGATCATGCAGGGCCGTGACCTGCTGGGGCTGGCGCAGACCGGGACAGGCAAGACACTCGCTTTCGGGCTGCCGGTGATGCATGCGCTTTTGGGCGCGGGCCGGCCGGCGCCGAAGACGACACAGGCGCTGATCCTGGCGCCGACGCGCGAACTGGTGAACCAGATCGCCGAGACGCTGGGCGGCTTTGCCCGCAAGACGCCGCTGAAAGTGCAGCGCGTGGTTGGCGGTGCGGGTCTTGGCCCGCAGATCCAGAAACTCGCCAAGGGCTGCGACGTGCTGGTGGCGACACCGGGGCGGCTGCTGGACCTGCTCGACCGGCGCGCGCTGACGCTGGATGCGACACAGATCCTGGTGCTGGACGAGGCTGACCAGATGCTCGACCTCGGCTTCATCCATGCGCTGCGCAAGATCGCCTCGCTGCTGCCGCGCGAGCGTCAGACGCTGATGTTCTCGGCCACCATGTCGAAACAGATGAACGAGATCGCCGAGACCTATCTGGACCGGCCCGAGCGCATTCAGGTCGCCCCTCCGGGCAAGCCTGCCGAGAAGATTGACCAGTCAGTGCATTTCGTGGCCCAGGGCGACAAGGCGCGGTTGCTGGAAGGGTATCTCAACGCCCATCCCGAGGATCTGGCGCTGGTCTTTTCGCGCACCAAGCACGGTGCCGAGAAGCTGATGAAGCTGCTGGCAAGCTGGGGAATTGCCGCAGGCTCGATCCATGGCAACAAGAGCCAGGGCCAGCGCGAGCGCACGCTTCAGGCCTTTCGCGAAGGCCGGATCAAGGTGCTGGTGGCGACCGATGTGGCCGCGCGCGGGATCGACATTCCCGACATGCGGCATGTCTATAACTACGAGTTGCCCGAGGTGCCCGAGAATTACGTCCACCGCATCGGCCGGACCGCACGGGCAGGGGCCTCTGGCCGCGCGATTGCCTTCTGTGCGCCTGCCGAGATGGGCGATCTGCGCGCCATCGAACGGCTGATCAAGCGCGATCTGGCCGTCATGGGCGGCACTCCCTGGCCGGATGACCTGGCAGGCCCCGCC
>SKYA01000194.1 GCA_007128135.1 Paracoccaceae bacterium | reverse complement strand
GGCCCCCTTTTCCTATCGTGACGCAAGCGCAGGTCGGGCCGTGCGCAGCGCGCAACTGCCAGACAGCCCGAGTTTGCGAAACACCCTTGCAGCAGGGCAAAGGTCGGCAGATGCCGACTGGAACAGGTTCAGGCCAATGAACATCGTGGACCAGACAAACATGTGCGCGACAGGGGCGGTCGGAAGAACGCTGATCGGCACCCTCACGCCAGCAAAGGCAAGAACGGCCCTATCGGCAGTCATGGCAGCGGCTCCTCTCGGGGTTTCAATACGGAACTGACAGCATGTCACTCGAACAAACCGTATGATGATGCTCCTGATGTGAAACGTCATGCCACTGCCTGCGCTCAGGACAGGCGCGTTCCGATCAGCGGCCCCGTCCCGCGCAGCAACTCGCCGGTCGTCATCGCCCGTTTACCCTCGCGCTGGACTTTCAGCAACTCGACGGCTGCGCTGCCACAGGCCACGGTCAGACCTTCAAGCACCTCGCCCGGTGCGCCCTGCCCTGCAACGGCCCGCGCATCGAGCAGCTTCAGCCGCCCGAAAGGCGCCTCGCACCACGCGCCAGGGAAGGGTGAAAGCCCCCGGATATGGCGCGCCACTTCCTCGGCAGGACGCGTCCAGTCCACCCGTGCCTCGGATTTGTCGATCTTGTCGGCATAGGTCACGCCAGCGTCGGGTTGGGGCACGGGCACGAGATCGGGCAGCCGCGCAAGGGCCTTGACGATCAGCTTCGCCCCCATCTGCGACAGCCGGTCATGCAGACATGCACTGGTGTCCTCTGCGGTGATTGGCGTTGCGGCGCGCATCAGCACCGGCCCGGTATCCAGCCCCGCCTCCATCTGCATGATGCAGACCCCGGTCTCGGCATCGCCTGCCATGATCGCGCGCTGGATGGGCGCGGCCCCGCGCCAGCGGGGCAAGAGCGAGGCATGAATGTTCACGCAGCCGTGGCGCGGCGCGTCGAGCACCGCTTGCGGCAGGATCAGGCCATAGGCCACAACAACCGCCACATCGGCCCCGAGCGCGGCGAACTCCGCTTGCGCCTTTTCCCCCTTCAGCGACACCGGGTGGTGCACGGGCAGGCCCAACGCCTCGGCACGGGCATGGACGGGCGTGGGGCGCGGCTGCTTGCCGCGCCCGGCAGGGCGCGGCGGCTGGGTATAGACGCAAGTGACCTCATGGGCGGCATGGATCGCCTCGAGTGCCGGCACCGAGAAATCGGGCGTGCCCATGAAGATGACGCGCAACGGCCCTGCAGGGTGGGTCATTGACCCACCTTCCGCGCCCGGCGCAGCAGCATGTCGCGGCGGGTCCTACTCAGAAGGTCGAAATACATCCGCCCCTCCAGGTGGTCGATCTGGTGCTGCACCGAGGTCGCCCAGAGACCGACGAAATCGCGCTCCTGCGTCACACCATCGGCATCGAGAAACCGCACTGTCACTGCCCTTGGCCGCTCGATCCGGGCCGAGACTCCGGGCAGGTTGGGGCTGGCCTCGTCATGCGCGCGCAACTGCATGCTGGCATGCAGGATCGCGGGGTTGGCCATGCGCACCACCTGACCGCGCGTGTCCGAGGCATCGACCACCGTCAGCCGCAGCGGCACCCCGATCTGGGGCGCGGCCAGACCCACACCGGGCATGGCTTCCATCGTGTCGATCATGTCGTCCCAGATGGCACGCACCTGATCGGTGATCGCCTCGACCGGGGCCGCTACCGCGCGCAGGCGCGGATCGGGCCAGCGCAGGCAAGGCCGGACACTCACCCCCGCGCCCGGTCGCGCTTGAGCTTGACCATCTTGCGGGTGATCATGCCGCGCCGGATCGCGCCCAGATGGTCGATGAACAGCTTGCCGTTCAGATGGTCCAGTTCATGCTGCGCGCAGGTCGCCCACAGCCCGTCGAATTCTTCTTCCTGCGCCTTCCCGTCCAGCCCCGTCCAGCGCATGGTCACCCGCGCGGGCCGCGTCACCTCGCCATAGTGCTCGGGAATAGACAGGCAGCCCTCCTCATAGGTGTTCGTCTCCTCCGAGGTAGTGAGGATCTCGGGGTTGATCAGCACCAGAGGCCGCGGCGCAGCACCTTCCTCCTTGATGCAATCCATCACGAACAGCCGCGCGAGCACACCCACCTGCGGCGCGGCCAGACCGACACCGGGCGCATCATACATCGTCGCAAGCATGTCCTCGGCCAGCTGGCCGATCTCGGGCGAGATGCTCTCGACCGGGGCGCAGCGCTTCTTCAGGCGCGGGTCAGGATGGATCAGGATCGGGCGTATGCTCATGGGATGCCGATTTAAGCCAAGCCTCCGCGCCGTTCAATGGGCTTTTCCCCTTGCAGCGCACCTCAAGGCAGGCCAGCTTGCGGCGACACAACGGAGGGCAGGCATGAATTTCGACCAGATCACCGAGCGACGCGGCACCCATTCGATGAAATGGGACATGATGGCGGAACGCTATGGCGTGCCCGACGGGACAGGCCTGCCGATGTGGGTGGCCGACATGGATTTCAGGGCGCCCGACTGCGTTCAGGCTGCGCTGCGGCAGGCCGTGGACCACGGCATCTATGGCTATTTCGGCGATGACGCGGCCTATCGTTCCGCGATCTGCTGGTGGATGGCGACGCGCCATGGCTGGCAGATGGACCCGGGCCATATCTTTACCACACACGGGCTGGTGAATGCCGTGGGGCTTTGCCTGCAGACATGGACGGCGCCGGGCGATGGCGTGATGCTGTTCACTCCTGTTTATCACGCCTTTGCCCGGACCATAGAAGGTGCCGGGCGGATGGTGGTCGAATGCCCGCTGGTGGAACAGGGCGGCCGCTACGAGATGGATTTCGATGCGGCCGATGCGGCTGTCACCGACCGCACGCGCATGGTGATCCTGTGCTCGCCGCACAATCCCGGCGGGCGGGTCTGGACGCGGGCGGAACTTCAAGCGCTGGCGGCCTTCTGCGAGCGTCACGACCTGCTTCTGGTCTCGGACGAGATTCACCATGATCTGGTGATGCCGGGGCATCGCCATGTCGCCATGCCACTGGCCGCGCCCGCCAGCCTGCCGCGGCTGGTGATGCTGACCTCGGCCTCCAAGACCTTCAACATCGCCGGCACGCATTGCGGCAATGTCATCCTGCCCGATGACAGACTGCGCGCGCAATTCGAGCGCACCATGACCGGGATCGGCATATCGCCCAACTCCTTCGGGCTGCATGCAGTCACAGCGGCCTATTCGACCGAGGGCGCCGCATGGGTGGACGCGCTCTGCGCCTATCTGGATGCGAACCGGCAGGTCTTCGACGCCGGTATCAACGCCATTCCCGGCCTGCGCTCGATGGCGCTCGAGTCGACCTATCTGGCCTGGGTCGATTTCGCGGGCACCGGCATGACGCGCGCCGAGTTCACCGACAGGGTCGAGCGCACGGCGCAGATCGCGGCCAATCACGGGCCGACTTTCGGCACGGGCGGCGAGACATTCCTGCGGTTCAATCTGGGTGCACCGCGCAGCGTGATCGAAGAGGCCGTCTTGCGGATGCAGCGCGCATTTGCGGATTTGCAGTAACCCCCGGCACCCCCGCCTGCCCTCCCTGCCGCCGATCACGCCCCTGGGCCTTGCGGCTGGGTGGGCGGGGCACCGTTCGGGGGCGTGATCGGCGACATGTCCACCACCCGCGCACAGACCCGGTGCGCCCGCGCGGCTTGTCTCCGGCGGCCCGGAGCGCAGATAGAGGGAAGGCAGCACACAGGAGGCGATGATGGGCCAGCTGATCGATGGCGAATGGTCAACCGAATGGTATGACACCAGCAGGACCGGTGGCGCGTTCAGGCGCAGCACGGCGAAATTCCGCAACTGGGTCACGCCCGATGGCCTCCCCGGCCCCTCGGGCGAGGGCGGCTTCAGGGCGGAGGCCGGGCGCTACCACCTCTATGTCTCCCATGCCTGTCCCTGGGCGCATCGCACACTGATCTTCCGCGCGCTGAAGGGGCTGGAGGGGCTGATCGACGTGTCGGCAGTGCATCCGGACATGCTCGATGACGGCTGGACCTTCGCCACCGGTTTCGACGGCGCGACCGGCGACCGGCTGCACGGCGCACGCTTCCTGCGCGAGGTCTATCTGCGGGCCGATCCGAAGATCTCGGGGCGCGTGACCGTGCCCGTGCTCTGGGACAGGACGCGCGAGACCATCGTCTCGAACGAATCCGCCGAGATCATCCGCATGTTCAATTCGGCCTTCGACGGGCTGACCGGCAATCATGACGACTATTACCCCGAGGACTTGCGCAATCAGATCGATGCCGTGAACGCGCGCATCTATGACACGCTCAACAACGGAGTCTACAAATCCGGTTTCGCCACCACGCAGGCGGCCTACGACGCGGCGGTGCATCCGCTGTTCGACACGCTCGACTGGCTGGAAGAGCGCCTCACGGGCCAGCGCTATGTGACGGGGGACCGGCCGACCGAGGCCGACTGGCGGCTGTTCACCACGCTGGTGCGCTTCGACAGCGTGTATCATCTGCATTTCAAGTGCAACCGCAGGCGGATCATCGACTATCCTGCCCTCTGGGCCTATACGCGCGACCTCTACCAGCATCCCGGCGTGGCCGGGACGGTGCGGCTCGATCATTTCGTGCGACACTATCACTTCAGCCATGACACGATAAACCCGAACCGGATCGTCCCGATCAACCCGGTGCTGGATTTC
>SKYA01000132.1 GCA_007128135.1 Paracoccaceae bacterium | reverse complement strand
CGCCGGAAGGTCGCCAGCGCCCCGTCCGGGCTCTGCCCGTAGAGCGCCCCCTGCGAGTGGGGAAACAGCCGGGCGAACTGCGCTTGCGTGGTCAGGGCCTGATCGGTCAGTTGCGGGGTCAGCTGCAGGCCGAAGGCCTGCAGCCGTGCGAAAGGATTGGTCCTGCATGGGGGCTCCGGTCGGGGCTGCGCGCCAGCCGGAAAAGGTGGCGCGTTGAGGATGAACTGGAATCGCTCGGCGCCTGCGGGCAGGCCCGTGGCGCGGTCCTGGGCGCAGACATAGATGGTGGGGTCGCGCGGCGACTCGCCGCGCGCAAGCGGGCCGAATTCCTGCGCCGGGTCGTCAGCGAAGAACACCGAGTGATAGGCCAGCGCCGCGCGCCCCAGCCCCATCGTGCCGACCTCGCCGGCAAAGGTCCAGACCTGTGCTGAAAGGCTGCGCGGGGTGGATTTGCGCGCGCGCGGGGGGTCGAGCAGGAAGGGCAGGGCCTCGGGGTCGCCATTGAAGATGACCTGCCCGCAGGCAAACCCGTCACCATCGGCAAGTCGCACGCCGCAAACCTGCCCTCCGCTCGTCAGGATACGGGCGACCGGCGTGCCCAGCCGCAAGCTGCCACCGGCGCGGGCCAGCACTGCAGCCAATGCGCGCGCAAGCCCGGCCATGCCGCCCCGGACGGCCCAGACCCCGGCGGCTTCGGCCTGCCAGACCAGCCCCAGCACCGCAGGCGCCGCCAGCGGATTGCCCCCGACATAGGTTGCGTAGCGCCCGAAAAGCTGGCGCAGGCGCGGCTCGGAAAACCGCGCGGTCAGCATCTGCGCCAGGCTGCGCCCCGGCATCAGCCAGGGCAGCAGGGCAGGGCGTGCCAGCGCGGCGCGCGCCGCCGCCAGCGCATCGGGACGGGCGCGTTCCATGACGGGCGCGCGAAAGGCTTCGAACAGCGCGCGGGTCTCGGCATCGAAGCGCAGGAATTCGGTACGCGCGCGCACACCGAAAGCCGCGCCGATGGCGTGGGCACTGGCCTCGGACGACGGCATCAGGTCCAGTGCGGTGCCGTCACTCCAGAAATGACGCGCGAGCACCGGCAGCGCGACCATGTCCAGATGCGCGTCAAGCTCGGCACCCGCCGCCGCGAAAAGCTCTTCCAGAACGGGCCGCAGGGTCAGGACAGTCGGCCCGGCATCGACTGGCCCCAGAGCAGAGTCCACCACGCGCATCTTGCCGCCGGGCCAGTCATGCGCCTCGAACACGGTCACATCGCGCCCGGCGGTGGCCAGCCTTATTGCCGCGGCCAGCCCGCCCATGCCTGCGCCAATGACGGCGACCCTGTCTTTTTGCGTGACCATGCCAACAATTCTTGACTCTTTCTCCAAAACTGTCCAGTCTAATTTACACATTGTTGTCCACACAACGTGACAATCAGCCGGGAACAGGAGGTCGCCATGGATCTGAGCAAGCGAATCGACAGGGCCATGAGTGCAGCCATCGCGCAGGCGCAAGGGCCGGAAGGAGCCGCGCCCGGTCGGCTGGGCGCCGCGCTGAACTACGCTGTCACGCCTGGTGGCGCGCGCATTCGCCCCACGATCTGCCTCTCGGTCGCGCTGGCCTGTGGTGACGACTGTCCGCAGCTTTCCGATGCCGCGGCCATCGCGCTGGAACTGATCCATTGCGCAAGCCTTGTGCATGACGACCTGCCCGCCTTTGATGATGCCGATTTCCGGCGTGGCAAGCCCACCGTGCATCTGGCCTATTCCGAACCGCTGGCCGTGCTGGCCGGGGACAGCCTGATCATCGCTGCCTTTGACGTGCTCGCGCGCGTGCCAGAGGGCGACGCGCTGCGGGCGCTGCGCCTGGTCCGGCTGCTGGCGCGGCATACGGGCATGCCGCATGGCATCTGCGCAGGCCAGGGCTGGGAAAGCGAGAAGACCGTCGATCTGCGCGCCTATCACCGCTCCAAGACCGCCGCGCTGTTCATGGCCGCGACCCAGATGGGCGCGCTGGCCTCAGGCCATGAGCCCGAGCCATGGGAAGAACTCGGCGCGCGGATCGGCGAGGCGTTCCAGGTGGCCGACGACCTTCGCGACGCGCTGTATGACGAGAACGCCCTCGGCAAGCCTGCCGGGCAGGATGCGATACATGCCCGCCCCTCGGCCGTCGAGGAACTGGGCGTGCAGGGTGCGATTCGGCGGCTGCATGACATTCTGGGCGGCGCGATTGCCTCCATCCCCTCCTGTCCCGGCGAGGCGCAGCTGGCGCAGCTGGTCCGGCTCTATGCCGAACGGATGACCCCGGTCGCCCCGGTCCGGGCCTGAGCCATGGTCCTGACCAGCCTTGATGACAGCCCCGCACGCCCTGCGGGGCTGATCAACCGTCTGGCCGCCTCGCCTGCATTTCAGTCCTTTTGCGCCCGCGTGCCGGGGCTGCGCGGGATTGCGCGGCGCGAAGGCGCGGCGCTGTTCGACCTGATGCAGGGTTTCGTGCAAAGTCAGGTGCTGATGGGGCTGGTCGAACTGCGCGTGCTGCATCTGCTGGCCGATGGCCCGGCTTCTGCCGACGCGCTCGCCGCCCGCGCACAGGTGCCACCCCAGCGGATGCAGATCCTTCTTCAGGCGGGTGCGGCGATGCGGCTTCTCAGGCGCAGGGGCGCGTGCTTTGCGCTCGCGCGGCGCGGCGCGGCCTTTCTGGCCGTGCCGGGCCTGCAGGACATGGTGCGCCATCATCGGGTTCTCTATCAGGATCTGGCCGACCCCGTGGCCTTCATCAGGGGCGAGACCGACCCCGATCTGGCCCGCTTCTGGCCGTATGTCTTTGGCGCATCAGGCCCGATGGCCCCCGAGGTGACAGCCCGTTATTCGCGGCTGATGGCCGACAGCCAGACACTCGTGGCCGAAGAGGCGCTGGCGCATCTGTCGCTGAAGGGCGCGCGGCGGCTGCTGGATGTGGGCGGCGGGACAGGTGCCTTCCTGCGCGCGGTGCGGGCCCGCTATCCGGGGCTGGCGCTGGCGCTGTTCGACCTGCCCGACGTGGTGGCCCAGGCCGCGCTGCCCGCCGATGTCGTGCGGCACGGCGGTTCGTTTCGCGACGGCGCGCTGCCCGAGGGCGCTGATGTCATCAGCCTTGTGCGGGTGCTCTATGACCACGCCGATGCGACCGTCGCGGCGTTGCTGCGCAAGGTCCATGCCGCATTGCCCCCTGGTGGCCGCGTCCTCGTCATCGAGCCCATGTCCGGCGGCGCGAAGCCTGACCCGCAGACCGATGTGTATTTCGCGATTTACACACTCGCCATGCAGACCGGGCGCACGCGCAGCGTCGAAGAGATCTCGGCCCTGCTGCGCGACACAGGATTCGATGCGATATCAAGGCCTTCCGGCCGCCGCCCCTATCTCGCCCGTGTGATCGAGGCACGCAAGCCGGATGCGGCGCAAGAAAAGCACAGCACAAGTGTCAATGCTAGTTGACAGTATGTGATGTATCGCTAAGATTACAGATGAGGCTGTCGAGTCGGGGTGACAGTGCCCCGACCATCACCGCACCGCAGGAGGATACCGTGCAGACAGACGCCATCATTCTTTCCGCACCACGCCAGCTTGCGCTGGGGCAGGTCGGACTGAAGGCCGCGGGGCCGGGCGATCTTGTGGTGCGGGTCGCCCATTCCGGTATCTCGACGGGCACCGAGAAGCTGTTCTGGTCCGGTGAGATGCCCCCTTTTCCGGGGATGGGCTATCCGCTGGTTCCCGGCTACGAGGCGGAGGGCGAGGTGATCGAGGCGGGGGCCGAGACCGGCTTTCGCGTCGGAGATCGGGTCTTTGTGCCTGGTGCGAACTGTTTTGAATCAGGCGAACAGGGGCCGGTCTTCGGCCTCTTTGGCGGCGCAGCGCGAACTCTTGTCACGGATGCAAGGCGGGTCACCCGCATTGACCCATGCATGGGCGCTTCGGGCGCATTACTGGCGCTGGCTGCTACTGCCCGTCACGCTGTGGCGGGCGCTCACGCCACCATGCCCGACCTTGTGGTCGGGCATGGTGTGCTGGGCCGTCTGATTGCGCGGATCGTGATCGCGTCGGGCGCACCCGCCCCGAAGGTCTGGGAAGTCAACCCGGCCCGCCAGGGGGGTGCCACGGGCTATGAGGTCTGCCATCCGGATGACGACACCCGCCGCGACTATGGCTGCATCATGGATGCTTCCGGCGCGGAGGGGCTGATCGACCAGCTTGTGGGGCGTCTTGCCCGCAATGGCGAGCTGGTGCTCGCGGGGTTCTATACCCGGCCGCTGCAATTCGCCTTCGTGCCTGCCTTCATGCGCGAGGCGCGTCTGCGCATCGCCGCCGAATGGCAACCCGATGACCTGACGGCGACACGCGACCTGATCGACGCGGGCAGGCTCTCGCTCGACGGGCTGATCACGCATCGCGCAAGGCCCCAGGATGCGGCTGGCGCTTACGAGATGGCCTTCAGTGACCCTGACTGCCTGAAAATGATCCTGGACTGGGAGGCCCATGCATGACCCTCGACATCCCGAACCTGAAGGATTTCGACCAGCGCCTGCGCGATGAGGCGGCAGAGGAGCCGACGCTGGAAGTCCCGCAGTCGGAACCCACGAAACACACCCAGATCATCGCGATCTATGGCAAGGGCGGGATCGGCAAGAGCTTCACGCTGGCCAACCTGTCCTGCATGATGGCCGAACAGGGCAAGCGCGTGCTGCTGATCGGCT
>SKYA01000208.1 GCA_007128135.1 Paracoccaceae bacterium | reverse complement strand
GTGAACGGGTTCTGCAAGGAAGTGTTGCAGGAATTGCCGATGGAATTCGCCATGGAAGCGCAGGCGCTGGTGGCGATTTCGCTGGAAGGGTCGGTGGGGTGAACATTCGCAACGCGATACGCGCTTTCAGGGTAGGTGTAGCTCCGACGCTAGGTTGGTATGTCTACCGCTTGGTGGACCCGCGCACTGAAACAACATTTTATGTCGGAAAGGGCAAAGACAACCGTGTTTTTGCCCATTTTTCCGAAGCTGAAGATGGAGTTTTGGGAAACAAGACTGATCGGATTCGCGAAATCTGGGAAAGCGGAAACGATGTAGGCGTTATCATCCACAGGCACGGACTTGAGGACGAGAAACAAGCTTTTCTTGTGGAATCGGTGTTGATTGATTTGCTGCCGAACCTTGTGGAAAGTCCTGAAATCCGAACAAACACAACACGCGGCCACGGGTCAGCAGAGCTAGGTGCGAAACCGGTTGATGTGCTGAACCACCAGTATGCGGCAGAGGCCGCGAACATCCAGCAACCTATCGCACTAATCAAGATCAACCGAAAGTGGCTGTCGCATTACAAATCGAATGCAAGGCCGCCATCAAAAACGGAAATATATCAGATGGTGCGCGGACATTGGGTGGTCTCGCCGGGGCGGCACAAATCTGTGCGCTATGCCGCAGCAGTAGCGTTTGGCCTGATCCGCGAGGTTTTCGAGATAACCTCTTGGTCTGAAAAGGATAGCAATGGCCGAGTGTGTTTCGAGGGCAAAGTGGCCCCAGAAATGACCAGCCTAAATGGAACACACGTAAACGATATCTTTTCTCAAGGCGCACAAGCGCCAGTGCGCTGGTACTATCCTAAATTGGCGCGAGTAACGACAATCCCCAATCAAGATGGGAGCACAATTAATGCTTGAAATCAAAAACTTGCACGCTGAACTTGAAGAAGACTCTGAAGTGAAGATCCTCAAGGGTTTGTCGCTCAAGGTCAATCCGGGCGAAGTGCACGCGATCATGGGCCCCAATGGCTCGGGCAAATCGACGCTGTCCTATGTGCTCTCGGGCCGTGATGGCTACACAGTGACCGAAGGCAGCGCCACGCTTGAAGGCGCGGATCTGCTGGAGATGGAGCCCGAACAGCGCGCGGCGGCGGGGTTGTTTCTGGCGTTCCAGTATCCCGTCGAAATCCCCGGTGTCGGCAACATGACCTTCCTGCGCACGGCCGTGAACGCCCAGCGCAAGGCGCGCGGCGAGGATGAACTCTCTGCCGGCGAGTTCCTGAAACTCATCCGCGCCAGGGCGAAGGAGTTGCAGATCGACGCCGACATGCTCAAGCGCCCGGTCAATGTGGGCTTTTCCGGTGGCGAGAAAAAGCGCAACGAAATCCTGCAGATGGCCATGCTGGAGCCGAAGATGTGCATTCTGGACGAGACCGATTCCGGCCTTGATGTGGATGCGATGAAACTGGTCAGCGACGGCGTGAACGCGCTGCGAGATGCGGGGCGCTCGTTTCTTGTCATCACGCATTATCAGCGACTTCTGAACCACATCAAACCCGACGTCGTGCACATCATGTCCGAGGGCCGGATCATCAAGTCCGGCGGGCCCGAACTGGCGCTCGAGGTCGAGGAAAACGGCTATGCCGACCTGCTGGCGGAGGCCGCCACATGATGCCGCGCGCGAAGCTCAAGGCCCAGAAGCTCGAGGCCGCGACCGCCTTGCTTGCCGGGCGCGCCCTGCCCGAGGGCGGGGCCTGGATTACCCGCGCACGCGAGGCCGCGCGCGGGCGGGTCATGGCCATGGGGCTGCCGGTCAAGCGCGACGAATACTGGCGCTATACCGACCCGCGCCGCCTGACAGATGCCGCCCTGCCAGAGGCCGCGCTGCTGGACCCGCAGGGCGAGCCGCCGGTATTCGATGCCTTCGACCGTGTCAGGCTGGTCTTTGTCGATGGGGTGCTTGATGCGCAGGCCTCCGATGCGCTGACGCTGGAGGGAGTCGAGATATGTACGCTGGCGCAGGCCGCCCGCACCGATCTGCACTGGGCGCGCGATCTCTATGGCACGCTCGAGGCCCGTGCGCAAAACCCGGTCGAGCGCAGTCTTGCCAGCGTGAACACGGCTTATGCCTCCGAGGGGCTGCTGATCCGCGTCACCCGCACGCCTGAAAAGCCGCTTTCGATCATCTATCGCCGCTCGGCCAACTCGGCCGAGGCGATGGTGCATCACGTGATCCGGGTCGAGGCCGGGGCCGAGGCGACCGTGCTGGAAAACGGCCCGCTTGCCGCGCGCTTCAACCAGGTGATGGAAGTGGATGTCGCCGAAGGCGGCACGCTGCACCATGTCCGCGCGCAGGGTCGCGACCATGAGCGCGCCGGGGTTGCGCATCTGTTCGCGCGGCTGGGGGCGGGGGCACAGATCAAGTCCTTCACCCTGACCGCCAATGGCGCATTGATTCGCAACGAGGCCGTGATCTGGCTCGATGGCGAGGGCGGCTCGGCCCATATTGCCGGGGCGACCGTCGGCGATGGCGCGTTTCACCATGATGATACCGTCTTCATCAACCATGCCGCACCGCGCTGCGAAAGCAGACAGGTGTTCAAGAAGGTTCTGCGCCACGGCGCCGTGGGCGTGTTCCAGGGCAAGATTCTGGTCGATCAGGTGGCACAGCTGACCGATGGCTATCAGATCAGCCAGTCGCTGCTGCTGGACGAGGACGCGCAATTCCTGGCCAAGCCGGAGCTGGAAATCTATGCCGATAACGTGAAATGCAGCCACGGCTCGACCTCGGGCGAGATCGACCCCAACCAGCTGTTCTACCTGCGCGCGCGCGGCCTGCGCGAGGATCAGGCGAAGCTGCTGCTGGTGCTGGCCTTCCTTGCCGAGGCGCTGGAGGAGATCGCCGACCCCGCACTGGCCGAGGATCTGCGCGCGCGGATGGAAGCCTGGCTGAAACGGCGCGTCTGAGGGATGACGCAGGGGCGCTTGCACAAGGCAGGGTTCTGATGTCGCTGGTAAGCAATCTCGTGCGGACCTACCGCGCGCCCGGAACCGTCATTGACGGTCTCGACCGGCAGGGCCTGCGCGAGCCGCAAGTGCTGTTCTTTGCGCTTCTGTCCTGCGGGCTGATCTTTGTCGCGCAATGGCCGGGCCTGTCGCGCGCCGCAGCGCTTGATCCGGCAGTGACCCTGGAGCAGCGCATGGGGGGTGCGCTGTTCGGCGTGATGTTCATGCTGCCGCTGCTGCTTTATGCGCTGGCGGGGCTGATCCAGCTTGTGTTACGGGTTGCCGTTGCGCCGATTGCGGGGCTGCGGGTGCGGCTGGCGTTGTTCTGGTCGCTGCTGAGCGTGACGCCGCTGATGCTGCTGCATGGCGGGCTGGGCGGGTTTCTGGGGGCACATCCGGCGGTGAATCTGTTCGGGTTTGTGGTCGCGGCGAGTTTTCTCTACATACTGGGCGCGGGACTCGGGACGATCGTGCGGCGGACGCGCAGCGAAGGGTCCGGGCAATGACAGTTCAGGAGAGGCGCCCGAGAATGGAACTGAATCTAGCGACGATCAGCGCGCTGGTGCGCGAGACGCTCTCGCGCCCGCGCGAGGCGGCCGCCCGGCTGCTGGCGATGAATGTGCCGGACGATGCCCGCTGGCTGGGCTTTGTCATCGTTGTCGTATTGAGCGTGATCCTTGGCCAGATCTCTGTCATGGCCATGGGCGAGGGCGGCTTTGCCGGCGGAATGCTGTTCATGGCCATGTTCCAGACCTCGATCCTGCTGGGCATGGTGGTGGCGGTGCAGGGGATAGGGCGCGCCTTCGGGGGCACGGGAACCTTCCCCGACACGCTTCTGCTGATCGCCTGGCTGCAATTCGTGATGCTGGTCTTCCAGTTTGCGCAGTTGGTGGCGCTGTTCATCATCCCGCCGCTGTTCGGTATGATTGCGGTTGCCGCGCTGGTGGTTTTCATCTGGATGCTGACGCAGTTCATCATGGTGCTGCATGGGTTTACCTCGGCGCTCAGGGTGCTGATCGGGATCATCTTTTCATTTTTTGGCGTCGCGATGCTGATGGCGATCGTGCTCTCGATGCTCGGTGTGGGCGCAGGGGTCTGACATGCTGGACGTGACCGCCATCCGGGCCGATTTCCCGATCCTGTCGCGCAAGGTCAACGGCAAACCGCTGGTCTATCTGGACAATGGTGCCTCGGCGCAGAAACCGCAGGCGGTGATTGACGCCGTGACGCGGGCCTATGCAGAAGAATATTCGAATGTCCACAGGGGCCTGCATTACCTCTCGAATCTCGCGACCGACCGATACGAGGCCGTGCGCGGCACGCTGGCGCGCTTTCTCAATGCCGCGCATGAAGACGAGATCCTCTACACGACCGGCACGACCATGGGAATCAATCTGGTATCCTATGGCTGGGCCATGCCTCGGTTCGCGCCGGGCGACGAGATCGTGCTCTCGGTCATGGAGCATCACGCCAATATCGTGCCGTGGCACTTCCTGCGCGAGCGACAGGGTGCCGTGCTGCGCTGGGTCGATTGCGCGCCAGATGGCAGTCTGGACCCGCAGGCAGTGATCGACGCCATCGGCCCACGCACCAGGCTGGTGGCGATCACGCATATGTCGAATGTGCTGGGCACCGTGGTCGATGTGGCCGCAATCTGCCAGGGCGCGCGCGAGAAGGGCGTGCCGGTGCTGGTCGATGGCAGCCAGGCTGCGGTGCACATGCCGGTCGATGTGCAGGCCATTGGCTGCGACTTTTACGCGATCACCGGCCACAAGCTCTATGGCCCCTCGGCCTCGGGCGCGATCTACATCTCGCGGGCGCGACAGGCCGAGATGCGCCCCTTCATGGGCGGGGGCGACATGATCCGCGAGGTCACGCGCGAAGGCGTCATCTACAATGACCCGCCCCACAAGTTCGAGGCCGGCACCCCCGGCATTGTCCAGCAGATCGGGCTGGGTGTGGCGATCGACTACATGACACGTGTGGGGATGGACGCGATTGCCGCCCATGAGGCCGATCTGCGCGACTATGCGCAGGCGCGGCTGGCAGGGCTCAACTGGCTTGATGTGCAGGGCACGGCGCCCGGCAAGGGGGCGATCTTCAGCTTCACGCTGCAGGGTGCGGCGCATGCGCATGACATCTCGACCGTGCTCGACAAGAAGGGCATTGCCGTGCGCGCGGGCCAGCATTGCGTTGGCCCGCTGATGGAGCATATGGGCGTCACGGCAACCTGCCGGGCGTCCTTTGCGATGTACAACACCCGCGCAGAGGTGGATGCCCTGGTCGAGGGGCTGGAACTCTGCCACGAACTGTTCGCCTGACGCGCGAAGCCGGCCAGATTGCCGCGCGCGAGATGCCATAGGCGATTGCAAGCCCGCGCACAGGCCGGTATAGAGCGTGTCATCGGCACCCGTAGCTCAGCTGGATAGAGCGCTGCCCTCCGAAGGCAGAGGTCAGAGGTTCGAATCCTCTCGGGTGCGCCATCTCTCGATGACATAGGCAATGCTGCGTCCCCGTTTGCGGCGCCTGTTCTGCCAGAAGCCACGGTTCTGGTCCGCCGCGCGGGCAAATCGGGTCGTCGCCCGCGACAGTATCGCGCGCTCTGGCGGAACTTGACGCGATTGCTCTGACAACCTGCGCGCGCGCCGAACTGCGCGTTGTCGACCCCCGCGGGCCGAATGTGCCGGTCGCGGCGCAGTTCGCGTGTTGCCTGACGCGCATCCTGTCTGGGGCGAACAGGCCGAAAATACCACCTGTCACGCGTGGCGGGCCAGGCGCGGAATGCGGCCAGGGTGCGCCGGTCGGAGGCGCTGGAAGCGGCCTGTCAACACCCCTGCGCGCTCCGGTCCTTGCGCGCGGAGACATGCCCGGCCGGATATGTGGCAGGCTTGCCCGGTGGCAAACGGCACAGGGGCGTTACTTGACCGCCATCGAGAGCATCCGCGCAATCTCGTCCTTCAGCGCCATCCGCCTGCGGCGCATGTCCTGCTCATGGGCGTCCGAGACCGGCTCCACCAGTGTCTCCGCCCGGTGAACGGCACGGTTCACCTCGTGATATTCCTCGGCAAGGCGCGCGAAATGCGCGTCCTCCAGTTTCAGCCGGTGGATCAGGTCGAGCGAATTGGGAAATTCCTCGGCAAGTTCATGCGGGGTGTGCGACATCTCGGCCTCTCCGTTTCCTGTGGTCAGGCGCGATGCTGCAACAGCCTTGCCTGCGCCGCCTTGATCCAGCGCAAGCTCCGGCCCCCATGTGTCATGAAGCATTCCTGTCGGTCGGAATACGCCGCTCTGGTCCGTGTTGTCGTTGCATCGGGACGGGTATTCCCGCGGCTTTTCGCGCCTCAGCGCTCGCCTTGCATCAGCGCCAGAAAGGCATCCACCTGCGCATTGGTCGTGGACCAGGAGGTGACCAGACGCGCGCTTGCCGGGACGTCCTCGGCCCCGTTCAGCGATTCGGTCCCGGGCCAGAGATAGTATTGTGCGCCGGCCGCTTGCATCTGGCGATGCAGTTCACGCGGCCAGCGGGCAAAGAGCATGTTGCCGCCGCGCGGGAACAGCAGGTCGGCATGGGCGGCAAGCCCGGCCTCGAGCCGCGCGGCCATGGCATTGGCGTGGCGCGCCAGCCGCAACCACAGATCGTCGTCCAGCCAGGCGAGCATCTGCGCGGCAAGGAAACGATGCTTCGACCACAGATGCCCGGCGCGCTTGCGCCGCAGTTGAAGCTCCCAGGCGCGGACAGGGTCGAAGACCACGACTGCCTCGACCCCCATCAGCCCGTTCTTGGTGCCCCCCAGCACCAGCAGATCCACCCCTGCGCGCCAGCTCATCTCGGCGGGCGTGCAACCCTCCGCGACCAGTGCATTGGCAAAGCGTGCCCCGTCCAGATGCACCCCCAGCCCGTGCGCGCGGGCGATACCTGCCAGCGTGGTGATCTCGGCGCGCGTATAGCGCGTGCCACATTCGGTCAGCTGCGTCAGGCTCAGTGCCGCGGGCTGCACGCTATCGACCACGCCGCGCCCTGCGCCTTCCAGCCGTGCGGCCAGAGCCCCGGGGGTCATCTTGCCCGCTGCACCCGCCACATGCACCAGCTTCGCGCCGCCCGTGTAGAACTCGGGGGCGCCGCATTCATCGACCTCGATATGCGCCAGCGGGTGGCAATAGACCGCTCCCCAGGGCGGGGTGATCGTGGCAAGTGCCAGCGCATTGGCGGCGGTGCCGGTCGTGACCAGGCAGATCTCGGCCTCGGGCGCCTCGAACAGTTCGCGGATCCGGTCGCGCAGCCGCGTGGTCAGGGGATCGGCCCCATAGCCCATGGCGTATCCGTCATTTGCCTGCGCAATCGCGGCAAGGATTTCGGGCGGCAGACCGGAGGTGTTGTCAGAGGCAAAATACATGGCCCCACTTGGTGGGCCGTGGCGTGCCACCTGTCAAGGCCGCACAGCTTGACAGGGGCGGGGTCAGGGCGCATATGCCCTGTATAGCAAGGAGCCACGCCATGTTCATCCAGACTGAATCCACCCCCAACCCGGCCACGCTGAAATTCCTGCCCGGGCAAGAGGTGCTGGGCCTGGGCACGGCCGATTTTCCCAGCGCCGAGGCCGCCGGCACCTCGCCGCTGGCCGCCCGCCTGTTCCGGGTCGCGGGCGTCACCGGGGTCTTTCTTGGCAGCGATTTCGTGACCGTGACCAAGGCCGATGACACCGACTGGCAGCATATCAAGCCCGAGATTCTTGGCGCGATCATGGAACATTTCCAGTCCGGCGCCCCTGTGATCGACGGCGAGGCCGAGGCGGGCCACGCCGCCCATGACGGCCCCGATGCCGAGATCGTGGGGCAGATCAAGGAGCTTCTGGACAGCCGCGTGCGCCCGGCAGTGGCGCAGGACGGGGGCGACATCACCTTTCACGGCTTCGAGCGGGGCGTTGTCTATCTGCACATGAAAGGGGCCTGCGCGGGCTGCCCGTCCTCGACCATGACGCTCAAGATGGGTATCGAGAACCTGCTGCGCCATTACATCCCCGAAGTGACCGAGGTGCGCCCGGTTGCCCTCTGAGCCGCTGCTTCTGGCATTTGACACATCGGCCGCGCATTGCGCGGCCGCTTTGCTGCGTGGCCAGACCCTGCTGGGCGCGCGCGCCGAGCCGATGGCGCGCGGCCAGGCCGAGCGGCTGATTCCCCTGCTGGAAGAGGTGCTGGCCGGGGCCGGGGTCGGGTGGCGCGATCTCGATGCCCTCGCCGTGGGCACCGGACCGGGCAACTTCACCGGCATCCGCATCGCAGTCGCCGCCGCGCGGGGGCTGGCACTTGGTCTGGGCAGGCCCGCGATCGGCGTGTCTGTGCCCGAGGCGAGGGCAGAAGGCATGGAGCGCCCGCTCTGCGTGGTCGAACAGGCTCCGCGCGGGCAGGTCTGCATGCAGCGGTTCGATCCCGATGCCTCTGCGCCCCGCCTTGTGGCGCTTACGGAACTGGCCGGGCACGCGGCGTCCCTGCCGCTGGCGGGCTCTGCCGCGCAGGAGGCGCATGACCTCACCGGCCAGCCCCTGCGCGCGCCGCGCTACCCTCTGGCCGAAGGCATCGCGCGGGTGGCGGTTGCCCGGCTGGGCAGCGCGCAGCCGCGCCCCGCGCCGCTCTATCTGCGCCCGCCCGATGCGGCCCCGCCCGCAGAGGCGCCGCCCGTCCTGCTGCCATGAGTCCGGAGGCGTTGGCACGGCTGCACGCGGTCTGTTTCACGCTGCCGCCGCCCTGGTCGGCACGCGATTTTGCCGGGTTCCTGTCGGACCCGACCTGCCTGTTCGAGAGTGCCCATCAGGGGATGGAGTTGCAGGGCTTCGCGCTGCTGCGAGTCGCCGGGGATGACGCCGAAGTGCTGACGCTGGCCATCGCGCCGCAGGCGCGGCGTCTGGGCCATGCGCGCCGCCTGCTGGCGCAGGGGCTGGCGCGCGCGCGGGCGCGCGGCGCCGCGCGCTGTGTTCTCGAGGTCGCCGAGACCAACGCACCCGCCATGGCACTTTACGCTGCGGCGGGTTTTGCCTGCGTCGGGCGCCGGAAGGGCTATTACCGGCAGCAAGGCCAAGCGGCTGTCGATGCGCTGGTTCTGGAGGCGCCTCTGGGCTGAGCCGCCATGAAGTTCGGACCGACCCTGGCCCGACGCGAATTTGTTGTTGACCATGCCCGGGAATGCGAGGTTAATCACATCCAGTCGTGGCGCGGTCGCGCGCCCGAGCGTAGTCCCGACGCGCCAGGAAACGATCGGGACCCCAACAGGAGAGTTTGCAGATGACTGCCATCAAGCCCCTTGCCCTGACCGCTTCGGTGATTGCCCTGTCCGCTGGCCTTGCCCATGCCGACAGCACGCCTGCGCTGATGTTCGATCTGGGCGGCAAGTTCGACAAGTCCTTCAACGAGGCTGCCTATAACGGCGCCGAGCGCTGGCGCGCCGAGACGGGCGGCTCCTACCGCGAGATCGAGATGCAGGCCGCCGCACAGCGCGTTCAGTTCGCCCGCCGCCTGGCCGAAGCCGGGTCCAACCCGGTCGTGGTGATGGGTTTCCAGAACGCGCCGACACTGGAAGAAGTGGCCCCTGACTATCCCGACACGTCGTTCGTCCTGATCGATGCTGTGGTGGACCTTCCCAATGTCCGCTCGGTCATCTTTGCCGAGCATGAGGGCAGCTATCTGGTCGGAATGCTCGCGGCAATGGCGACCGAGACCAACACGATCAGCTTCGTCGGTGGCATGGAGATTCCGCTGATCACGGCCTTCGCCTGCGGCTATGCACAGGGCGCAAAGGCAGTCAACCCTGACATCAACATCATCGTGAACTACACCGGCGACACACCGGCGGCCTGGAATGACCCGGTGCGCGGCGGCGAGATTGCGCGCGCGCAGTTCAGCCAGGGTTCGGACATCGTCTTTGCGGCAGCAGGTGGCACCGGGCTGGGTGTATTGCAGGCCGCAGCCGAT
The DNA here is from genome assembly GCA_007128135.1 of Paracoccaceae bacterium. Taxonomy (GTDB): domain Bacteria; phylum Pseudomonadota; class Alphaproteobacteria; order Rhodobacterales; family Rhodobacteraceae; genus Roseinatronobacter. The sequence continues at coordinate 6,213 of SKYA01000208.1, read as the reverse complement.
GCCGGGCTGAGATCCATCGGGGTGGACAGCAACCAGAACTACCTGCATCCGGGCTCGGTTCTGACCTCGATGCTGAAACTGGTCGATCAGGCCGTTTATGACGCCTTCAGCGAAGGACCTGGGCTGGAAACGGGCATCGTGCTGATGGATCTGGCGGCCGGCGGTGTCGGCTATTCGCTGGACGAATACAATGCCGACATGATTTCGGATCAGATGCAGGAGGCCGTCGAGGCCGCGAAGGCCGCGATCATCGCTGGCGAACTCGGCGTGCATGACTACCGCACGGACAGTGTCTGCCCGGCGTTCTGAGCCTCATGGCCCTGACGGAACCCCAGATGCGGCAGGAGACTGCCGCATCCGATCATGCGATCGAGCTCAGGGGCATTTCGAAGGCATTTGGCCCGGTGCAGGCCAACAAGGATATCTCGATCCGCGTGCGGCGTGGCACCATCCATGGCATCGTGGGCGAGAATGGCGCGGGCAAGTCCACGCTGATGTCGATCCTCTACGGCTTCTACCGCGCCGACAGGGGCGAGATCCTGATCAATGGCCAGCCCACCGAGATTCCCGACAGCCTTGCGGCCATTCGCGCTGGCATCGGCATGGTGTTCCAGCATTTCAAGCTGGTGGAGAATTTCAGCGTGCTGGAAAACGTCATTCTTGGCGCCGAGGCGGGGGGGTTCCTGCGCCCCTCGCTGGCGCGGGCGCGCGGGCTTTTGCAGGATCTGGCGCGCGAATTCGAGCTGAACGTAAACCCAGATGCGCTGATCGAGGATCTCTCGGTCGGTCATCAGCAGCGGGTCGAAATCCTCAAGGCGCTTTATCGCGAGGCCGATATTCTCATCCTGGACGAGCCGACGGGCGTGCTGACGCCGTCCGAGGCCGACCACCTGTTCCGCATCCTGCGCGGGCTGAAGGACCAGGGAAAGACCATCATCCTGATCACCCACAAGCTGCGCGAAATCATGGAGGTCACCGACGAGGTGTCCGTCATGCGCCGGGGCGAGATGGTCGCGACCCGCGTGACCGCCCAGACCAGCCCCACCGAACTCGCCGAATTGATGGTGGGCCGCAAGGTGCTCTTGCGCGTGGAAAAGACACCTGCGCAACCGGGCGACCCGGTGCTCCAGCTCGAGAACCTGCGTGTGGTCGATTCGCAGGGCGTCGAGAAGCTGCGCGGAATCTCGCTCGACATTCGTGCAGGTGAGATTCTCGGAATTGCGGGGGTGGCGGGCAACGGGCAGTCGGAATTGCTGGAAGTCCTGGCCGGGCTGCGGCCTGCCGAGGGAAAGGCGCGGCTCAGGGGCACGCCGTTTCCGCTCTCGGGGTCGGGCGCCGATGCGCAGACGCGCCGCGCGCAGCGGATTGCACATGTGCCCGAGGACCGGCAGCGGCGCGGGCTGGTGATGAATTTCCATGCCTGGGAGAACATCGCCTTCGGCTATCACCACGACCCGGCCTATAACCCGAGCGCGTGGCGCATGGACAACGATGCCATCCGCGAGGACGCGCGCGGCAAGATGGAACGCTTCGATGTCCGCCCCCCCGACCCCTTGCTGAAGGCGAGCGGTTTTTCGGGCGGCAATCAGCAGAAGATCGTGCTTGCCCGCGAGATGGAACGCAACCCCGACCTGCTGTTGGTCGGCCAGCCCACGCGCGGGGTTGATATCGGCGCGATCGAGTTCATCCATCAGCAGCTTATCCATCTGCGCGATGCAGGTTCTGCCATCCTGCTGGTCTCGGTCGAACTGGACGAGATTCTCTCGCTCTCGGACCGGATCGTGGTGATGTTCGATGGCAGGATCATGGGCGAACGGCTGCCCGAAGCCACCAATGCGCAGGAACTGGGGTTGATGATGGCAGGGATGGCATGAGCGCGGGTCGCATTCCCAACTGGGCCGACGTGACGCTGGTGCCGCTGTTTTCGGTGGCGCTGGCCTTCGCGCTCTCGGCGGTGCTCATCTGGGCCATCGGTGAAAGCCCGTGGGACGCTGTCAAGCTGATGGTGCAGGGTGCGTTCGGGTCCAGCTATGGCTGGGGCTATACGCTGTTCTATGCCACGAACTTCATCTTTACCGGGTTGGCGGTGGCGGTCGCCTTTCAGGCTCGGCTGTTCAATATCGGTGGCGAGGGGCAGGCGCTGCTGGGGGGGCTTGGCGTTGCGCTGGTCTGCCTCTACATCCCCTGGCCGCACTGGTCGCTGGCGCTGATTGCCGCGTCGCTGGGCGCGGCGCTGTTCGGGGCGGCCTGGGCTATCATTCCGGGCTATCTGCAAGCCCGGCGCGGCAGTCATATCGTTATCACCACGATCATGTTCAATTTCATCGCGGCCTCGCTGCTGGGCTATATCCTGGTCAATGTGCTGCGCGTGCGCGGCTCGCAGGACCCGGCCTCGCCACGCTTTCCGGCCGAGGTGGCGTTGCCCAAGCTGCACGAGATGCTGGCCCTGGTCGGCATTCCCTTCAGCCGGGTGCCGCCCGTGAACATTTCACTGCTGCTGGCGATCTTTATGTGTTTCGCGGTCTGGTTCATGCTCTGGCGCACACGGCTGGGCTATCAGATACGTGCCTTCGGCGAATCCGAGCCTGCGGCAGAATATGCGGGCATCAGCCCGGCGCGGATCACGATCTATGTGATGCTGATCTCGGGCGCGCTGGCGGGGCTGATGGCGGTCAATTCAGTGATGGGCGAACAGCAGCGGCTGGTGCTCAACGCGGTCGAGGGGGCGGGATTCATCGGCATTGCCGTGGCGCTCATGGGGCGCAACCACCCGTTCGGGGTGTTCTTGGCGGCGATCCTCTTCGGGTTTCTCTATCAGGGCGGCGCGGAACTTGCGCTGTGGATGAGCATTCCGCGTGAACTCATCGTCGTCATTCAGGCGCTGGTGATCCTGTTCACAGGCGCGCTGGACAACATGGTCCGGATGCCGATCGCGCGTCTCTTTGCACTGCGGGGAGGGCGCTGATGGATATCGCAACCCTTGTCCAGGTGCTCGACTCGACCCTGCGTCTGGCCACGCCGCTGCTGTTTGCCTGTCTTGCCGGGCTCATCTCGGAACGCGCGGGCGTGTTCGATATCGGGCTCGAGGGCAAGATGCTGGTCGCGGCCTTCATGGCGGCGGCAATTGCCTTTGTCTCTGGCAATGTCTGGATCGGGGTGGCCGCGGCGGTGGCGGCCTCGGTGGCGATGGCGCTGCTGCATGGCGTGGCGTCGATCACCTTCCGGGGCAACCAGCTCATTTCGGGGGTGGCGATCAATTTCCTTGCGGCCGGTATCACGGTGGTCATCGCGCAGAACTGGTTCCGTCAGGGCGGACGCACGCCCTCGCTCTCGGGTGATGCGCGGATGAGACGGATCGACCTGCCCTTTGCCGAGTCCGTTCGGGATGTGCCCTTCTTGGGGCCGGTCTATCACGGAATCCTGTCGGGACACGCGCTTCTGGTCTATGTCGCCTTCCTCTGCGTGCCGCTGACATGGTTCGTTCTGTTCCGTACCCGCTTCGGTCTGCGCCTGCGCGCGGTGGGCGAGAACCCCGCGGCAGTGGATACGGCCGGGGTCTCTGTCGTGCGGCTGCGTTATGGTGCCGTGGCGATCTGCGGTGTGCTCTGCGGGCTGGCCGGGGCCTATCTTGCCACCGGGCTCTCGGCCGGATTCGTCAAGGACATGACGGCAGGGCGCGGCTTCATCGCGCTTGCGGCCATGATTTTTGCCAAATGGCGCCCCTGGCACGCAATGGGGGCGGTGCTGCTGTTCGGCTTGCTCGAAGCTGTGGCCAACAGGTTTCAGAACATGGAGATTCTGGGCCTTGCGGTGCCGGTTCAGGCGATGCAGGCCTTGCCCTATATCCTGACCGTTGTCATTCTGGCCGGGTTCGTGGGCAAGGCCATCCCGCCACGTGCGGGAGGGTCGCCTTATGTCAAGGAACACTAGCCTGCCCTGACGGGCGAAAGTCGCGGATGCAGATCTATCTGCCCATTGCCGAAACCTCGGTCAACGCCTTCACGCTTCTGGGCGTAGGTGGGGGCGTGGGGGTACTGTCGGGCATGTTCGGCGTCGGCGGGGGGTTCCTCATCACGCCGCTTCTGTTCTTCATCGGGGTGCCGCCTGCCGTGGCCGTGGCGACCGGTGTCAATCAGGTCGTGGCCTCGTCCATCTCGGGGGTGCTGGCGCATCTCAAGCGCAAGACGGTCGATCTGCGCATGGGCATGGTGCTGCTGACCGGCGGTCTGATCGGCTCGCTGATCGGGATCTGGTTCTTCAACCTGATGCAGCGGCTTGGGCAGATCGACCTGATCGTGCAACTGTCCTATGTGATCTTTCTGGGTATCATCGGGGCGCTGATGTTTCAGGAAGCCCTGCGCGCGCTGATGCGGGCCAAGAACCCCAACGCGCCGCGCCGCAAGCTGCATACGCATATCTGGGTCCATAACCTGCCGATGAAGATGAAGTTCCGCACCTCGGGGCTCTATATCTCGGTCTTTCCGCCGCTTCTCGTGGGTATTGGCGTGGGCATTCTGGCTGCGGTGATGGGGGTAGGGGGCGGGTTCATCCTTGTACCTGCGATGATCTACCTGCTGGGAATGCCGACCAAGGTGGTGATCGGCACGTCACTGTTTCAGGTGACATTCGTGGCCGCCTTCACCACCATGATGCATGCGATCACGAACCAGAGCGTCGATGTGATGCTGGCGATCTTCCTGATCCTGGGCGGGGTGATCGGGGCGCAGGTGGGGACGCGGCTGGGGGTCAGGCTCAAGGCCGAGCAATTGCGCATCCTGCTGGCGCTGCTCGTGCTCTCGGTCAGTGGCAAGATCGCCTTCGACCTGCTCTGGACGCCCGCAGAACTCTATTCCGTGACCCTGCCGAGGCAGTTCTGATGCGCGCGTTGGTCCTCTTCCTGCTGCTGTTCGCAGCGCTGCCTGTCCGCGCAGAAGAGGTGATTGCCGGGCTCTCGCAGAACCGTGTGTCGCTGACCGTGAATTTCGAGGGCTCCGAGATCCTGATCTTCGGGGCCGTGCGCCGCGAAAGCCCGCTGCCCGAGGAGTCGCGGCTCGATGTGGTGGTCGCTGTCGAGGGCCCGCCCATGCCTGCGGTGATCTGGCGCAAGGCGCGCCGGGCAGGGATCTGGGTCAATGCCGAGCGCCAGGACGTGCGCGCCGCCCCCAGTTTCTATGCCGTCGCCGCGACAGCGCCCTTGCGCGAGATCCTCTCGCCCGAGGCGGACCTGACCTATCGCATCTCGACCCGGCTGGCGATCTTCGAGGCGCGCGGAACCGTCGATGTGCGCGACCCGGCCGCCTTTACAGAGGCGCTGATCCGAATCCGCGAGCGCGAGGGGCTCTATCAGCAACGCGATGACGCGGTCGAACTGGAGCGCGACACGCTGTTCTCGACCCGTATCACCCTGCCCAAGAACATTGTCGAGGGCCGCTATGCAGCGCGGATCTTCCTGCTGCGCGAGGGTGACGTGATCGACGAGTTCGAGACTTTCATCGATGTGCGCAAGGCCGTACTGGAACGCTGGCTCTACAATCTGGCATTCGAGCAGCCTGTGCTCTACGGGCTGTTGTCGCTGGCGCTCGCGGTCTTCTTCGGCTGGGGTGCGGCGGCGCTGTTCAGGCTGGTGCGGAACTGAACGCGCCCTGCGGCAAATCGCCGGTGCCGGGTCCACCGGCTTGTCCGGCGCTGAAGAAATGTTATCTGAAGGTGCAGGAACGGAGGTTTGCATGCCCAAGCTCGTCAAGCTCTATATCCAGCAGATTGCCATCGGCTTCGCACTCTCTGCCATCTTCACGGCAATTCTGGTCTGGTTTGATGTGGCCGGGCTCAAGCGGCTGCTGCTCGGTTCCTCAGACGGGATTCTGGGCCTGTTCCTGATCTTCTTCTTCAACGGCCTGGTCTTCGCCGGTGTGCAATTCGCCATCCGCATCATGCGCATGGGCCATGAGAAGGACGATGATGATGACGATGACCGGGGCATGCCGGTGCGCGCGCATGACCCGGCACCTGTGCGCATCTCGATCAGGTGACGCGCCAGCAATCCGACGTGACGGGAGCGCAAGGCGGCAGGCCCGCAGCAACCGTGGCGGCGTGAATTTCCCGAGAGCCTGAACATTCAGGTGGGCGCCAGATAACGAGGCCAGGACCCCGCCAGAGCCAGCTCCCTCGGAAACACTTATCGGCCACTGGAAAAGGGCCGCACACGCGAGGAGC
>SKYA01000024.1 GCA_007128135.1 Paracoccaceae bacterium | reverse complement strand
GACAGATGCTTGACCCTTGCGGCCAATCTGCTAGCAGAAGGCCCAAGGTCGGGCCTGTAGCTCAATTGGTTAGAGCAGAGCGCTCATAACGCTTTGGTTGGGGGTTCGAGTCCCTCCGGGCCTACCATGCCGCATTGTGCCTGCTACGGCGCTACGGCGCGCAAACAGGCATTTACCCCCGAAATCTGCACATCAGAACGGCGATTCCACTGAGTCGGCGCATTTCCCGGGTTGACCGATCAGGGGAAATCGGCACACTTTCGCCTATGAGCGCGGAACAGCATGTTTCGGGCCATATATCCCGGGCCAATCCGGGGCAGACCGCCGCCAAGGCGGCGACAACAGAGAGGTTGAAATGAAAAAGTCACTATTCGTCGGCGCTTTGGCCGCGACGTCGCTTGTTGCTGGCATCGCGCAGGCGCAAACCCTCCAGGCCGTGAAGGATCGCGGAGAGCTGAACTGTGGTGTGTCCACGGGTCTTGCCGGTTTCTCGGCGCCCGATGCCAATGGTGTCTGGCAGGGCTTTGACGTGGCCAAGTGCCGCGCCATCGCTGCGGCCGTGCTGGATGACCCGATGGCTGTCAATTTCGTTCCGACCACCGGTCAGACCCGCTTCTCGGCGCTTGCCTCGGGCGAAGTGGACGTGCTGTCGCGCAACTCGACCTGGACCTTCACCCGCGACATCGACCTGCGGCTGACCTTTGTCGGCGTGAACTACTATGACGGCCAGGGCTTCATGGTAAACCGCGAGTTGGGCGTCAGCTCGGCCACCGAACTGGACGGGGCCACGGTCTGCATCCAGACCGGGACCACGACCGAACTCAACCTGGCCGACTACTTCCGTGCCAATGGCATGAGCTACGAGCCGGTTCCGATCGAGACCAATGCCGAAGCGCAGCAGCAATACCTGGCAGGGGCCTGTGACGTCTATACGACAGACGTTTCCGGTCTGGCAGCAACGCGCGCAAGCTTCGAGAGCCCCGGCGACCACATCATCCTGCCCGAAGTCATCTCCAAGGAGCCGCTGGGCCCTGTGGTGCGTGATGGCGACAAGGAGTGGGAAGGCATCGTGCGCTGGACGCTCTTTGCACTGATCGCGGCAGAGGAACTGGGGATCACCTCGGCCAATGTGGCGGAACTGGCGCAGGGCACCGACAATCCCGAGGTGAACCGTATGCTGGGCGCCGAAGGTGATCTTGGCTCCATGCTGGGGCTGGATTCGGAATGGGCTGTTCGCGCCATCTCGGCCGGTGGCAACTATGGCGAGATCTTCTCGGCGACCATCGGTGACCAGACCCCGATCGGCCTGGCCCGCGGTCTGAATGCACAATGGACGCAAGGCGGGCTGCAATATGCGCCGCCCTTCCGTTGAACTGACCTGAAAACTGCGCGCCCCGGAAGGGGCGCGCAACCGTTTTCCCAAGATCAGCAGATTCGTTCCTGCCTGTTGCGACGGGGCACAGTGGTGTCCGCGTCAGGAGAAGCCGATGTCCTCAAGCTCAGACATGCGCACGATCAGCACCCCGCCCAGGCCCTCCTTCCGGCCGAGCATGCTGCTTTATGACCAGCGCTACCGGTCGATCACGATCCAGGTCTTCTTCCTGTTCATGCTGATGCTGGGCGCGGCATGGCTCATCGACAACACGGTGAACAACCTGCGCGCGCTGGGCAAGGATTTCAGCTTCGCCTTCCTGGCCGCGCCGGCGGGCTATGACATCAACCAGCGCCCGATCGAATACAACAGCCAGATGACGCATGGCCGCGCGGCACTGGTGGGTTTTCTGAACACCATCATCCTTGCAGTGCTGGCCTGCATCCTCGCCACCATACTTGGCGTGATCGCGGGGGTGCTGCGGCTGTCCAACAACTGGATCGTGGGGCGGCTGATGACCGTCTATGTCGAAGTGTTCCGCAACATCCCGACGCTGCTGTGGATCCTGATCTTCGGCGCCATCATGACCGAGGCCATGCCCGCGCCCTCGGCCTTCCGCGGGGATACCCCCTCGGCAGGCATGATCTTCAACGAGTCGGTCGCGATCACCAATCGCGGTGTCTATATTCCGGCGGTCCTGTTCGAGCGTGACCTCGGCACGCTCCAACTCGGACCGGTGGCGCCCTCCATCGCCTGGCTGCTGGTGATCGTCATCATCGGTGCCGGTATCTGGGCCAACCGGCTGCTGATCGCACATGCGACGCGCGTGCAGAATGCCACCGGGGTGCGGCCCAAGACGTGGTGGAAGTCGATCCTGATCCTGCTCGGGCCCATCGTTGTCTATTTCATCGCACTGGGCGCGTATCTTGATTATCCCGAACTGCGCGGTTTCAACTTCGTGGGCGGCACACATCTGCGCAACTCGCTGATCGCGATGTGGCTGGGACTGGGCATCTATACCGGGGCCTTTGTCGCCGAGAATGTCCGCGCGGGCATCCTTGCCATCTCGAAAGGGCAGACCGAGGCCGCCTTTGCGCTGGGCCTGCAACCGGGCAAGACCATGCGTCTTGTCATCCTGCCGCAGGCGCTGCGGGTCATCATCCCGCCGCTGATTTCGCAATATCTCAACATCACCAAGAACACCTCGCTGGGACTTGCCGTGGGCTACATGGACCTGCGCTCGACACTGGGCGGGATCACGATCAACCAGACCGGACGCGAACTGGAGGGAATGATGCTGATGATGCTGATCTATCTCGTCATCAGCCTGACCATCTCCGGTGCCATGAATGTCTACAATTCCCGTGTCAAACTGAGGGAGCGATAAGATGAGCAATATCGAGTCGCATACCATCGCCTATGTCCGTGACACGATGATCCCGCAGCAGTCCCCGCCGCTGACCGAGACCGGGGCCATCAAATGGCTGCGCGAGAACCTGTTCTCGGGATGGTTCAATACCATCCTGACGCTTCTATCGCTGGCAGTGATCTGGTACGGGCTGGCAGCGATGGGTCCCTGGCTGGTCAACATGGTCTGGAACGCCGGTTCGCTGAGCGAATGCCGCCGCATCCTGGACGGCACGAGCGGGGCCTGTTTCGCGGTCATTAATGATCGCTGGCACCAGCTCCTGTTCGGCTTCTACCCGCCGCAGTTCTACTGGCGCCCGGTGCTGGCACTGGTGCTTCTGTTCGTTGCCCTGGCGCCGGTGCTGTTCACCGCGCTGCCGCGCAGACTGATGATCTTCTCGGCGCTTTACCCCTTTGTCGGCTATCACCTGCTCTGGGGCGGGTCGATCTGGCTGCCGGTCTCGGCGCTGCTTGGGTTTGTTGCAGGCTTTGTTGCCTTTGTGCTGGTGCGCAAGATCAACGAACTGGCGGCGGTATTCGCAGCCGTGCTGGCGCCGGTTTTCTGGTGGATATTCGCAGCGGGGGCCTTTGACAGTGCCATGTCCTCGGTGTTGCCGCTGGGGCTGGACTTCGTGCGCTCGGACCGGTTCGGCGGCTTCCTGATCTCGCTGGTCATCGGGGTCTCGGGCATTTCGCTGTCGCTGCCGCTGGGCATCCTGCTGGCGCTGGGGCGGCAGTCGGACATGGTGTTCCTGAAATCCGTCTGCGTGATCTTCATCGAGTTCATCCGCGGCGTGCCGCTGATCACGCTGCTGTTCACCGCTTCGCTGCTGCTGAACTACTTCCTGCCGCCGGGCACGAGCTTCGACCTGATCCTGCGCGTGATCATCATGGTGACGCTGTTTGCCGCGGCCTATATGGCCGAGGTGATCCGGGGCGGGCTGGCGGCGCTGCCCAAGGGCCAGTACGAGGCGGCCGATGCGCTGGGACTGGACTACTGGAAGGCGCAGCGGTTGATCATCATGCCGCAGGCGCTGAAGATCTCGATCCCCGGCATCGTCAACACCTTCATCGGGCTGTTCAAGGACACCACTCTGGTTGTCTTTATCGGACTGCTGGACCCGGTTGGCCTGTCGAATGCCATTCGTGCCTCGACCGACTGGCAGGGTATCTACTGGGAACTGTTCATCTTCATCGGTGCCTTGTTCTTCATCTTCTGCTTCGGCATCTCGCGCTATTCGATGTATCTCGAGCGCAAGCTGAAGACCGATCACAAATAAGCCAAGGGGTAGGGCCATGACCGAACCTGTCATCGAGATTCCGACTGATCGCAAGATCGACACCAGCCACATGAAGGTGACCGACGAGATTGCGATCCAGATCACCGGCATGAACAAGTGGTATGGCACCTTCCATGTGCTGCGCGACATCAACATGACGGTCAATCGCGGCGAGCGGATCGTGGTCTGTGGCCCGTCCGGGTCGGGGAAATCGACGCTGATCCGCTGCATCAACCGGCTGGAGGAACACCAGTCAGGGCAGATCATCGTCGATGGGACCGAGTTGACGGGGGATCTGAAGAATATCGACAAGGTGCGCTCCGAGGTCGGGATGGTGTTCCAGCATTTCAACCTGTTCCCGCATCTGACCATCCTCGAGAACTGTACGCTGGCCCCGATCTGGGTGCGCAAGACGCCCAGGAAAGAGGCCGAGGAAATCGCGATGCATTTTCTGGAAAAGGTCAAGATCCCCGAGCAGGCGCTGAAATACCCCGGCCAGCTTTCGGGCGGGCAGCAGCAGCGCGTGGCGATTGCGCGCTCGCTGTGCATGAAGCCGCGGATCATGCTGTTCGACGAACCGACATCGGCGCTGGACCCCGAGATGATCAAGGAAGTGCTCGACACGATGATCGCACTTGCCGAAGAGGGGATGACGATGATCTGCGTCACCCACGAGATGGGCTTTGCCCAAGCGGTGGCGAACCGGGTGATCTTCATGGACCAGGGCCAGAT
>SKYA01000213.1 GCA_007128135.1 Paracoccaceae bacterium | reverse complement strand
TGAATGAGCAGGAATCCAAGCGCCTGAACATGAAAGAGAATCAATCCAAGATCGAGGAATCCGAGCGCAAGCTGGAAGAGGCCGAGGCCAAGAAACGCTCGGGCAATATCTTCACGCTGATCGGGCTGGCGTTTCAGGCGCTGGGGGCCGCGTTGATGATCGCGCTGGGGGCCTTGCTCGCGGCCGTTCCCGGCATGCAGGGGCTGGGCGCGCTGATGATTGCGGGCGGCGTAATGATGGCCCTTTCCTTTGTCAATTCAGTCACGCAGCAGGCCAATGAAGGTGCCGGGATCGTCGGCAGCATCGTCAAGGCGGCAGGCGGCGACGCCAAGGCCGTGATGGCCGCAGATATGAGCTTCATGGCCGCGACCCTCGTCGCGACGATCCTGACCGCCTTTCTGACCGGTGGGGCTTCGGGCGCAGCGGCGGCGCCGGGGATCGCTGCGAGCTTTGCGTCGGGGGTCAAGACGGCCAGCACGGCGATCCAGACCGGCCTGTCAACGGCAAACGCGTTGACCAATGTCGGCGCGGCCAGTTCCAACCTTGCGGCCGCTGTCGACAACAAAGCCGCAGCCCAGCTGCAAGCCGAGAGCAAGGATATCGAAGGGCTGATGCAGCAGCTTGACGACATGATCGACGAGGCAATCCAGATGCTGCTGGCCCAGTCGCAACGGTTCAACAACATTGCCGATTCGATGACTGAAATGCTGAATGAAACCAGCCAGACCCTTTCCGCGACCCGTTTTTCGGGCTGACATTCACAGTTGAAGCAGAAGGAACACATGCATGATGAGCATTGACGGAATTGGCGGATCAAGAGGGTTTGGGATTGACCAGACCAACACCGGAGGCCGCGCCGAAGGTCCAGCGAACACGCGCGGCGTCGGTGGTGGCGTGGCAAACAGTGGCGGAGCACTGCCGCCCGGCATTGCCGACACCGTTGTGGCCAGTCTCACGCGCGCTTTCTCGCCGCCCGAGGATACGAACGCCGCGCGCACGCGGCTGGAAAACAGCGGCCAGGGCAAGGGCGCGGCGGAATTCGAGGCTGCGCTGAAGGATCTCCTCTCTGCGGTGCGCGACCCCGACATGCTGGGCAAGCTGTTGATCGAGATGAGTTCAATGTCGCGCCAGAACGCACTCGATGCGCGTCTTGCCGCGCGCAGTCAGGCGCGCGGCGAATTGGAAGCCCAGGCCGGACAGACCCGCGAAGCCGCGCAGAAAATGCTCGCCTCGGCGATTGTCGGGGCCGTGGTCGCCGTGGTTTCGGCGGTCATCACCATCGGCGGCGCGTCGAAAGCCGCCGGGCAGCTGAAACAGAGCGCCATGGACTCCATGAAGGGTGTCGAGATCAACAAGATCATGGACAAGACCAAAGGGCTTACAGAAAACCAAACGTCTAAACTCACGCACATGGCCGATGCGACCAACTCCACGGCCAAGATCGCACAGGGCAAGGCCGATATCATCAATCAGGTCACAGGTGCGCTGTCGAACCTGTTCAACGCCGTGAAGGGGTTGACCGAGGGAACGCTGAATGCTGCCGCCAAGATGAGTGAGGCCACAGGGCAGGAATTCGCCGCCTCGGCGCAGGATAGTCAGGCGAATGCGGATTTGTCCAAGAAATTCATGGATGAACTGGAAGAGATGATCAACACCGCGCTCAAGTTCATCAAGGAATTGCAACAGGCCGAAACTGATATGATGGCCACCGCCTCGCGCCTTTAGGCGCGGGGGCTGGAAAGGGAGTGACAGGACCATGGAGATGAGCGGCAGCGTCCGTCCCGCAGTCGAGGTGATCTGGCAGGCGCTGGATGTCGGCGTGCCTCCAGAGATCATCGGGGGGCACTACGCCTTCACGATCGATGACACCGATATGGAACTGCGGCTGGCACCGGATGGGCGCGGGATCGAGCTTGCCGGGCGGCTGGGCCAACTGGGCGCGCATCCGTTGCAGGCCGCCGCGCAACTTCGCCGCCTGCTGGTTCTGGGCCTCGGCCTGGCTTCAGTCAATCGCGCCGCTCTCGTCTTTCCTGCCGGCGCGGACCGGGCCGCTCTTGAAGCGATGGCCGTGGGTGACCTGCGCGATGTGGGTGCGCCAGTGGTCTGGGTTGTGACAGCCCTGGACATGAGCCAGCGCAAGGACCCGCTGCGGGCGGTGCAGGATGTGATGCAGTGGCGGCATTTCGCGCGTCCGGTTCTGGGCGAGGACGTACCGCCCGCAACGCAGGATTTCGGACCCGAGCGCCGTCGTGCCGAGGTCGAACAGGACTACTACATCTTTCAACCCTGAAGGCGCGGGCACGGGATGACCGCCCCCCCCTTGAACAGATCAGGATGCGAATATGACACTTTCTCCTACTTCCGAGGTCACGCAGCTTGTGCAGAAATTCCTGATCGACGTGCCGCTTGTCGAACGTCTGGGCCTTGCACCGGGCGATCTGAATGGTGCGGCCGAACAGGCGCGCGCTGATCTTCAGGCCGGGCAGTCGGCAAGCGCGCTGAGCAAATTCGCGCGTCTGGTCATGATCGACCCGCGACACGCACCGTATTTCCTTGGCCTGGCCGAGGCTGCGCTGGCCGAAGGTCAGCCCGAGATCGCGCTTCAGGGCGCTTCGGTGGTGATGCTCGAGCAGCCCGACGACCCGGCAGGATATCTTCTTTCGGCACAAGCATGTCTTGCCCTGGACGAATTTGACGCGGCGCGCGAGGATCTTGCCGATGCCGAAAGATGCGCGCTTGCGAAGTCCGACATGGCCGCACAGACACTTGCGCGGCGGTTGCGCGCTGTGCTCGACCATCGGACAGGCGCAAGATGACACAGGCCGACGGCACGGCAGCGCTTCTCGACATGGAAACGGAGGCGCTGCACGCGACGCTGGCCGAGCTTGCGCCCGACGGAGAGCCTGCCCTTGCCCTTGTCTTCGAGCGGGTCGCGCGGGGTGCGTCCCTGACCGAGGCGCTGGACCTTCCCGCCGAGGTGGTGGATCTGCTTTACGCGCAGGCCTTTGCGGCTTTTGATGCAGGCAGGGTTCTGGCCGCGCTGAACCAGTTTCAGGCGTTGTGCCTGCTTGCCCCGCGCAGCACGGATCACTGGTTGGGTCTGGGCATCTGTCTGCGCCGCGTCGATCAGACCGCAGCCGCAATGCTTGCTTTCGACACGGCGCTCGCGCTTGACCCGACCGCGGCTGCGGTGCGCTTCTACCGGCTGGATCTGGCCGCGCATCTGCAGGACTGGCCCCTCGCAGCGGCAGAGCTTGCCGCTTTCGATGGCCTGCCTGATGCGCCAGCGAAACGCTCTCTCCTGCCCGAGGTTCAGCGTCTGCGCGCGCTTGTCGCTGTCAGGTCGGTCTAGATGAGCGGCGGGCCCGATCCGCTGGCCATGTTGCGCAGCATGCGCGCCATCGATATCGCCCGCGCCATTGGCGAAGTATCGCCTTCCCGCGCACCGCTTGCAGGCCCGCCATCAGGGACAACGGCGGGACAACCGCCAGTAGTCAGCCCACCACCCGCAGTTGCGCCCGGCACTGCCCCTTTGCCCGATGCTGCAAAGCCGGGCAGCAATGCGCAAGGGGCAGTCCTTCCGCAGTCGCCCACGCCGAACGGCGGCGGGCCTGTGACGCAGGCGGCACCGTCCAGCGGGGGTGGGTCCGCGTCTGCAAGTCCGCTGCAACTGCCTCCGGTCAGCACGCAAGCGTATCTTGCGCATGTGCCAGCAGGGTCGGGCGCCTTCCCGCCGGCAGCCCATGTTGCACCTGACCTCTCACTGGCGAACATACGCGGCGATCCTGCGGCGGCGCACTGGTCGCCGGGCCTTGCCGGCCCCAACCAGCCTGCGGGCCATGTCGGCCAGTCCCTGTCCGGCCTCAGCCAGCCGATGCCCTGGCAGATGCGCCTCTCGTCCGAAGTCGCGCAGGCACCGCTGCTGCCCGTACCCGGCCTCGCGCCTCAGACGCCCGCGCCGCGTCCCGGTCCTGCCGCCCCCGGCCATGCACTGGCGACACCTTTGGCGACACCTTTGGCAACACCTGCTGAAACGCCTACGCACAGCCAGATGGTGCCCCAGACAGGGACACCCAGGGCGCAGCCAGCCCCTGACCAGCCCCGCGCCGCAGCACAGGCCCCCGCCCCGACTGATCGCCCCCCCGCAGTGATGACACCTGCCCCTGATCGCATGCCCCCTAATTCGACAGAGCAAGCGATACGCCGTCCTGCAGGCGCGACCCCTGTTCCGGCGGTTCAGCCCGATCCGGGCGGCGGGACTGCCGCGCATCAGGTCGCCGGGCAGAGCGCCGGAGCGACGCCAAGGGATGTCACCGCACCGGACCGCGTGGCCGTCTTCATTTCCGATGCGCCTGCCACCCGACCGCCAGAGAAGACCACTGGCGCGACAGCCAGACCTGCCCCGGCCCATGACGGTGCTCTATCCGTGCAGCAGCCCCGGACTGCGCCCCTTGCGGCTGCGACACCAGTCAGTCAGCGCGCGGCCCCGGACGGGGGGGCGGGTGCCCTTGCCAGCGCGCAGTCGCCCGCGCAGGACGTCTCTGCAGGCAGTCAGGGCGCGCCCCCGGCAAGGGTGTCGGTCCCCCTTGTCAACGCGCAGCCCCTTGCGCGAGACACCGCTGCAATGTCGGATGGGACGCGGCCCGCCTCTGCCGCGCAGATCGGCATCGCGCAAACCCCGGCCCTTGCCGGGCAGGCCAATACAAGCGCAACAGGCCAGATGCAGGCGGATGCAACCCCCAGCGCTGAGCGACATGCCGCACTTGAACGGGCTACAGCGGCAAGCCCACCCGTCC
>SKYA01000151.1 GCA_007128135.1 Paracoccaceae bacterium | reverse complement strand
GCGGGGTACCTGACGGGACGGCGCCATCGCGTGATGCCCTTGTAGTGGTCATAGTTCTAAAAAACCGCGCATTTTGCGTTCTAGAAGACTGATTTTAAAACATATTTCTGCGCGTGACGGGCTGGCGCCGAGCCGGGAGTTCCGCTCGGCTCCATGGAAACCGGTGCCGAGCCGCCCCGGCACAGCCGATATCGCGGCCGCCGCAGGCGCGGGCAGCCCGCGGCCCGGGATCTCGAACCGGGTCCATCCATCCTGCGGCCGCCCCCCCGTCACCAATGGTCACGGGCGGACCGCGGTGCGCGATCGCGTGACTCGCGGAAGGCGCGATTGAAATAGCTCGTCAGGGGTTGGGTGAGGTAGGCCAGCGGGCTGCGTTCGCCGGTCTGCAGGAAGACCTCGACCGGCATGCCAGGCAGCAATGCGGCGTCCTGGAGCTTGGCGAGTTCTTCCTCCAGTGGCAGGACCTCGATGGCGTAATAGTTAATGCCGGTGCGTTCCTCGGTGATGACGTCGGCCGAGATCCGCGTCACGATCCCGATCACCTCCGGCGTCTGGCGCAAATCGAAGGCGGAGAACTGCAACGCGGCCTCCTGCCCGCGATAGACTTGGTCGATCGCCAGCGCCTCGACCCGGGCCTGCACGACCAGCGGCTGGTCCTGGGGCACGATGTACATCAGCGGATCGGCCGGGCGGATCACCGACTGCAACGCAAAGATCTGGCTGTCATAGACAATCCCCGAGACCGGCGCGCGGATGTCGAGCCGCGAGAGGGTCTCTTGCAGGATATACCGGCGCTGCAGGAGCTCGACTTCGCGGAACTGCAAGTCGCGCAGTTGGGTGACCGCCTCCTCGCGGCGCCGGGTCTCCAGCTGCAACCGGGAGATCTCGTTGCGCGCGGCGTGGCCGCGCAGCTCGGCGATCTCGGCCTCGAGCCGGCCGATCTGGCCGCGCAGGGCCGCCCGCTCGCGCTGCAGCTCGCTGACACGGCCGGCCTGGGTGAGCTGGCGCGACAGCAGGGATTCCTGGTTCTCGACCTCCCTGTCCATCAGCGCGAACTGCTCGCGCAGTGCCGAGAGCTGCGCCTCGATACCGGAGACACGGTTGTCGATCTGGATGTTCTGTTCGTCGAGCAGGCGCGCCTCCTGCGCCATGGCCTCGCGCCGGGCGGTAAAGAGCGTGTCCTCTCCGGCGACATTCTCGGCCATCTGCGGGTCGGCGGCGGCGAGCGCCAGCAGGTTCGGGTCGAACCGGATCTCGTCGTCGCCGTCGCGTTCGGCACTCAGCCGGGCCTTGCGGGCGGCCAGCTCGCGCAGCTGGCCCTCGACGATGTCGAACTCCGCCTGCTGGCGGCTCCCGTCGAGCCGGACCAGCACGTCGCCCGCGGTCACGCTATCGCCCTCGCGCACGTAAATCGCGCCGACGACGCCGCCCTCGGGGTGCTGGACCACCTGGCGGTTCGATTCGACCTGGATCATGCCGGAGGTGACCACCGCCCCGGCGATGCGGGCCTGCACGCTCCAGGCGCCAAGGCCACCGACCAGCAGCACCAGCGCGGTCAGCCCGGTCACCATCGGCAGCACCGCGCCCCACCTGGCGGTAGGCTCAGCCGGCGGCCGGGGAGCGGGGGTCCTGTCGGGGTGGGGCTGTCCTAGGACCTCGGAGCGGCGGGCGGTCATTCGGCGGCCTCCACCGGTTTGGGACGCCGCAGCACGCGCTTCACCGGCTCGGCGTTGCGCACCATCTTCTTCAGCACCTCGTCGCGCGGGCCGAAGGCGGCTTGGGTGCCGCCCTCGATCACCATCAGCAGGTCGCATTCGGCGATCGGCATCGGCCTGTGGGTCATGACGATCGCGGCCCGGCCCTGGGCCTTGAAGTCCCGGATCGTGGCGTTGAGCGCCTCGGACCCGGCGGCGTCGAGCGCGGAGTTCGGCTCGTCGAGGATCAGCAGCACCGGATCGCCATAGAGCGCCCGGGCCAGCGCGATGCGCTGGCGCTGCCCGCCGGAGAGCTGGTTCTCGTTGCCGTCGAGCAGGGTGTCGTAGCCCTCGGGCAGCTGCACGACCATGTCATGGGCGTTAGCGCGCTGTGCAGCGCGCACCACCGCCTCGGCATCGGGGGCGGTCGCCATCCGGGCGATGTTCTCGGCCACGGTGCCGGAAAAGAGCGTCACCGACTGCGGCAAGTAGCCGATGTGCCGGCCTAGGCTTTCGGGATCGTACTGATCGAGCGTGGGGCCACCTAGGCGGATCTCCCCCGCCACCGGCGGCCAGTAGCCCAGAAGCGCGCGTGCCAGAGTCGATTTCCCCGAACCGGAGCGGCCGATGACACCCAGGGCATGGCCGGGCGTCAGCTCGAACCCGATGCCGCGCAGCGTGGGCGCCTTGGCCCCGGGCGACATGACGGCCAGGCCCCGCACCACCAGATGCGCCTTCGGCAGCGGCAGGGCGGTGCGCGCCGGGGTCCTGGGCAGTTCGGCCAGCCAGCGGCCCAGCTCGGCCCAGCCGGCGCGGGCCTGCTGCAGCACCGGCCACTGCCCCAGCGCCTGCTCCACCGGGGCCAGCGCACGCCCAAGCAGGATCGAGGCCGCGATCATCGCGCCCGGCGTCATCTGACCTCGCAGCACCAGCCAGGCACCGAGGCCGAGGATGGCCGATTGCAGGAACAGGCGGAACGCCTTGGTGAAGGAGGTGAAGCTGCCAGTCCAGTCATTGGCGCGGATGGAGCGCACCAGCGCGTCGTGCCGCCTGCGAAGAAAGCGCGCGGTCATCGCGCTGCCCATCGCCTGGGTCTGCACCACCTCGTTGCCGATGCGGATCTCATCAGCGAAGCGGTGCGCAGTCTGGTCGGCGGCGAAGCCTTGCCGCACCATGCCCGCGGTGAGCAACTGGTTGGCCAGCGTCACCGCGATCAGGATCGTCGCGCCGGCCAGCGCCAGCCAGCCCAGCAGCGGGTGGAACAGGAAGATCGCCGCGATGAACAGCGGCGTCCAGGGCATGTCCATCGCAGCCAGCAGCACCGGCGAGACGAACAGCCGCTGCACCCCGTCGAGGTCGCGCAGCGCGCCCGCCGCCGCGGTGCGCTCCTTTGGGTCGGCGCCGCGCCGCAGCCCGGCCTCGAAGACGCGGGCGTCCAGCGCGCTCTGGAACCGTGCACCGATGCGGGCCATCAACCGGCCGCGGGCGTATTCCAGAACCGCCATCAGCGCGAAGAGGGCGGCGATCAGCACCGTCAGCGCGGTCAGCGTCTCTACCGAGCGCGAGGCCAGCACTCGGTCATAGACCTGCAGCATGTAGAGCGGGCCAGTCAGCATCAGCAGATTAACAAAGACGCTGAACAAAAAGGCCCAGATCAGCAGCGTCCGGCCCAGCCGGCGCGCTGCACGCAGTTCGGGCAAGCCCGGTGCCGGGTCGCGCCCCATCACGATGTTTGCCTCGGAAGAATCACTGTCACGTCCGGCCCACTCCGTTACCGCACCCTCGGTCAGGTGCGTCAGCTAGCCGGTAAACCACAAGATTTCCTTACAAAGGGATGGGATGAACCGCGCTTTCGATTATGCGGACCAGACAGATCCCGTGTCCGCCGAGCCATACAAACTTGAAATTTACTTTACCCGCTACCAACCAGCCGCCATCCGACGCAAGGGAGCCTTGACCGTGTTCGGCGAAAAGTCGCTGCAGACCGAACGATGTCCGGTGCTGTATGCCAATGGCTACAAGGCCAAGCGGATCGACACACCCGCAGTCACCGTTTCTATGCAGATGCCGACAACCTCCGGGCACGACGGTGAACCCTTTGCTGGAGGCGGTGCTGTTCGCCAGCCCGCTCCTGCAGGGTCGGCGCCGCGGGAATGTCCATGCGGGGGATGAGGGTGATCTGGCTGCTGCCGTGGGTTCCCGATGTGGAGAAGCCCCATACCGCCAAAGCTGACGATCCTTCGTGGCCTTGGGGATGTGACCGCCCTCTGGCGGCACTGATTTGCCGGGTGGTCTGCGGGAATCCGAAGGGGTTGCGGTCACACCGTCGGAACCGCGGCGCGCGGCCCGGCGCAAATCATCGGCGAGACTTCCCCGATTTTTCCACTGGGGGGCTTTACACTCCCGGCAGGTCCTGTCCTTAACGGCGGTGGGCCGCGGGAAGGGTGGCGCGAGTCATGGAAGACGCATACCATGAAACGCTTGGTTATCGATGTCGATGGAACCCTGACCACCGGCGAGACCGGTGCCTATGCCGATGCCGAGGTACGCAAGGATGTGGTGGCCATGCTGCGCCGCTACAAGGACATTGGCTTCGAGATCGTGCTGCACACCGCGCGCAACATGCGCACACACCAGTCCAGCGTCGGCAAGATCAACGCGCACACGCTGCCGATCCTGTTCGAGTGGCTGCATCGACACGACATCCCTTATGACGAGATCTGGACCGGCAAGCCATGGTGCGGCCACGAGGGGTTCTATGTCGACGACAAGGCGGTGCGCCCAGACGAGTTCGCCACGCTGAGCTATGACGAGATCTGCGCCCTGGTCGGTATTCCGACCAGATCGCGGTAGCAGGCGGATGTCCGGCGCTCTCGGTCCGGCTGTAGGGTCCGCCCCTCCAGCGCGCGGATTCGGCGCATCCGACATCGGACCCTGTCATGCACGGACCGTCGGCGCCGCGATTGCGCGGGGGGCGGGGCTAGAGGTGGGGAGAGGCCACCGGCCCAGTCAGCTCACGCCGCGATCATGGGGTCTAGGTATTCAGTCCCGGCATCTGGTGGATCGGGTCGAGGATGAATCGATCCGGCTCTGATGTCCAGATTT
>SKYA01000161.1 GCA_007128135.1 Paracoccaceae bacterium | reverse complement strand
TCGACGAACGTCTAAAGGGGTTAGCCTTGTCCCGGTGAGCCACCACCGTTATCGGTGCAAAACGTACAGTTGCAAATGACAACCGTGCTCCGGTGGCTGTTGCTGCGTAAGCGGTAACGAAACCGAAACCTTGAAGTCCTTGTGCTTAGCCGTGCAAGGCGGGGTTCGCAGGCACCTGGCAACAGAAGCCTGCACTTTTCCTTTCCTGCCTGTTGAAACTGCACGACAAAACCTGCCCCGCGCAGGCACGAGAATTTTTCGCGGCCCGCCCAGACGGGGCTTCCCTTCCCAAGTGAATGGCCTATGCTACGGGGCAGGAAAGGAAGCCAGAGATGCGCGGAATCGATTATGGCAATCTGATGCATGACGCGATGCGGGGGCTGATCCGCAACGTCATGGAAGGTGTTGCAACAAACGGGTTGCCGGGCGAGCATCATTTCTTCATCACGGTCGATACCGGCCATCCGGACATGCAGATGGCCGACTGGCTGCGCGAGCGCTACCCAGAGGAGATCACGCTCGTCATCCAGCACTGGTTCGACAATCTCGTCGTCGATGAGGACGGATTCGCGATCACGCTGAATTTCGGCAATGCGCCCGAACCGCTCTACATTCCCTTCGACGCGATCTCGACCTTCGTCGATCCCTCGGTGGAATTCGGACTGCGCTTCGAACTGCATCACGAGGATGACGACGAGGACGATGACGACGAGGCTCCGATGCAGTCGGATGCCCCTGCCGAAGAGAAGAGCGGCGAGGTCGTGAGCCTTGACCGCTTCCGCAAGTGAGCATCGTGCAGTATGCAATCGCATGCTGATTGATTTCCCCTCGGGCAGCGGCTAAGGACAGGGCAGTTTCAAGCCCGTTCAAGGAGCCCAGCCGCATGACTGCCACCCGCCGCGAGACTGACAGCTTTGGCCCGCTCGATGTGCCTGCCGACAAATACTGGGGCGCGCAAACGCAGCGTTCGATCCTGAATTTTCCGATCGGCTGGGAGCGTCAGCCGGTTCCGATCATCCGTGCCCTCGGGGCGATCAAATGGGCCTGCGCGCTGGTGAACATGGAACAGGGCGACCTGGACGACCGGCGCGGCAAGGCCATCGTTCAGGCCGCAACCGAGGTCTTTGAAGGCTGGTTTGACGACAATTTCCCGCTTGTGGTCTGGCAGACCGGATCGGGCACGCAGTCGAACATGAACGCAAACGAGGTGATCTCGAACCGCGCGATCGAGATCCTGGGCGGCGAGATGGGCTCCAAGGACCCGGTCCATCCGAACGACCATTGCAACATGGGCCAGTCCAGCAATGACACATTCCCCACGGCGATGCATGTCGCCATCGGGATGCTGGCGCGTGATGTGCTGCTTCCGGGGTTGCACAAGCTGCATGCGGCTTTGGCCGCCAAATCCGAGGAATTCCGTGACATCATCAAGATTGGCCGCACCCATACGCAGGACGCGACACCCCTGACGCTCGGGCAGGAATTCGGCGGCTATGCGCATCAGGTCAGGATGGGCATTGCGCGGGTCGAGATGTGCCTGCCCCATATCTACGAACTGGCGCAGGGCGGCACGGCGGTCGGCACCGGGCTGAACACGCGCAAGGGCTGGGATGTGAAGGTCGCAGGCCATATTGCCACTATCACCGGCCTGCCCTTCGTCACCGCCCCCAACAAGTTCGAGGCCCTGGCCGCTCATGACGCTATGGTCATGTTCTCGGGCGCGCTCAAGACTGTCGCCGCCAGCCTGTTCAAGATCGCCAATGACATGCGGCTTCTGGGCTCCGGGCCGCGTTCGGGTCTGGGCGAGTTGATCCTGCCCGAGAACGAGCCGGGCTCCTCGATCATGCCGGGCAAGGTGAACCCCACCCAGGCCGAGGCGCTGACCATGGTCTGCGCCCATGTCATGGGCAATGACGCGGCCGTGGGCTTTGCCGGCAGCCAGGGTCATTTCGAACTCAATGTCTACAACCCGATGATGAGCTACAACGTGCTGCAGAGCATGCAGCTACTGGGCGATGCGGCCTCCAGCTTTACTGACAACATGGTGGTCGGCACACAGGCCAATGTCGCGCGTATCGACAAGCTGATGAAGGAATCGCTGATGCTGGTCACGGCGCTTGCGCCCACCATCGGCTATGACAATGCCACCAAGGTTGCGAAGACCGCGCACAAGAACGGCACCACGCTGCGCCAGGAAGCCATCGCCCTCGGCTTTGTCGATGGCGAGACCTTCGACCGCGTGGTGCGCCCCGAAGAGATGATCGGGCCGAAGGACTGACAGGACGCCAGCCGCGCCCGCAAGGGCGCGGCCACCGACACCGTTTTCATCTGATACCGCAAGGAGTCGCGTTCCGTCGGTCCGCTCGCGTTAACGCCTCGAATCCCCCTGCCGCCAGCTCATTTCCATGCCGGAAATACCCGAATCCGGGAACTGGCCCCAATCGCAACGGCAAGGATGCCTCCCCGCTTGACCCGACAGGCGCAAGCGGCAAGACTGCGCGCAAGGGGAATGACAGCACCAACAGGGCCAGCGGCGATGACAGACATCATCAACCTGCGCACCGCGCGCAAACAGGCCGCACGCGACAAACAACGCGGGCAGGCCAATGAGAACGCTGCACGCCACGCGCGCAGCAAGGCTTCGCGCGCCCTCGAGAAGGCCGAGGCGGCGAAGGCCCGCGCGCATCTGGACGCGCACAAGCGCACGCCATGAGCGGCCGCCCGGTCAAGCATTCGCTGACCTTGCGTGGACACCGCACGTCGGTTTCGCTCGAAGATGCCTTCTGGCACGAGTTCCGCCGCATTGCCCGCGCGCGCGGGCAGCCTGTCAATGCGCTTGCCGCCGAGATCGACTCGGCACGCGGTGATATCGGTCTTGCCTCGGCGATCCGTGTCTTCGTGCTGGAGCAGGCGCTTGCCCGGCAGGCCCCGCTGACCTGACGCGCATCTTCCTGCAGACAGCGGCTACCTTTGGACAAACAGTTGCTCAAGCTGGCAGCGATGGAAGCGTTCCGCGCTGGCTCCGCTTTCGGACCCGTCATGCAGCCCCAATGCCTGCGCCTTGTGAAAGAACCCGCGTGCGGGCAGGCCTCCGGACACACGCCCGGTCACGAGCGCCGCGCGCAGCGCGGCGCCCGCTGCGGCATCCGCCTCCATCAGTGACTCGAGCGCATCGGTCAGCCGGGCAATGCGCCCCGGCCCCTCCAGCCCGAGTTGCCGCGCCAGCGTGCCATAGGTCACCGTTGCGCCGCGCCGCGCCAGACCGGCCAGCGCCGCTTCGAGCCCGGGCAGAGTCACGCCTCCTCGGGCTCGTCGCCTGTCTCCGCTATCCGCGCCACCGAGACGACCTGCTCGCCCGAGCCGTTCATGTTGAACACCTTCACCCCGCCGCCAGTACGGCGCAGGAAGCGGATACCCTCGACCGGCACGCGGATCGACTGCCCGCCCGAGGTGACCAGCATCACCTGATCGGTCATCTCGACCGGGAACAGCGCGACCAGCGCCCCGCCGCGCAGCTTGTCATCAGCCGCACGCACGCCCTGTCCGCCCCGCGCCGTGATGCGGTAGTCATGGCTCGAGGTCAGCTTGCCCAGCCCCCCTGCCGTGATCGTCAGCAGCAGGTCCTCGGCGGCCGACATCTCGGCATAGCGTTCGGGGCTGAGTTGTCCGGCCTCGACCACGTCCTCGTTCTCGTCGGCCTCGGACTCGTCCTCGACCACACCGGCAATCAGGCGGCGCTGGCGGATGAAGGCTTCGCGCTCTTCGGGCGTGGTCTCGAAATGACGGATCACGGCCATCGACACGACCCTGTCCCCCTCGCCCAGCCGGACCCCCCGCACACCGGTCGAATCGCGCCCCTTGAAGACGCGCACATCCGTGGTCGGGAACCGGATCGCCCGGCCCGAGGCCGTGACCAGCATCACGTCGTCATCCTCGTCGCAGATCCGTGCATTGACGAGCAATACGCCTTCGGGCAGCTTCATGGCGATCTTGCCGTTGCGCATGACATTCACGAAATCCGACAACTGGTTGCGCCGCACATCGCCCTGCGAGGTCGCGAACACGATCTGAAGGTTCTCCCATTCCTCCTCGGGGCGCTCGACCGGCATGATCGCGGCGATGCTGACGCCTGCGGCGATCGGCAGGATATTCACCATAGCCTTGCCACGCGCATTGCGCCCGGCCAGCGGCAGCCGCCAGGTCTTGAGCTTGTAGACCATGCCATCGGTTGTGAAGAACAGAAGCTGGGTATGGGTATTGGCCACGAAGAGCCGCGTGACGACATCATCATCCTTGGTCGCCATCCCGGCCAGCCCCTTGCCGCCGCGGCGCTGCGCGCGGAAATCGACCAGCGGGGTGCGCTTGATATATCCGCCCGCCGTGACCGTGACGACCATATCCTCGCGCTCGATGAGGTCCTCGTCCTCCATGTCACCGGACCAGTCCATGATCTCGGTGCGGCGCGGCACCGCGAACTGCTCGCGCACCTCGCGCAATTCATCCCCGATGATCTCCATCACCCGCGCCCGCGAGCGCAGGATGTCGAGATAGTCCTTGATCCTGGCCGCGAGGGTTTCCAGTTCGTCGGTCACCTCCTTGACGCCCATGGCAGTCAGGCGTTGCAGGCGCAGATCGAGGATCGCGCGCGCCTGCACTTCCGACAGGTTGTAGGTGCCATCCTCGTTCATCGTATGGCTGGGGTCGTCGATCAGCCGGATGTAGTCGGCGATGTCATGCGCAGGCCAGCGCCGGGTCATCAGCTTCTCGCGCGCCTCGGCGGGGTCGGCCGAGGCGCGAATCGTCGCCACGACCTCATCAACATTCGATACCGCCACTGCAAGCCCGCACAGGACATGGCTGCGCTCGCGCGCCTTGTTCAGTTCATAGGCGGTGCGCCGTGTCACGACCTGTTCGCGAAAGCCGATGAAGGCCGTCAGGAAATCGCGCAGGGTCAGTTGCTCGGGCCGTCCGCCATTCAGCGCCAGCATGTTGCAGCCGAACGAGGTCTGCATCGGCGTGAAGCGGAACAGCTGGTTGAGCACCACATCGGGCGTGGCATCGCGCTTGAGTTCCACAACAACGCGCACGCCGACACGGTCGGATTCATCCGCGACCGACGCGATCCCCTCGATCTTCTTCTCGCGCACGGCATCGGCGATCTTCTCGACCATCGTGGACTTGTTCACCTGATAGGGAATTTCGTCCACGACAATGGCGAAGCGGTCCTTGCGGATCTCCTCGACATGGGTCCGGGCACGGATGATGACTGACCCGCGCCCTTCGAGATACGCCTTGCGCGCCCCCGAGCGGCCCAGCATCAGCGCGCCAGTGGGGAAATCGGGGCCGGGAACGTATTCGATGAGGTCCGAACTCGTCAGATCCGGGTTCTCGATCAGCGCAAGCGTGGCATCGATCACCTCGCCCAGATTGTGCGGCGGGATGTTCGTGGCCATGCCCACCGCAATCCCGCCCGCACCATTGACCAGCATGTTGGGGAAACGCGCCGGCAGCACCGTGGGTTCACGGTCGCGGCCGTCATAATTGTCCTGGAAATCGACCGTGTCCTTGTCGATATCGGCCAGCAACATGGCGGCGGCCTTGTCCATGCGCACTTCGGTATAGCGCATGGCGGCCGCGTTATCGCCATCCATCGAGCCGAAATTGCCCTGCCCGTCCAGCAGTTTGAGCGACATCGAAAACGGCTGCGCCATGCGCACGAGCGCGTCATAGATGGCGCTGTCACCATGCGGGTGATATTTGCCCATCACATCGCCCACGGCGCGCGCGGACTTGCGATAAGGCTTGTCATGCGTGTTGCCCGATTCATGCATTGCGTAAAGAATACGCCGATGCACAGGTTTCAGCCCGTCGCGCAGATCCGGGATCGCGCGGCTGACGATCACGCTCATCGCGTAGTCGAGATAGGATGCGCGCATTTCCTGCGTGATCGAGACAGTCGGCCCCGATGGCACACCAGGCGGAGTTTCATCCATGTTTTCAGGGACTTCCGGGGTGTCGCTCACATGGTCCTCACAGTTCTGGGCATCACTCTAGATATGGTTTGCGGCACTCTATCAGAACCATGATATGGGGTGCAATGCCGCAATGACCATGCCTCTGGCAGCCACCACACGCAAGTGCCAACAACATGTTTTCATTGTAAATTATCCTTTCTTTGGCATCATTTTCACAGGAATCACGATACGAGGTGCCATATGGAGAGATCTCCTGTCGAACTCATGCTGAGGGGCTATGGCCTGACCACGGCCGAAATGACCTATCGCATGCCCGATCATATACATGTCCTCAATACCTTCGTCTGGCAGGACTATGACCTCGCGCCAGACTATCCGCGCCTGTTCGAATTCATCGAATTCTGGCAGGACAGTATCGACGGGCCGCTGCATTCGGTGCGCTTCACCCATCGCAAGCAGTTGTCGGCGGGTGAGTGGCGTCATGTGGTGGGCGAGTTCGAGGTCGGGAAGTTCTCGCGTGGAACACTGCGCCTGCATTGACCGCGCCTCGGTGCCTGGGTGGGTGCACAGCACCCACCCTACGGGAAAACCTGTTCACTCCCTGCAGGACAGAGATACAGCCCCGGTGTCAGCGCATCCGCAGGCTAACCAGCCAAAGCCCCGCAATCCCGAACGACGCCACGGCGTTCCAGCTTGCCATCGACAGGCCCAGCATCTCCCACGGCACCTCGTCGCAGCGCACCACCGGCGCGCCCATGATCTGTGCCAGCAATTGCTCGGGCGTCATTCCCGTCACGTCTCCTGCCGCACAGCTCGACGGCCCCTCCCACCAGCCGCGCTCCACACCGGTGTGATAGACCCCGATCCCGCCCGAGGTCGCGGCCCCGCCCGCACCGATCAGCGCGAAGGGCCAGGCAGGCAGCAGCAGCGCCCCGGCGCCCAGCAGCGCCACCACATGCGGCCAGCGCTGCCAGATGCAGAGCGGGCACGGGGCCAGTCCGCCGACATGTTCGAAAGCCAGCGCCCCCAGCAGCAGCCCCAGCGAGCCTGCCAGCGCCAGTATCTGCACCTGTCTGCGCATCAAAACACCCGTATCGCAAGAAATCCGCCCAGCAGAAGGGCCATGAACAGCGTGAACATCAAGCCCAGACGGCGCTCTATGAAATCACGAATTGGTGCACCGAACTTCCACAACAGCGCCGCCACCACGAAGAACCGGATCCCGCGCGCCACCAGCGAGGCCACCAGGAACACGGGCAGGGACAGGCTCGTGACACCCGACAGGATCGTGATGACCTTGTAGGGAAAGGGCGTGACCCCCGCAATCAGCACCACCCAGGCACCCCAGTCGTTGTAGCGCTGCTGGAAGGACTCGAAATAGGCATCCTTGCCGTAGAACTCCAGCACCGGGCGGCCCAGACCCTCGAAGGCGACCGCCCCGATCCAGTAGCCGAAAAGCCCACCCGCCACCGAGGCGACAGTCGCCACCCCGGCAATGACAAAGGCGCGCGAGGGCCGCGCCACCACCATGGCGATGATAAGCACATCGGGCGGGATCGGAAAGACCGACGACTCGATGAAGGCGATCAGAGCCAGCGCCCAGAGCGCGCGGGGATGCCGCGCGAGCGACAGGGTCCAGTCATAAATCGCCCGGATCATCGCAACCTGCTCATTTTCTTGTCATAAATACTCAATCCGGCGCTGCGTCCCGGCGCTACTCCTGCCGGGTCAGACCCCCGGCAACTGCGCCCCCATCACCCCCAGCCCCCAGCGGACCAGATCGGTCAGCAGCGCGTCCGAGGCCGTATTGAAGCTCTGCACGATCTCCAGCGTGTCGGTCGAGGCAGCGGGTGCGGCGGCCTGGAAACTGCGCCGCGCCAGCACACGCGCATCCGACTCGCGCACCATGCGTGCAACAAGGCGGATGCGGGTGGTGGCCGTGCGGCGGTCCTCGGAGAGTTCGGCCTGGAAATCGGTGATCTCGGAAATCAGCGCGATATCTCCGCTGCCGCCCAGCGGGCGCCGCCCGACATAGGCCAGCGCACCCGTATCCTCGAAGGCGCGCAGCATCACCGTCTGGAACATGAGCGGCGTCTTGTCCGACCAGCGCGCCCCGGGCAGATAGAGCGACTGCACCAGGTTGGGCCGGATCAGGATCCGGTCCACATCCAGCGCGCCCGAGGTCGTCGGCTGCTCGATGCTCAGGCCGCGCTGCAGCATCCTCGCGGCCTGCGGCAGGTCCGGGGCGCGCAATTCGTAAGCATCGAGCACGGCGGTCGCATCGCTGAGTGCCGACAGCGCCCCGCAACCCGACAGCACCATCAGCCCTCCCATGCTGGTCAGGAGGGAACGTCTGTGCAAAATCATCGTCTGAACTCCGGCGTCTGGCGGTTGAGCAGGAAGCGTGCGGGGTCGCGCTCGATCTGGCGCGTCAGGCGGTCGAGATTGCTGATCAGACCGCGTGTCTCGCGCGCTAGCTGCGTGATATTGGGCAGGCCCGAGGTGGTGAACTCGCGCACCGGGCCGGAACTGTCGCGCACCAAGCGGCCCAGATCGTCGAAAGCGCGCGCCGCGCTCTCGGCGGTGCGGCGCAGATCAGCCGTCACCGAGGGGATGTCCTCCGACACGGCGTCCACGGCGCGACCGAGCCGGGCCAGAACGTCGCGCAGATCCTCGGTGATCTGGCTGATCTCCTCGTTGATCACCCTGTCCGCCCCGACAAATGCGCGCTCGGCAGCCTGGATGGCGCCCTCGCTGGTCTCCAGTGCGCGATTGATCGCGTCCAGCGTGACATTGGCATTCGCAAACGTTTCGGTCACCTGGTCGAGCGTTCGCAACCCGCCAGCGCTCAGTTCGTCTATCCGTCCCGAAACCTGCGAGAGATCCGCGCCCACGGTCGTGACCACCTGCCGGATCTCGGCAGTGGCCGCGCGCACATCGGCCATGATGACTGGCAGGTCAGTCTCGGCCACGGCGGCGATCGAGGCCGTCGCATCGCGGGCCATGCGCACCATCTCGCGCGCCTCGGCCACCAGCGCCGCGCCATCGCCCGTCACCAGCATGTCGATGCTGGCCGACATGCGCTCGACAGTCTCGAAGGTGGTTTCGGCCCGCGCCATCAGCGGTTCCAGCCGCGCCAGTGCCGGGTCAAGCGCGACCAGGCGCTCGGTCGCGGCGGCCCCTGTGCGGGTGAACTCGGCCAGCGTGCCCTGCGCCTCGCGCGAGACAGCGGCGACTTCCTCGCGCAGGCTGTCGGCGGTGTTGCGCAGGCTGGCGATGGTTTCGGTCAGATCGCCTGTGATCAGGGTATCGGCCGATTGCAGCGCCTGGGTGCCGGTCTCGAAGGTCAACCGTGATTCGGTGGCCACCAGGGCGAATTCGTCGATCGCGAACTGCAGGCTCTCGATCGCCTTCTCTGCCTGCAGCAGGATCGGAGCAAGGTTGTCCGAAAACTCGGAAAAGACCCCCGTCGCAGCGGCAATCGTGTCTGTAAAGCCCGAGAAATTGTCCAGCGCGCGTGTCACCTCGCCGGTCGAACTCTCGAGATTCTCCAGAATGTTGCTGACGCGAGCCTGGTTCTCCTCGCCCAGCAGCCGGTTGACCTGCTCCAGCACCTGAAGCGTCTCGTCAAGGATCCGCGGCGCCCCCTCGGTCAGCGACTGGATGGTGGATCGGCCGGTGCGCAATTCGGGCACATCGTCACGCAAATTGATGAGCGGGGCATCGGCGCTGCCCGGGCTGATCGAGATGAAGGAAACACCGGTAATTCCGGAACTGTCCACGATGGCCTCGGAATCGGCGCGCACCGGGGTGTCGCGATCAACCTCCAGCCGCACCATCACGGTGCCGTCGCCCTCCGGCGCAAGCCGGATATCGATCACCTGCCCAACCAGCAGCCCGGCAAAGCGCACATCTGCCGCACGCGACAGGCCCGAGACCGATTCGAAGCGTGCGTCGTAATAGGCGAACTGCCGGTCGAGCTGGAACTTGCCGAAAGCAAGGAAGAACCCCAGCACGCCGGCAAAGCCCAGCAGCGCGAAAACGCCGATCAGCACATAATTTGCGCGCGTTTCCATTGCTCAGCCGGTCCTTTCCGTTGCCGCGACAGCCGCCCGCGCGCGCGGGCCGTGGAAATACTCGTGCACCCAGGGATGCTCGACGCGCTGCATCTCGGCCATGGTGCCTGTATAGAGCACCCTCTTTTCGGCGAGAACTGCTATTCGGTCGCATGTCGCGTGCAGCGTGTCCAGATCATGCGTGACCAGAAACACCGTCAGTCCAAGCGTTTGCGACAGGGTGTTGATCAGTTCGTCAAAGGCGGAGGCGCCGATCGGGTCAAGCCCGGCCGTGGGTTCGTCCAGAAACACGATCTCGGGGTCGAGGGCAAGCGCGCGCGCCAGCCCCGCGCGCTTGCGCATGCCCCCCGACAGTTCGGACGGATACTTGTCGCCCGCGACATAGGGCAGCCCCGACATCGCGATCTTCAGATCGGCCAGATCGCGGCGCAGGCGCGCGTCCAGCCCCGGCAGGGTGCGCATCGGCACCTCGACATTCTCGCGCACCGTGAGGCTGGAAAAGAGCGCACCGTCCTGGAACATCACCCCCATGCGCTGGTCGATGGCGCGGCGCTGCGCTTCGGAACAGTTCAGCGCATCCTGGCCAAAGATCTCGATACTGCCGGCCTGCGGGGGGCGCAGCCCGGCTATGCAGCGCAAAAGCACCGACTTTCCGGTGCCCGAGCCGCCCACGACGCCCAGCACCTCGCCCTGCATCACGTCAAGGTCCAGACCGTCATGAACGACCTGTGCCCCGAACTGGGTGCGGATGCCGCGCAGGCGGATGATCGGGGCGGCGTCCATTCAGTAGTCCATCATCGCAAAGAAGATCGAGAACAGCGCATCGGCCACGATGACCGCAAAGATCGCGCGCACCACCGCAGCCGAGGTCTGGCTGCCAAGGCTCTCGGCATTGCCGCCTACCTGCATGCCTGCATGACAGCCGATCACGCCGATGATCATGGCAAAGACCGGTGCCTTGACGAAACCGACAACGACATGATTGACGCCAGTATCGTCGAGCAGACGGGCAAGGAACATGCCTGGCGAAATGCCCAGCTCGATCCAGGACATCATGGCGCCGCCGAAAAGGCCCATGAAATTCGCAAGCATTCCGAGGATCGGCAGTGTGATCAGCAGTGCGAGGATACGCGGGACGAACAGCACCACCACCGGGTCAATGGCCAGTGTGCGCATGGCGTCGATTTCCTCGCGCATCTTCATCGAGCCGATGGCGGCGGTAAAGCTGGATGCCGTCCGCCCGGCCACGATGATCGCGGTCAGCAGGATGCCCAGTTCGCGCAGGATCGAGATCGCGATGAGATCCACGACGAATATCTCGGCCCCGAACTGGCGCAGCTGCACCGCCCCCTGAAAGGCCAGCACCACCCCGATCAGAAACGACATGAGCGCGACAATGGGCACCGCCTTCCAGCCCACCTGGTCGCAGTGATGGACCAGCGCCGTCATCCGGAACTCCGAAGGGTGGCGGACAAGCCAGACAAGGCGGGCCAGAAACATGCCCAGCATCGCGTGCAGCTCGGCCAGAAAGATCCCCGCCGCCGCGACATTGCGGCCCAGCAGATCCAGCAGGTCGCCCAGCGACCGGCGCGAGGGCGCGGGCGCGGGCGGCTCGGGGATGGACTGGGCGACACGTTCGATCAGCGCCGCATGGTCGCGACTCAGCCCCTCGAGCTGCAAGGCGCCCCCCTCGCGCTCAAGCCTCTGCTGCAACTGGTGCAGCGCAAAGGCCCCCGCGGTATCGAGCTTCGAGAGATGCGACAGGTCCAGCCGCACCTGCCCGCCGCCGATGCGGTCCAGATCGGGCAGCAGCCGCGGCAGGCTGCGCAGGGTCAGCATCCCCTCGAGCACCCAGTCCGCGCCTGCGCCCGCAGCCGCAGGCGCTAGCGCGGCATGCTCGCTCGCATGTCCGCTTTTGGGGTCGAACCCTGGCTGGGCACTGGCGCTCAAGGGGCCTCGCGACATTGGAACAGGGGCCCTGAATACCGCCTCTGACACGCGCCTGCCAGCCTTCAGCGCAAGTTTGGGCACCTTCGGTCGAATATGACACAGTTTTGTTCCCCCCTGCCCATGGGCGGGGCATGTGTTCGCGTCACACCGCCCTTGTCAGTCCGCGCCCGCCGCGCCTATGCTGCGCGCAACCTTCTGACCGGAGTCCGGATGCCGCAACACCAGGACATGTCGCCCACACACCCCTATGCGGACCTGCCCTTGCGCGCCTACTGGCGCAGCGCGGTGGGCACGGATGACCCGGTGCGGATGACCGGGCTATGGCAGCCGAAATTCCTGATCACGCCCGAGCATCCGGTGGCCACCTATGGCTCGTGCTTTGCCCAGCATATCGGCCGCGCCCTGCGCCGGCGCGGGTATGACTGGCTGGTGACGGAAAAACCCCCGCGCCGCGTCTCGGGCGAGGTGGCGCGGCGCCATGGCTACCGGCTGTTTTCCGCGCGCACCGGCAATATCTACACGCCCACATTGCTGCTGCAATGGTTGCGCTGGGCCTTCGGAGAGGCCACCCCCCCTGACGATGCCTGGCCCGAAGGCACCCTTCTGCGCGATCCGTTCCGCCCGCGGATCGAGCCTGAAGGCTTCGAATCGCTGGCAGAAGTGAAGCGCCTGCGCAGGGTCACGCTGCGTGCGCTGTCGCGCAGCGTGCGCAAGGCACGGGTCTTCGTTTTCACCCTGGGACTGACCGAACGCTGGATCGATCTGGTGAGCGGGCAGGAATATCCGCTCTGCCCCGGCACCGCCGCAGGCCGCTTCGACCCCGAGCGCCATGTCTTTGACCCGCTCGACTATCCGCAGGCGCTGGAAGCCATGCAGCAGGCGCTTGAGCTGATGCACGCGGCCAATCCGCGCCTGCGCTTCGTGCTGACAGTCTCGCCGGTGCCGCTGGCCGCAACTGCGAGCGGGGCGCATGTGCTCTGCGCGACATCAGGCTCCAAGGCGATCCTGCGCGCAGTTGCCGGAACGCTGGCGCAGACCCGCGCGGATACGGATTACTTCCCGTCCTACGAGATGATCACCAGCCCGGTCTTCGGCGGGCGGTTCTTCGCATCCGACTGCCGGCAGGTGACCGATCAGGGGGTCGGCTTCGTGATGGACCGCTTCTTCGGCGACATGGCGACGCAGTTCGGCCTGTCGCCGGCAGCAGAGCGCGCGCCGCTGTCGTCGGACCCCGCAGACCCCGAGGAACCCGTCTGCGAAGAGCAACTGCTCGCGGCGTTCGGGCCCGGGGCATGATCCGGCTGTGCGTCATCGGCAACAGCCATGCGGCCGCGCTGAAGCTCGCGGCCGACGGCTTCTGCGCGGCCCATCCCGAGGCGCGGCTGACCTTTTTCGCCGCCCCGTCACGCGGCACCGAGCAGTTGCAGGTGATCGAGGGGCGCTATGTCGCCTCCACGCCCGAGCTTGCCGCCCAGCTTCGGCTGACCTCGGGCGGGCTGGACGCGATCGATCCGGGCGCGCATGACGCCTATCTGATCTATGGCTTCGGCGGCCGCGGCGATTCGGGCGACAACCCGCGCGGCCTGAGCGCGGCCTTCTGCCGCGCCGTGGTGCTGGAGCGCGTCCGCAAAAGCCTTCTGCCCCGCCATATGGAGGCCCTGCGCAGCCTGACCGATGCCCCGGTCTTCGCCGCGCTCACACCGCTGCCCAGCGCAGATGCTGCCGACCAGCCCCGCCGCCTGCTGCGCCACAAGGCCGAAATCGCTTTGGTGCAGCGGGCGATCTGCGCGCCCTTCGACGTGGTGCTGTGCCCCCAGCCTGCCGCGAGCCTGGTCAAGGGACGCGCGACGCGGGCCGAATTCGCTGCCGGGTCCGTTCCGCTGGAGAACGCGCTCAAGCCGCAGGCGGCAGAACACGGCACTTTGGAGCGGCGGCACATGAACGCGGAATACGGACGGCTGTGGCTTGATGGCTTCTGGCCCGGACTGTGCACGGCACTGGCGCATCGAGAGGCGCGCCAGCGTCACGGCACCTGAGCCTGCACGCCGGGATGGCGGGCGCGCAGCACCCACCCTACGGGCACTCCCGCAAGGCGCCGCCAATGCCGGACGGCGGGCAGGCCGCTTCACCCGGTCCCGTGCCGTGCCTGTGCCTCGGCCTTTTCGGCGAGCATGAGCCAGTCTTCCTCGGCCGCCTCGAGCGCAGACTGGCGCGCGGACAGTGCCTCGGTCGCCTTGCGGAACCTGACGGGGTCGCGGGTGAAGAGGTCGGGATCGGCCAGCAGACCGGCCAGTTTCGCGATCTCGGCCTCCAGCCGCGCCATCTCGGCGGGCAGCCGCTCCAGCCGGTGCGCCTCGGTAAAGCTCAGGCCCGTCTGCGCGCGGCCGGGTCTGCCGGAACCGCCCGCCGGCTTCTCATTGCCTGTCGCGGGGGCCGGGGCCTTCGGCCCCGGTTCCTGCGGCGCCGGTCGTTGTGCCAGATAATCGCTCCAGCCTCCGGCATAGGCCGTCACCCGCCCCTCGCCCTCGAAGACAAGCGTGCCCGAGGCGATGCGGTCGATGAAATCGCGGTCATGGCTGACCAGCAGAACCGTGCCGTCATACTCTCCCAGAACATCCTGCAACAGGTCGAGCGTCTCGACATCCAGATCATTGGTCGGCTCGTCGAGCACCAGAAGGTTCGAGGGCTGCGCCATGATCCGCGCAAGCAGAAGCCGTGCCTTCTCGCCGCCAGAGAGCGCGCGGACGGGCGCGCGGGCCTGCGCCTCGTCGAACAGGAACTCCTTGAGATAGCCGACCACATGCTTCGGCGTGCCACGCACCATCACCTGGTCGGCCTGGCCGGGCACGCGCATCAGCGGATCGCCGGTCAGGTTTTCCCAGAGCGAGGCATCGGGGTCGAGCTGTGCGCGGGTCTGGTCGAAGAGTGCCGTCACCAGATTCGTGCCGCGCCGGATATGCCCCTGATCGGGCGCAAGCTCGCCCATGATGAGGCGCAGCAGCGTGGTCTTGCCCACCCCGTTCGGCCCCACCAGCGCCAGACGCTCGCCGCGCATGATGCGCAGCGACAGATCGCGCAGGATCGGGCGACCCTCGATGGTCTTGTTCACATGTTCGAGTTCCGCGACCAGCTTGCCCGAGGGCGCGGCGCTCTCCAGCGCCATGGCTGCGGCTCCCTGACGGCGGATCTGGGCGGCGCGCTGCGCGCGCAGCGCCTGCAGCGCCCGCACGCGGCCCTGATTGCGCTTGCGACGCGCACTGATGCCCTCGACGGCCCAGCGCGCCTCGGACCTGATCTTGCGGTCAAGCTTGTGGCGCAACTCGTCCTCTTCGGCCCAGATCGCATCACGCCACTCTTCGAAGCCCTCGAATCCGGTCTCGCGCCGGCGCAAGCGGCCGCGGTCAAGCCAGAGCGTGGCGCGGGTGAGCGCGCGCAGGAAGGCGCGGTCATGGCTGATCAGGACAAAGGCCGCGCGGGTCTCGCGCAACTGATCCTCCAGCCAGCCGATGGCCTGGATATCCAGATGGTTGGTTGGCTCGTCCAGAAGCATCAGATCGGGAGCCTCGGCCAGTAGCTTCGCAAGCGCCGCCCGCCGCCGCTCGCCGCCCGAGGCATGGGCGGCGTCGCGCGCAGGGTCGAAACCGAGACCCTCGGCGGCCATCTCGATGCGGTACTGCTCGGCCGGGTCCAGCGCCTGAGCGGCGAAATCGCCCAATGTGGCGAAGGGCCTGAAATCTGGGTCCTGTTCCATGTAGCCCACAGTGGTCGCGGGCGCGAGGCTGCGGGTGCCCTGATCTGCATCGACCAGCCCCGCCATCAGTTTCATCAGGGTCGACTTGCCCGACCCGTTACGCCCCACCAGCGCCACACGGTCGCCGGGCTGGATCACGAGGTCCAGTCCGGCAAGGACGGGGTCCCCGCCGAATGTCAGCGATATGCCCGAGAACTGGAGAAGCGGTGCCTGTGCCATGGCCGCGATATAGGCCGCGCGCGTGCCCTGCGAAAGAGCGAATCGCGCATGGCCCCGCACCTCGCTCAGTCCAGCCCGTCCCGCCAGTCGAGCACCGCCTCGATCGCCGCCGCCAGCGCCTCCAGATAGCGCGGGTCCGAGACAGGCGGCTCGGGTGCGGGGCTGCGGGCCAGCGCCACCGTCATCAGCGTGCCATTGCCCAGCCCCGGATGCGGGCGCGCAAAGACCCTGCGATAACGGTCGGCACATTGCGCCTCGGCCAGCATCACCGCCATCTGCCGCGCCCATTGGCCGCTCGGATGCCCCAGCAGCACCCGCGCGCAGGCCCGGATGTCGCCATGGGTTATCTCACGCATGACACCGCCAGCGGGGACGCCGCGCGCGCACACGGCAAGCAG
>SKYA01000002.1 GCA_007128135.1 Paracoccaceae bacterium | reverse complement strand
TCATAGACCAGCCCCTGCCGGACCTGAAGGCGCCCGAACTCGCTGACACGGAAGCTCAACGCATTGTTGAGAAAGGCTTCGCGCGTGTCGAAATCCGCGAAGAAACTCTGTGTCTCGCGATAGCCGACCCCGAGCGAATAGCCCAGATCGCGCCCCATCAGCGCAGGCTCGTTGAATTGCAGCGAGATATCGCGCGAGCCACGCACCGTGTTGAAGTTGATCGCAACCTGCTGACCGCGCCCGAGGAAATTCTGCTCGGAGAAGGAAATCGCGAACCCGATCCCCTGTGCGGCACCGTAGCTGACCGAGAAGCCCAGCGACCCGGTGGTGGTTTCTTCCAGTTCGACATCGACAACCGCCTGATCGGGCGCAGAGCCCTGACGCGGCTCGACCGAGACCTCAGAGAAATAGCCCAGCGCGCGGATGCGCTCGGCAGCCTCGCGGATCTCGCGCGGGTTCAGCGGATCGCCTTCGGCAGCGGCGAACTGGCGCCGCACCACGCGGTCCAGCGTCGTGGTGTTGCCCTGGATGTCGATACGCTCGACGAAGACGCGCTCGCCGCGCACGATGGCAAATTCGACATCAATCGTCTGGTTGCGGTTGTTGCGGGTAAAGCGCGGCTCGGCCCGGATGAAGCGCAGCCCGCGCCGTGTGGCCAGTTGTTCAAGCCGGGCGATGTTCTGGTCAAGCACGGTCGGCGACACGATGGTGCCGGGGCGCAGGCGCAACTCGCGCTCGTAATCGGCGGCGTCGATCCCCTCGACCTCGCTGACGACCGTGATGTTGCCGAAGCGGTATTGCAGCCCTTCACGGATATTGAAGGTCAGGAAGAACCCGTCGCGCTCGCGTGCCATCTCGGACGTGACCGAGAGGATCTCGAAATCGACATAGCCGCGCGATAGGTAAAAATCGGACAGAAGCTGGCGGTCGAGCGCGATGCGCTCTGCCACGAAGGTATCTCGCTGCACGATCCAGCGAAAGATGCCGGCCTGCTTGGTGTTGAGAACCTGCCGCAGGCGGTAGCTGGAAAAGGCTCGGTTCCCGACAAAAGAGACACGCTCGATCTCGACCACATTGCCTTCGCGGATCTCGAACGCCAGATCGACACGGTTGTTGCCGCGCGGCAGGATCTTGGGCGTCACTTCGGCGGCTGTGCGGCCCCGGTTGGCGTAAAGCTCGGCGATGGCGCGTGCATCGGCCTCAACCTGCGAGGGCGACAGCACGCGACCCGCGCGCGTCTGCACGACTTCGTTGATCGCATCGTCATTGATGCGACGGTTGCCCTCGAAATTGACGATGCCGATGATCGGATATTCGCGCACGCGGATCAGAAGCGTGCCACCCTGCGGCACGACATCCACGGTCTCGAACAGGCCCGAAGCTGTCAGGTTGCTTACGGCCCCGCTGATGGCCCCGGCACTGACTGTCTGGCCGCGACCGATTCCCGCAAGCCCGACGATGGTAGAATCATCGACCCGGGCATTGCCATCGACAACGATTGTCGAGAAGCGATAGCTCTGCGCTTCGGCTGCAGGCGCGAACGCCAAGAAAACAAAAGAAAACACACAAAAAACTGCCGCTGAAAAGACGTGCAGACCCCGCGCCACACCCCCTTTGTGCGCCGGCAGCATCCCCAAGATTCCGCGCATATCGGGCCCCGTTTACCGCATTATTATGAGTCTTTGCCTATCGGGTAACGGCTGGCTTGTCAAAGCAATCGGCACAGGAGTGATGCGCCTTTGGCACAGGCTCGGCGAAGCGCGATGGCAGCAGGGCTCCGCATGGCGGCCACAGGTCGTAACCAGCAGAAAGCCGCGCATTGGCGCGGCCTGGTCCAGGCAGACACGGGACTGAACGACCCTGAGCGCACCCCTCAGGGCTGCGGGGTTGCCTCGGTCGGGACATAGCCAAGATAGGTTGCAACAATGCTTGCAGCCACCATTCCGGCAACGATCAGCCCGATCACGACAACCCGGGGGGCAATCGCGGTCCAGATCAGCCGAAAGTTACGGAACTCCGCGTCAAGATAGGCCATGTCAGTCTCCTTTCGGACCCTTCTGACGACAGAATCGGGCGGGAATGGGGCAATGACATGGCCCGTGAGTGGCGCGCGTGTCAAAAGTTGTGCATCAGCAGGTCAGGTCGTTGAACAGCGCAAAGACAAACAGCGTCAACACCAGCGCCAGCCCCAGCGTGATAAGGATCTGCATGGCCCGGTCGCCAGCGGGGCGTCGCATCACCGCCTCATAGGCATGAAACACCAGATGCCCCCCGTCAAGCGGCGGGATCGGAAACAGGTTCAGCAGTCCGATTGCCACCGAGAGCACGGCAATGAACCAGACGAACTCGACCACGCCATCACTGGCCTTGGCAACCGATGCCTCGGCTATGCCGATGGGACTGGACAGGTTGCAGGTGCTGATCTGGCCCACGATCATGTAATACAGCCCCTCGAGCGAGGTGCGGATCACCCGCCAGACCTGAAGCGCAGCAATTCCCCCAGCCTCGAGCAGGCCGGGGCTGCGGGTTCCGTATTCGAACACTGCCCCCGAGGTCAGACCGATCAGGTAGCGCGTTTCGAACCCGCCCTCGGCCAGTGGCAGATCGGTACTGCGCGGCACCATGGTCAGATCCGTTTCGGCGCCGTCGCGCCAGACACGCAGGGCCAGCGGATTGCCACCTGATTCGGCGACAATGTCACGCAATTCCCGGAAAGTGGCGATTTCCCTGCCGTCTATCGCGACGATCACGTCACCGGGTTGCATCTGCGCCTCGCGGGCAGCCGATTTCAGCGCGACACTGCCCGCCAGCGGGGGCTGCGGATGGGGGCCGGTCACGTCCATGACCTGTCCGCCCCGTTCAACGGTGTAGCGCAGGACAGGCTGCGCGGGCATGTCCTCGGCGCTGCGCAGGAAGTCGGCGAGCGTTTCGGTTCCGACCCCTTCCACGGCCAGGATGCGGTCGCCGGGGCGCAACTCGAAGGGTTGCGCGGGCAAGGGCGTGATCTCGCCCACCACGGGTTCATCGATGGCAACACCCTCGGCCATCAGCAGGCCGGCGAAGACAATGAATGCGAAGATGAAATTGAACACCGGCCCCGCCGCAACCGTGGCCGCGCGCGCCCAGAGCGGAGCACCATGCATGGTGCGGCGCCGTGCCTCGGCGTCGAGCCCTGCCATGGCTTCGACATCCTTGCTCGATGCCGCACCGGCATCGCCGGCAAATTTCACATAGCCACCAAGGGGAATCGCAGCGACCTGCCAGACCGTGCCGCGGCTGTCAGTGCCGCTGGCCAGAACCGGGCCAAAGCCAAGCGAAAACACGTCGGCATGAATCCCGGTCCAGCGCCCGACGATGTAATGGCCGTATTCATGCACGAACACGATGATCGACAGGACGACGACAAAGGCCGCGATGGTGTAGAAGAAATTGCCGAAACTCGGCAATAGCCCGATCAGGTCCAAATTCTTTCCCCTTTGTCCTGCGCGCGCTCAGGCCAGACCGGCAGCGAGCGCGCGTGCGCGTTCTCTGGCCATTTGGTCCATGGCCTCGACCGTTTCAAGCGCCTCTACCGGATCAGTGAGGCACGAGTCGGACGAAAGCTGGTCGATTGTACGTTCCACCAGCCGCGCCATATCCAGAAAGCGCAGCCTGCCGGCGATGAATTCGTCCAGTGCGACTTCCTTTGCGGCATTGAAGACCGCGCCTGCATGGCCGCGTATCTCCATGACCTCGCGCGCCAGGCGCAGCGCCGGAAAGCGCACCGGGTCGGGGGCTTCGAAGCTCAGTTGCGCAAGCTGCGCCAGATCGAGCCGCGCGACCGGCAGGTTCGCGCGTACGGGCCAGCTGAGCGCATAGCCGATGGCATGACGCATGTCGGGCGGCCCCAGATGCGCCATCAAGGCGCCGTCACGAAACCCGACCAGCGCGTGGATGATGGATTGCGGATGCACCACGGTTTCGATCTGATCGGGCGCGAACCCAAAATATTCCCTTGTTTCAATAAGTTCCAGTGCCTTGTTGAACAAGGTGGCTGAATCGATCGTGATTCGCTGCCCCATGGACCAGTTCGGATGGGTCTGTGCCTGCGCAAGCGTCGCCTGTTCGAGTTGCGCGAGCGACCAGTCGCGGAACGGCCCGCCAGAGGCGGTGATGATGACCCGCTCGACAGCGGCCATATCCTCACCCGCCAGCGCCTGGAAGACAGCAGAATGCTCGCTGTCCACCGGCAGGATGCGGGCGTTGTGGCGTGCGGCCTCGCGCATCAGCAGCGGACCAGCCGTCACCAGCGATTCCTTGTTGGCAAGCGCCAGCGTCGCGCCCTGTGCCAGAGCGCGAAATCCCGGAGCAAGCCCCGCCGCGCCCACGATCGCCGACATGATCCAGTCCGCAGGGCGCTCGGCGGCCTCGATCAGCGCCCGGGTGCCTGCGGCAGCCTCGATCCCGCTGCCTGCCAGCGCCTCTTTCAATGCGCGGTAGCACTCCTCATGCGCCGTGACCGCGACGGATGCGCGCAGCCCTCGCGCCTGCGCGGCAAGCCGGGCGACATTGCGCCCGCCAGTGAGTGCCACGGTCTCGATATCGTCGCGTCGGCTCAGCAGATCGAAGGTGCTCTCGCCAATCGAGCCGGTGGCACCAAACACCGAGACCCGCATGGCTCAGCACCCTGCCCCGGCACAGTCGCGCACCAGCCCCAGCAGCCCGGCCTCGGTCAACAACAGGACCATCAGCGCAGCTGCGATCATGGCGTCGAAACGGTCCATGAAGCCGCCATGGCCGGGAATCAGACTGGAACTGTCCTTGACCCCCGCATGGCGCTTGATCGCGCTTTCGGCAATGTCGCCCGCCTGCCCGGCCATCGCAACAAGCACCGAGAGCACCATCAGCCCCACACCTGCCCCCAGCACGCCAATGAAACCCCAGCCGATCAGCACCGCCATCACCCAGCCCGCTACGGTGCCTGACCAGGTCTTTTTCGGGCTCACCCGTGGCCAGAGTTTCGGCCCGCCGATCATGCGCCCTGCAAAATACCCCGCCACATCCGAGCCGATCACGATCAGCACCAGCCACAGCACCCAGTCCCAGCCATAGACCCCGCGCAGCGCAATCAGACCGAGCCCTGCAAACAGGATCAGCGACAGATACGCCGCGGCCATGCCACGATCCCTGGGGAAGCGCCAGGCCAGCAGTGCCACGGCCAGCGCAACCGCACCCAGCAACCAGCCTCCGCCCAGCCGCAGCGTGAAGACCAGAAGCGCCACTGCGGCGGTGAAG
Source organism: Paracoccaceae bacterium (assembly GCA_007128135.1). Classification (GTDB taxonomy): domain Bacteria; phylum Pseudomonadota; class Alphaproteobacteria; order Rhodobacterales; family Rhodobacteraceae; genus Roseinatronobacter. The sequence continues at coordinate 11,148 of SKYA01000002.1, read as the reverse complement.
CCAGCGGCCTCGGCCTTGCCGAACGGTGCCTCGGGATCGAGCATGCGCGTCAGTTCCCAGACCATCACCCCGCAGAGCAGGCACACCAGCGCGGTAAAGACCAGCCCGCCGGCCCATACCGCCGCGATCCCCAGCGCGGCCATGACCGCGCCAGAAAGCGTGCGGTCACGCAGATCCGAAAATCCGCCGCCTGCCGCGCTCATGCCGGTACACCTCCAAAGCGTCGTTCGCGCGACAGGAAGGTGTCGAGGATCACGCGCATCGTCTCGGGCGTGAAATCGGGCCAGAGGACGGGCGTGAAGACGTATTCCGAATAGGCCGCCTGCCAAAGCAGGAAATTGGACACCCGCGATTCGCCTGACGTGCGCACGACAAGATCGGGCTCGGGCAGGCACGACGTGTCGAGATAGGACGAGATGGTGGCCTCGTCGATTCTGTCTGCCTCGAGCCTGCCTTCGGCCACATCGCGCGCCATGGCGCGGGTGGCGCGGGTAATCTCGTCGCGCCCGCCGTAATTCAGGGCGACCGACAGAAAGAACCGGTCATTCTGCGCGGTCTCGGCCTCTATCCAGTCACAGAGCGCCTGAAGTTTCGGGTCCAGACGTGTGCGGTCCCCGATGAAGCGCAGCCGCACACCCTCCTTGTTCATTCGCCCGGCCTCGCGCTTGATGTAACGCGCGAAGAGCGACATCAGCCCCAGAACCTCCTCGGTCGAGCGTTTCCAGTTCTCGGTCGAGAAGGCATAAAGCGTCAGGTATCTGATGCCCAGACCCGGGCAGGCCTGTGCCAGCTCGCGCACCCGTTCGGCCCCCTTGCGATGCCCTACCAGTCGCGGCCAGCCGCGATTCGTGGCCCAGCGCCCGTTGCCGTCCATGATGACCGCCACATGCAGATTGCTTGCCGAGGGATCAGGGCATGGCGGGCGGGGAAGGGGCTGGTCAAGGGTCATCTGGGGCAACCTGACAGGGGCGCAGGTCAGACCTGCATGATCTCGGCCTGTTTCGTCTCTAGCTGTGAATCCACCTGGGCAATGAACCGGTCGGTGAGTTCCTGTATCTCCTCCGACCAGAGCTTCTGTTCATCCTCGCTCATGCCTTCGGCCTTGGCCTTCTTTACCTGGTCCATCCCGTCGCGGCGCAGGTTGCGAATGGCAACCCGCGCATGTTCGGCATATTGCGCAGCAACCTTGGTCAGTTCGCGGCGACGCTCCTCGTTGAGTTCCGGAATCGGCAGCATGATGATCGTGCCGTTCAGCTGGGGGTTGATCCCCAGCCCGCTCTCGCGGATGGCCTTCTCCACCTTGCCGACCATGGACTTGTCCCAGACATTGATGGTGACCATCCGCGGTTCAGGCACATTGACCGTGCCCACCTGATTGATCGGCGTCATCTGACCATAAGCCTCGACCTGCACCGGCTCCAGCATCGAGGCCGAGGCGCGGCCCGTGCGAAGCGAGGCGAATTCGGTGCGCAAAGCGGCTATCGCGCCGTCCATCCGGCGCTTGAGGTCATCCAGATCGATCTCGACATCATCCGACATGCTCATTGTCCCATATTCTGCAGGAGGCGCCTGTGCCGACGCTGGAAAGCGTTTTAGCGCGGCGCGCGCATGAATGTAAGCCCTGCCTGTCAGGGATGCACGCGGGTATAGGTTCCCTCGCCGCGCAGGATACCGCTGAAGCCGCCCGGTTCGTCCAGCGAAAAGACGATCAGAGGCATCCTGTTGTCACGGCACAGCGCGATGGCCGAGGCATCCATGACCTTGAGATTGGCGCGCAGCACGTCGTCATAACTGATCTCGGAATATCGCCTGGCGTCAGGGTTGGTCTTGGGGTCGCTGTCATAGATGCCATCGACCTGCTTGCCCATGAAGATCGCCTCGCAGGCCATCTCAGAGGCCCTCAGCGCTGCGGCCGTGTCGGTCGTGAAATAGGGGTTCCCGGTTCCGGCGGCAAAGATGCAGACACGGCCCTTTTCCAGGTGGCGCACGGCACGCCGGCGGATATAGGGCTCGCAGACCTGATCCATCGGAATCGCACTGATGACGCGGGTATAGACCCCTATGGCCTCGAGCGCGGTCTGCATGCCGAGCGCGTTCATCACGGTGGCGAGCATGCCCATGTAGTCGGCCTGCGTGCGCTCCATCCCCTGCGCCGAGCCCTGAAGGCCGCGAAAGATATTGCCGCCGCCGATGACCATGCAGATTTCCACCCCCATGTCATGGACCGATTTGATCTCGCGCGCGATTCGCGCCACGGTGGGGGGGTGTAGTCCGAAGCCCTGGTCGCCCATCAGCGCCTCGCCCGAGATCTTCAGCATGACGCGCTTGTAGGTGGTCCGGGGAGCGTCATCGGGCATGGGGGCATCCTCTGGCTTCTGGGCCCGCGCGGCGGCGGGCGCTTTCCTGTTGCGGCAAAATGTCGGAAAACGCTGTCAGGTTCAATCTGAAAGCAGCCCGACCCATGGCCGATAGCCCCGATCCCCTCGCACGCGCGCTGGCCTGTCTGCGCGACAGCCCGCCCGATCCGGCACGTCCGGTCCTGCTGGCAGGTCCCACGGCAAGCGGCAAGTCGGCGCTGGCACTGGCACTGGCCGAGGCGCAGGGGCGCGTGGTCATCAATGCCGACGCGCTGCAGGTCTATTCCATGTGGCGCGTGCTCTCGGCCAGGCCCGATGCAGCCGATTGCGCGCGGGTGCCGCATTACCTTTATGGCGAGGTCGGGCGAGATGCGGAGTGGTCCGTCGGGCACTGGCTGCGCGAAGTTGGCCCCCTGCTGCTGCGCCACCCCAATGCCGTGATCGTGGGGGGCACCGGGCTCTATTTTCGGGCACTGACCGAGGGGCTGGTCGAGATCCCGCCGGTTCCGCCCGGGGTCCGGGCCGAGGCCGATGCGCGCATGGCCGATCAGGGCGCCGAGGCCATGCGCGCGGAACTCGATCCTGCCACGCTTGCCCGCATTGACCGGCGCAATCCCGCCCGCGTCCAGCGTGCATGGGAAGTGCTGCGCGCGACCGGGCGGGGGCTTGCGTCCTGGCAGGACGACACGCCACCGCCCCTGCTGCCGCTGGCTGCCTGCACGGCCTGCGTTCTGCGCCCGTCCGTGGAGTGGCTCAATGAGCGAATCGCCAGACGGTTTGACGCGATGATGGCGCAAGGCGCACTCGACGAGGCCCGCGCCATGCTACCGCACTGGGATCCGCGCGCGCAATGGGCAAGGGCCATCGGCGCGCGCGAACTGATTGCGCATCTGCATGGCCATATCTCGCGGCAGCAGGCCATCGAGACCGCTACACTTGCCACACGCCAATATGCCAAGCGACAGCGCACATGGTTCCGCAGCCGCATGGCCGACTGGGCCGAACTGCGCTGACGAAACCGGCACCGAGTCACAGTTTTGCAACGCCCGCGGCGAAGTCACGAAAGAATCACGCTCCCGTGAGGGATTTGCCTTTTCATACGCGGGTCAGGCCGTAATCTTGCCCTTATCCGGGGGGATAGGACAAGAATGAAACCCATACCTGACCAGACAGCGCGGCTGCGCCTTCTCCCGCTGGCAAAGCTCGCCGCTGCACCGAAATGGCAGCTTGAAACCATCCGCGCCTTGCGAGAGCCCTCGTTCCTGTGGGTTACCAACGGGCAGGGGCGCATCAATATCGGCGGCTCGACGCGCGGCTTTCATCCGCATAATGCCATCTTCCTGCCTGCCGGGACGATGCACAGTTTCCACTCGATGACCCGGATTCAGGGCACTGCAGTCTATTTCGGCAATGCTCATGGTCTGGAACTGCCCGATCGCCCCTTGCACCTGCGCTTGCGCGATGCGACCCGCCATGCCGAGGTCGCGCATATGATCGATGCGGTGCAACGCGAACTGGAGGGCAGGCAGCCCCGGGCGCATCAGGCAGCCTGTCACCAGCTTGGACTGCTTGCAATCTGGCTCGAGCGGCACAGCCAGGACGGCGAGGACGAGGGCAGCAACGCCACGCCCGTGCTCAATGCCAACGAGCGCCTGACAGCACGTTATGCGGCCCTGCTGGAACGCGAATACGGCTCGTCGCTGAATGTCACCGACTATGCCACGGCGCTCGGGGTGACACCCACGCATCTGTCGCGGGCCTGCCGGGCCAGTTGCGGGCGCACCGCACTCGAGATGATGCAGGAGCGCCGCCTGTTCGAGGCGCGCCGCCTGCTGCTGGACACACGCATGCCGGTGCAGGATATCGCAAGCAGGCTGGGCTTTTCGACGCCGGGCTATTTCTCGCGCGCCTTCACTCAGGCGGTCGGCACGCCGCCTTCTGCCTATCGCAAGACCGGGGCCGACCCGACCAGGTTGCGCTGAGACCCACGGACGCAGGGCATTACCGCGCCAGGCTGCGAAAAGGTCGCTCTCGCGCGCAAGACCCGCGTGCTACCACACCTTGAATCCGGTCTCGCCGAGACCGGCACGGTGCTCCGTGCGTTGTTGCCAGCCGTGCAGGTCAGGACCGCGACGGGCCGGGTGCTGGCGGTCCCTTGCGCGCCACGCCGCGGCAACGCTCAGAGCAATAGCGCACCTCGCTCCAGTCCCGCGCCCATTTGCGCCGCCACGCGAAGGGACGGCCGCAGCTGGCACAATCCTTCTGGGGAAGATCCTGCTTTCGGCGCATGCGTGCCATTTGCTGGCTCAGTCGGCGTCGCGCACGGTCATGCGCCCGTCTTCCCAATCGCCCGAAAGCACCTCGCCCGTGGCATAGCGCAGCGTGCCGCGCCCGTGGCGCTGGCCATTGACGAAAGCGCCTTCATAGACATCGCCCGTGGCATATGTCGCGACCCCGATCCCGGTGATCTGACCGCCCAGCCACTCGCCCTCATAGACAAAGCCATCGGCCAGTTCGATCCGCCCCTGCCCGTCACGCGCCCCTTCCGAGAACTGGCCGCGATAGACAGAGCCGTCAGGATAGACCATCTCGCCCTCGCCATGCAGTTCGCCCCCGGCCAGAGTTCCGGTATACACCCGCCCGTCGGCAAAGGTCATCACGCCCTCGCCCTCGGACAGTCCGCGCACGAACCCGCCTTCATAGACCGAGCCGTCGGCAAAGACCGCGCGGCCCTGGCCATGGAACTGACCTTCGCTCCATTCGCCTTCATAAGTTGCGCCATCGGCATAGGTGATCGTGCCGGTGCCATCAGGCAGGCCATTGCGAAACTGGCCGACATATTCCGACCCGTCAGGCTGCACCAGCCGCCCCTCGCCCTCGATCCGGCCAGCGACCCAGGTGCCCTCGTAAAGATAGCCGTCCGGCCCCGTCAGCCGGCCCGGACCCTCGCGCATGTCATTGACGAAGGTGCCCTCGAATACCAGCCCGTCCGCCTGTACCACACGCGCCTCGCCCTCGCGGAGCCCGGCCCGGAAGCCACCGTCATAGACATCGCCATTGGCCTGCTGCAATTCGCCCTGCCCGTGCAACTCGCCCTCCGACCAGTCGCCCTCGTAGCGCAGCCCGTCAGGGCGGGTCAGCACGCCGCGACCGTGGCGCAGGTCGGCCTGCATCTCGCCTTCATAAGTGGCGCCGTCAGGATATGTGATGCGCCCCACGCCCTGGCGCAGACCTTCTGCCCAGTCGCCCTCATAGCGGTAACCGTCGGGGCGGGTCAGCACACCTGCGCCGTGCGGCTGGCCGTCGATGAACCTCCCCTCAAAGACTGACTCATTGGAAAAGACGCGAACGCCCAGTCCCGAAATCGTGCCGTCCACCCAGTCGCCCTCATATGTCGAGCCATCGGCAAAGGTCATCCTGCCGGTGCCATGCGGGCGGCCCGCCTCGAACCCGCCTTCATAGACCGCACCCGACGGGTAGCGCGCAACGCCCTGTCCGCTGATCTCGCCGGCCACCCATTCGCCGGTATATTCAAATCCGCTGGGCAGCCGATAGGTGCCCATGCCATGCTGCAATCCGTCACGAAATTCGCCCTCGTAGATACCGCCATCCTCGTATTGGCGGGTCATCACGCCATCGGTCTGCGCGAATGCCGGCGTGGCAAGCGCAAGACCGAGGGCCGCGAGCAAGGCGCGCGCGGAAACTGTGCCAGAAGTCATGACGCGGGTCTCCCTGAGCTTTTGGCCGAAAGCGTAGTCGGGGGGGCGCAGGCTGGCAAGGGCTTATGCAGGCATTGCCCGGGTTTCGACAGGGTTTCGCCCATGCCCGGTGGAGCCGGGCCTTTTCTTGGCGGGTCAACATGATATGTCAGGGCGCATCCTGTCCCGAAGGCCCGCCCATGTCCGACCGTTTCCGCCTGACACTCGCGCAGTTGAACCCCTGTGTGGGCGATATTCCCGGCAATGCGGCCAAGGCCCGCGCAGCCTGGGCCGAGGCGCGCGCAGCCGGGGCCGACCTGGTGGCACTGCCCGAGATGTTCCTGCCCGGCTACCAGACGCAGGATCTGGTCTGGCGCCCCGCCTTTCAGGCAGAACTGCGGGCCGCGCTTGCAGATCTGGCGCGCGATTGCGCCAATGGCCCGGCGCTTGGCATCGGCCTGCCGCTGGCCGACGGGGGACGGCTGCATAATTGCTGGGCAGTGCTGTCATCCGGCGAAGTCCAGGTCGTCATCCGGAAACACCATCTGCCCAACACCTCAGTCTTTGACGAAAAGCGACTGTTTTCCCCGGGCGACATTTCCGGCCCCTACCGTCTGGGGCCTGTGCGCATCGGCACACCAATCTGCGAAGATGCCTGGCTGAGCGACGTGGCAGAGGCACATGCCGAAACCGGTGCCGAGATGCTGCTCGTGCCCAATGGCTCGCCCTATGCACGGCACCGCTATGACACGCGCATGGCCCATATGGTCGCCCGCGTGGTCGAGACCGGGTTGCCACTGGTCTATCTCAATCTCGTCGGCGGGCAGGATGACCAGGTGTTCGACGGGGCGAGTTTCGTGCTCAATCCCGGCGGGCAACTCGCGCTGCAACTGCCAGCGCATGAAGAGGCAATTGCAACGGTCGAATTCGCGCGCGGCCCCGAGGGCTGGCGCGCAGACACTGGCCTGCGCGCCAACCTGCCCGACGATGCCGAGCAGGATTACCGCACCATGGCCGTGGGTCTGGCCGATTATCTGAAAAAATCGGGCTTCCGGAAAGTGCTGCTGGGGCTCTCGGGGGGCATCGATTCGGCGCTGGTCGCCACTCTGGCGGTGGATGCAATCGGCGCGCCCAATGTACATTGTGTCATGCTGCCCTCGGAATACACCTCGCCCGAGAGCCTTGCCGATGCGGCCGATCTGGCGCAGCGGCTTGGGGTGCGGCTGGACGAGATCAGCATCGAAGGTCCCCGTGCCGCGATGGAGGCCGCGCTCGCGCCCCATTTCACGGGGCTTGAACCGGATGTGACCGAGGAGAATCTGCAGTCGCGCATCCGCGGCACGCTGCTGATGGCGCTCTCCAACAAGACCGGCGCGATGCTCCTGACCACGGGCAACAAGTCCGAGGTCGCAGTGGGGTATGCCACGATCTATGGCGACATGAATGGCGGCTACAACCCGATCAAGGATCTCTACAAGACCCGTGTGTTCCAGACCTGCCGCTGGCGCAACGCCAATCACCGCGACTGGATGGCGGGACCCGCAGCCGAGGTGATCCCGCCACGCATCATCGACAAGCCGCCCTCGGCCGAACTGCGCGAAGGCCAGCGCGACGAGGACAGCCTGCCGCCCTATGACAGGCTCGACGCCATGCTTGAAGGGCTCGTCGAGCAGGACCTCTCGATCGCCGATCTGGTGGCGCAGGGCTTCGAGCCCGAGACAGTGGCGCGGGTCGCGCATCTGGTCGCGATCTCGGAATGGAAGCGCCACCAGTCCGCACCGGGTCCGCGCCTGACCGACCGCGCCTTCTGGCTCGACCGGCGCTATCCGATCGTCAACCGCTGGCGCGACCGCAGCGGGGGGGGCGGCTGAGACAGGGCGCATCGGCCCGTCGGTTGGGTCGTTCTGCCTTGTCAGGGGCAGGTTGACCCTCGACCGGTCCGGCCTGGCACCTGACGGCTGCAGCGTCCTTGCGCACGGTCACAAGAGCGCGATCAGGCGCGCGTTGCCGTCGCGGAAGGGCGAACGCGCTTCCGTCACCCGCAGCCTCGCGCTAGAATGCAACGCGGATGGCATTATCGTCGGACACCGGGCTGTCTTCTGCATCTTGCTGATGTATAAGTGGCGCAGTAACGGTCGCAGGCCGCAGGAAACCTGACGCAAGATCAGGTCGGGCAAGAGGCGGAGAGAGTTTGGTCATGAGCAGTTGCATGTATCGGTATCTGGGCCTCAGCCTGGTCGCCTGCTTCGGTCTGAGCGGTTGCATGGAGGGCGGCACGGCTATGTCGGGTCGCGAGGGCAGCGCCACGCGCAGCACTGTGGCAGAGCGCGATGTCGAGGATCCGCGCACCTTCTCGCGCCGCGAGAACGGCTTATGGGACGGGCGACCCTCGTTCGGCGGCGTCTGGGTCGCCCATCCGGACGCGAAGGCACCCGAACGCGTCATCATACGCAACATCGAAAACGGCCGCGAGACGGTCGGCTCGCTCTTTACCCGCGAGCGGATGAATCCCGGCCCGCCCTTTCAGGTCTCGGGCGAGGCCGCGGCGGCCGTCGGGCTTCTCGCCGGGGCGCCGACGATGATAGAGGTCGTGGCGCTGCGCGCGGAAGAGCCTGCTGCCGAAGCGGAACCGGCGCCGAAGCCGGAAACCGAGATCGCTGCGGCTTCTTCGACTCCGCCGGCGGCATCCGCCCCCGAGCCCGCTGCGGCAGCGGCGCCCTCGGACGCGGCCGTGGCCGAAACCCTCATCGCCATGCCGACCCCCGAGGCGGCCCCACCCCGTCAGGGCCTCCTCGGGCGGCTGTTCGGACGCGGCCAGTCACAGCCCGACGCAGACGACCGCATCGAGAACACACCGCTCGACGCGACCGGCCAAGCGCAGGCACAGGCACAGTCGCAGCAGGCGCCCACGCCCATGCCCATGCCCAGCCCCGCAGCGGCGGCACAGGCCCCTGACAGCACGCTCGAGCGGCCCTATATCCAACTCGGGATTTTCAGCGTCGAGGCCAATGCCGGCAATGCCGAGCGCATGGCGCGCGATGCGGATCTTCCGGTTCGGGTGATATCGGGCAGCGCGCAGGGCAACCGTTTCTGGCGCGTGGTCGTGGGACCGGCCAATGATGCCCCGACCCAGGCCCGGATGCTTGCGCGCGTCAGGGCGCTGGGCTTTAATGATGCCTATATGGTCCGCCGCTAGGCGGTCACGCGACGACAGGGGGACGCCATGCGCAAGCTGTTTCACACGGCAATCCTGAGCAGCGCACTGCTCGCGATGGCCCCACCGGGACATGCTCCGGTGGCGCAGGCACAATCCTTGACCTCCTACGAGACGCGCGCCAACTCGGCCTATCTGCGCGATCTTTCGACCGGCACGGTGCTGCTGGACAAGGGGGCGAATGTGCCGCTGCCACCGGCCTCGATGTCCAAGCTGATGACCCTTCTGATGCTGTTCGAGGCCATCGAGGACGAGCGCATCACCCTGGAAACCACCTTCACCGTCTCAGAGCGCGCGCGCGCCATGGGCGGCTCGCGCATGTTCCTGGAAACCCGCGACCGGCCCACGGCCGAAGACCTGATCCGCGGCATTGCCGTGCTTTCGGGCAATGATGCCTCGGTCGTGGTCGCCGAGGGGCTGGCCGGAACCGAAGACGCCTTTGCCCAGATGGCCACCCGGCGCGCGCGCGAACTGGGCATGCGCAACACGACGCTGGCCAATTCCTCGGGCTGGCCACATCCCGACCACCTGATGTCGAAGCGCGATCTCGGCATCCTGGCCGAACATATCATCACGCGCTTTCCGCAATACTATACCTATCTGTCCGAGCGCGAATTCACCTGGAACGGCATCACACAGCCGAATCGCGTGCCGCTTCTGGGCGCGGGCATCGGGCTTGACGGGCTCAAGACCGGCTTCACCTCGGCCGCAGGCTATTCACTGACCGGCTCGGCACGTCAGGGCGACCGGCGCATCGTCTTCGCCTTTGGCGGGCTGACCAGCGAGCGCGAACGCCAGCAGGAGGCCGAGGCGATGATCAACTGGGCCTTCCGCCAGTTCGCCAAGGCAAGCGTGGGCAGCGAGGGGCAGGTGATGGGCGAGGCCCCTGTCTGGCTTGGCGAGGCACGTAGTGTGCCGCTGGTTCTGGGAGAGGCGCGCGACATCCTGATCCCGGCCATCGCCCGGCGTCAGCTCGACGCGCGTGTGCTCTATGACGGGCCAATCCCCGCACCGATTGCCAGGGGCGACAGGATCGCGACTCTGGAAGTGGATCTGCCCGACATGGAACCCGTGCGCCTGCCGTTGCTGGCCGGGGCCGATGTGCCCGAGGGTGGGTTCATGGTGCGCGCACAGGTCTCGGCACGCAGGCTGGCCCAGATGGTCATGGGTGCTGGCCGCGAAGCGATCAACTGATCATGGGGCGCAGGGGCGCAGGGGTCTTCATCAGCTTCGAGGGAATCGACGGCTCCGGCAAGTCCACCCAGGCGCGGCTGCTGGCAGAGGCACTTGGGCCCGACACTGTTCTGACCCGCGAGCCCGGCGGCTCGGCAGGCGCCGAGGAAATCCGCCGCCTGCTGGTCGAGGGCGCGCCGGCGCGGTGGTCGCCGGAGACCGAGATCCTGCTCTTCACGGCGGCACGGCGCGACCATCTGGAAAAGACCATTGGCCCGGCGCTGGCTGCCGGACGCATCGTGATCACCGACAGGTTTGCCGATTCGACCCGCGTCTATCAGGGCGCGGCGCGCGCCGCGCGGCGCCCGCTGGTCGATCGGCTGCATGCGTTGATGATCGGGATCGAACCCGACCTGACCTTCCTGATCGACATGGACCCGGCAAGCGCGCTGGAACGCGGCCTTGCCCGCCGCTCGGGCGAGGACCGGTTCGAGGACCTGGGGCTCGACTTTCAGAAAACCCTGCGCGCGGGCTTTCTCGCGCTTGCACAGGCACAGCCCGCGCGTATCACGGTGATCGACGGGGCGCGCGCTGCGCATGTTGTCGCGAACGACATCCTTGCACGGTATCGTGCATGGTGCACCGCATGAGAGCGAAGCTTCACCCGCGGCCCCTCGCGCACCAGCCCGCCCTGCCCCCCCGGGTC
>SKYA01000058.1 GCA_007128135.1 Paracoccaceae bacterium | reverse complement strand
GTGGTGCCGGCGCAAATCGTCGTGACCTACCTGCCGCTGGCACAGGGTATCTTTGGCACAGCGTCGGTGTCGCTGACCGATGGTCTGCTGATTGTCGGGGTCGGCGCAGTGTTCTTCGCGATCATCGAGGGCGAAAAGCAGATCCGCCTCGGTCTGTCTACTCCGGACGACCGGTCGGCGATCTCCGACGTCACAGGGTGATTGATGGCGACACATCAATCGCTTTCGCAACACGGATGATAAGTGTTCTATCCCAGATGCGGGTCAGCCAAAATGTCGGCACGAAGAACCAGTCATCGAAAGACTGAAAGACCGCTTCAGCGGATGCCCCGAGATCGCTCGACCGGCCGCGAAGGGCTGCACGATCATGTTGTCGTGGTGACGAGATGGTTCGGAGGCAAGCATCTGGGCGGCGACAGTTTCCGGCACGTGCAAGACGCTGTGCGGATTTACCTCGACACTTTGCGAGAAAGTTGAGGCGCTTGCGGCAGCTTCGTTTCTCGCTGACACCAGTCGCTCACGACCCCTTCGGCCGAAGGCCGGCAATGGGCCGAGTACGTCGTTTCTCCTGTGCCAACCGGCTCACCCAGCTGAGTGGCGCGTGGTCATGCAGCTTCGCGTCCGGCCTGGCTCGCCTGATCCGGCCGAAGGGGAGGTGCACAATTGTGCCCATCTCAAAACGCGACACGGCGCTGACAGGATGCCATTCTGGTGGAGCAGCGACTCGCTGTGGCTCTTTCAAACAGTAAATCAGTGAGAAAGGCTGGGCGTGTTGCTCTGGTTGAGGTATTCGGTGCCTCCCGGCGCTGGCCTGGCCCGTCACTCACCGACAGGCGCGGGAACAGGGGCAGCAGCGCGAAGGTGCCGAAAGGCCCGATCAGCCCCAGCACCAGTGCCACGACCAGCGGACTCGCCAGCCGCCCGCCTGTCTCGTTCATCCGTTCGCGCATCGCGAACGGACATTAGCATGACGCTCACGCATTTCCCCAACCGTTTCCGAAGCTTCCGTTGCGGCCCCCGTGCCGCGTCTGCCATCCGCCCCGTCAGAACATGCAAGATGGAGGTCGGACATGGCGGACGCATTCCTGTTCCTGCACATCGTGGCGGGGGTTACCGCGCTTCTTGCTGCTGGCGCCGCACTCGGCTCCGCAAAAGGCACCGCATGGCACCGCCGCGCGGGCCTGACCTATGTGCTGGCAATGCTGTCGGTGACGCTGACGACCTTCGTTCTCGTTGCCCTGCGGCCGAACCTGTTCCTGTTCGTGATCGGCGTGTTCAGTTTCTATCTCGTCTTCACCGGATGGCGTGCGGGGGCGCAGCGCGACGGTGTTCCGCGCCTACCGGATCAGGTCGCGGGCACAGCGATGGCGCTGACCGGGGTCGCGATGCTCGGCACCGGTGCCTGGCGCCTATTCTTGACCGACGGGGCCGAGCCTGTCATCCTGCTTGTGTTCGGTTCCATCGGGCTCACGCTGGCCCTGTCGGACTGGCGCGACTGGCGGCGCGGGCCGATCATCGGCAAGGCGCGCATCGCCCGTCACCTGACGCGGATGCTGGCCGGAAGTGTCGCCACGATCACTGCCGCGGTGGTTGTGAACGTGCCGATCCTGCCGCCGCTGGTGGTCTGGTTGGGCCCGACGGCGCTGATCACGCCGGTGATCTTCTGGTGGAACGCCCGCATCCTGCGCAGCGCTGCCAACGCCTGATAGCGCCGCGCTTCCCCCCGCCCAAAAGGAGTTCTCATGACCTTTCGCTTTGTTTTCGCGCTTTCTATGACTGCCGCACCGGCCCTCGCCTCGGGCTTTCAGTTCGTCGAAATCCCTGCCACCGCAACGCAGCCGCCGATCGAGGCAGCAGTCTGGTATCCGACCGATGCCCCCATGCCCGTGGCACCGAACACGCCCTTCGGTCAGGCGCTGACGCATGGCGCCCCGGTCGCGGGCGAAGGCCTGCCGATTGTCGTCATCTCGCATGGCGATGGTGGCTGGTTCGGCGGGCATGCGGAGCTCGCGCGTGACATCGCGCGCTCCGGCATGGTCGCCGTCGCACCCAACCATCCGGGCAATTCCGACGGTGACGAAACCGCGCAGCCCGAACGCTGGGTCACCGAGCGCCCACGGCATCTGGCGCGGGTGGTGGAACACATGACCGCCGATTGGGCTCAGGCGCCGCATGTCGATGCTGACCGGATCGGCGCTTTCGGTTTTTCGGCCGGCGGCCACAGCGTGCTCGCCGCCGGAGGCGCCCGGGTGTCGCTGTCGCGGATCGCGGCGCATTGCACTGAGGCGCCCGAGGAATTCGTCTGTCGAACCGGCATGGCGGAGGCGGTCGTTGCGGGGGCAGGAGACTTTCCTGAGCCGATTCCGGGACTGCGTGCTGTGGTCGCTGCCGCTCCCGGCTTTGGCTTCAGTTTCGACCCTGGCCAGGTCGCGGTTTTGGACGCTGCCGTTCAGCTCTGGGGCGGAACCGAAGATGAGCGGGTTTCATATGCCGGCAACATAGCGCCGATCGCCGCCGCCCTCACCGCCCCATCCGAGGCGCACCAAATCGCAGACGCAGGCCATTTCGCGTTTCGCCCGCCCTGCGACCCGGCGCTGGAGGAAGCGAACCCGCGTATCTGGAAGTTGGCCTGCACCGATCCGGACGGCTTCGATCGTGCGGCGTTCCAGCGTCGCTTCAACGCAGCGGTGGTCGCGTTCCTTACCGCACAACTGACCGAAGGCGACTGACGGGCCGCTGCCCGCCGAGGCCCCGACCGAAAGGAGACCCCTCATGTTCGCCAATCGATTTCTCCTCATCACCGCCTGGGCGCTTGGCATTCTGGCGCTGCTGATCCTTGCCGGTTTCCTCTGGCTCCGGCAAAGCCCCTACTGGGCCGGGATCACGCTCTTTGCCGAGGACTACCGGGTGGAAAATTTCCGCGACATGGACCGGGTCTTTCCGTCCCGCCCGGTGGCGCGCGCGGGGCCGGTCTGGGAGTTCGACCGCGACCCGCGGTCGCTGCCCGACACTTACGCTTTCGCGGGCGGCGAACACGATCTAGGCGCCTTCTTCGACCGCACCGTCACGACCGGCCTGCTGGTCGTTCATCAGGGCGCGATCACGCATGAAGAGTATCGGCTGGGTGCCAATGAGGCCTCGCCCTTCACCTCGTGGTCGATGGCGAAATCGGTGATCTCGGCGCTGATCGGCATCGCGCTGGAGGAAGGGCATATCGACAGCATCCGCGATCCGATCGGCGCCTATGTCCCGGCGCTTGACGGGAGCGCCTATGGCGCGGTGCCGATCGAGGACGCGCTGACCATGTCCTCGGGCATCGCCTTCGACGAGGATTACGCGCGCGCCATGTCCGACATCAACATGCTGTTCATCCGGGCCATGGCGATGGGCCAGCCGCAGGTCGCCATGCTGGCTGGGCTGGAGCGCGTCCGCGATCCCGGCACGTTCAACGACTACATCAGTTCCGATACGATGGCGCTGGGGCTGGTGCTGGAGGGCGCGACGGGGATACCGTTGGCCGAGTATCTGGAAAGCCGGCTATGGGGTCCGCTGGGGGCCGGGGCAGACGCCTTCTGGAGCACCGACCGCCAGGGCCAGGAATTCGCGCTCTGCTGTCTGAACGCCACCTTGCGCGACTATGCCCGCTTCGGGCGGCTTTATCTGGAGGGCGGCGCGCGCGAGGGTGTCCAGATCGTTCCCGCCGACTGGGTCATAGCCTCGGTCACGCCGGAGGCCGCGCATCTGCAACCGGGCGACAACCCGGCCTCCAGCTGGACCTTCGGCTACGGCTATAAATGGTGGATACCCGAAGATCCACAGGGCGACTTTACCGCTATCGGTGTCTGGGGGCAGTATGTCTATGTCCACCCGGCCCGCGAAGTGATCATCGTCAAGACAAGCGCCGATCCGGAATTCGACGAGAATGACCACGAGACCCTCGCCGCCTTTCGTGCCATTGCAGAGGCGGTTGCGAGAGAATGACCCGTCGCTCGGACCATCGCGTCCGGGCATTGACCTGTATCAATCCGACCCTTCGCAGGGGATGATATGCCCTGCGCCAAGAGCGCTTGCTGCGTATGGTCATCAGGGGAATGCGAAATGTTCACACGATGCCTGACTGCGGTTTACGGGTTTCTGTTCTGCATCTGGCTGCAAGCGCTGCCTGCCGATGCCGAAACACCTGTGCGCACCGATCTTGCTGCGCGCTTTGATGCGCTGGCCGAAGGCTTCATGACCACGCAAGCTGTGCCGGGGGCGATTGGCGCGCTGGTGGTTGGCGATCGGGTGATCCTGCGCGGCTGGGGCTATTCCGACCTTGACGCGGGCATGCGCGCAGGCCCGGAGGATGTACGTTTCGAGATCGGCTCTACCAGCAAGCTGTTCACATGGCTCGCGGTGATGATGCTGGTCGAGGAAGGCGCGCTGGATCTGCAGACGGATGTCTCGGGCTATCTGCGCGACACTACGGTGCCGGGCGATGAGCCGCTGACGCTTGCGCAACTGATGAGCCACCGCCCTGGCTTCGAGGACAGCTACGCACTGTTCGATCCTG
Organism: Paracoccaceae bacterium; assembly: GCA_007128135.1. GTDB lineage: Bacteria > Pseudomonadota > Alphaproteobacteria > Rhodobacterales > Rhodobacteraceae > Roseinatronobacter. The sequence continues at coordinate 12,037 of SKYA01000058.1, read as the reverse complement.
CGATCAGTGTGCTGCCACGCCCGGAGGCGCTGGCGGCCTCGGCCCCCGCGCAGGTATTTCCGCGCGGGGAAGTGACGGCCTACTCCAACTGGGGCGTGGCGCTGGCCGGGCAAATTGTCGAGGATGTGTCGGGCATGTCCTTCGAGGATTTCCTGCAAGCGCGCATCCTCGACCCGCTGGGCATGGCGGACACGACCTACAGCGAGACCACCGCACGACCCGATCAGCCGCCCCTGTCGCACAGCTACCGTGTGCATGGCGGGACGGCGCACCCTGCCTTTCGAGTCGATGTCGGCAGCTTCGGCCCCGCAGGCAGTTTTGCAAGCACCGCCGCCGATATGGGCCGCTTCCTGCGCTTTTTGCTGGGTGACGGCGCGCTGGACGGAAGCCGCCTGCTGGCCCCCGAGACGATGGCACAGATGCGCACGCGTCTCTTCGACGATCTGGAAGGGGCTCCGGATATGGTCCACGGGTTTCAGGCGCGGCCCCTGTTCGGGACCATGGCCTATGGCCATGCGGGCGGGCTGAACGAGTTCCTGTCCAATCTGGTATTCATCCCCGAACTGGATGCGGGCGTGTTTATTTCTCAGAACGGTGGCACCGGGGCCAGCCTTCCCTTTATCGTGCCGGACCTGATCCTCGCGCATCTGGCGGCCGAGGCCGGGCTGTCAGATGCCGCGCCACAGCCTGTGCTCGATGCCGCCGACCGGGCAGCAGATCTGGCCGGGCGCTACCTTGCCAATCGCCGCGAGTTCAGCGGCCCCTTGCAGGCCTTGGCGCCGCAGATCAGCGTGCAGGCGCTGCCTGATGGAGCCATAATTGTTCCCTCGATGCGGCTGGGCGCGATGGTTCGGCATGACCCCATAGCCCCGGATTTGTGGCAGGAACGTCATGGCGAACGGATCATGGCGATTCGCAATGATACAGGCCGGGTTGTGCGGCTGATGGATAGCTCGGGGAGCATGACTTATGAGCGTATGCGCCTGGCCAATGACCCGATGCTGGCGGCAGCGGGTTTCGGCTTCTCGGCGCTGTTGGCGCTGACCACACTACTTGGCCTGATCTGGCGGCGCGGGCTGAAGGGCGGCAGCCGCATGGGCACGCTGGTCGCCGGTCTGGGGCTGGTTGCGGCCGGCGTGGTCTGGCTGCTGGTCATCGCCACGGGGCTTGCGGCGGCCACGGCCGCGCAACTGGGCATGGAATACATGTTCGATCATCCGCAACCCACCCTGGTGGCGGTGCTGGTGCTGGTCGATGTGCTGGCGGTGCTGGCGCTGATCCTTCTGGCGCTGCTGGTCTTCTGGCGCGGGCCGGGCTGGAGCCTGGGGCGGCGTCTGCACCATCTGGGCTTCGTGCTGGTGCTCGCCGTCACCGCAGCGCTGTTCCGGCACTGGGGTCTGGCCTTCGGGGGCTTTGGCTGAGCCATGCATTGGCCACGCCTGCGCTGCGATGCTGCGCGCCGGATGACCCTTTCACCCTGTGACGGGTTTCAGGAGTCATCCGGTGCCTTCGATGGACCCGTTGCAAGACCGGACAGAACCGCCAGGCCAGCCAGGCCAGCAAATCCCGGGTTGCTGCTGCCAAGGAAACCCAGAAAACCGAGGAATCCGAGGCACCCCAGATACGCCTGCCGCTGGGTGTTGATCCGCACTCTGACCCTGGAGTCTTCAATCGGCATCAGGACAAGCAGGGAGCCAAGCGATAGAGGCGACAGGTAGGCCAGCGCCGCAAGCTGCTGGTAACTGTCGCTCCCGTCGAACCCAAGGAACCCCAGAAAGCCCAGAAAACCCAGTGCCCCGAGGAATCTGCCGTCAGGTGACTTTTGAACTGCCATAATGTCCCCAATGCCAACATCGCTGCGTGGCAGAATCGCCGGACAAGGCGCGCAGATCAAGTATCCATTGCCTCTGGCCGATCGCGGCGGGCTGGTCCGCGCTGTCGAAATGGCGCACATCCGCAGGTCGGGCGCCACAATCATGCGGCTGCGACCGCCGCGTTTGTTTCGCGCGCTTGCCGTCATCTGAAGGAGGTTTTTTCCCCTTTGACCGGAATTTCAGCCGCTCCAGAGGCCCGCCGCCTTGAGCTTCGCGCGCCCGCGCGTGTTTCTTCATCATCGACAGGGACGTTCACCGTGCAAGCGCCAACCGGTTCATCAGGACGCTTCCCGCATCGCCGTTCCGCCCGGTGCGTGGCAGACACCGGTTGCAGCTTCAGGACCCGGACCCATGACCCTGTTCAAGATCATCCTGCTTGCCCTGGCCGCCCTTCTGATTGCCGCCATCGCCCTCGGCCTCTGGGTTCATTCCCGCGACCGGGCGCAGGCGGCGCCTGTCTGGGCGGCGCTGGAAGCCGCGCGCGAGGTTGAGCCACCGCGCTACGACCCGGCAATGGTGGCCGACCTGCCCGAGATCGCGCAGCGCTATTTCGTCCGCACCGTCGAACCCAGCACACCGCTGCACCGCATGGTGCGGCTGGAGATGGAGGGCAGTTTCATCATGAATGGCAATGCGATGCCGATGCGTGCGCGCCAGAATCTCGCCCCGCCTGCGCTGGGCTTCGTCTGGCAGGCGGAGATCGGAACGGGGCAGATGCGCTTCGGCGGCTCGGACGGGTATCACCGCGCGGATGGCCGGGAAGAAGGCTGGACCAAGTTCTGGCTGCACGGGCTGATTCCCCTGGCCCGCATCGCCGGGACCGAGGACCACGCCCGCGCCACCGCCACCCTTGTGATACTGGAGGCGGTCTGGGCTCCGGCCAGCCTGCTGCCGCAATTCGGGGCAGAGTGGGAGCAAACCGGCCCCGACAGCGCCGAAATCCGCTTTGCCGATGCACCAGAACTGGAGCCGATGCAGATCACTTTCGACGCCGAGGGCAACCCGGTCGAGGTCTGGGCCCTGCGCTGGACAGACGCCAACCCAGAAAAGGTCTTCCGCCTGCAACCTTTCGGCGGGCGGATGCTCGAGATGGCGCGGCATCAGGGTTTTCTGATCCCCGCGCGCGTGGAGCTTGGCAATATGTGGGGCACGCCAGACTATGCACCCTTCTTCCATGCCACCATCTCCGGCGCCGAGTTCTGAGGCATAGTGACCAATGCTGGCATAGTTTCATATGAGGACATCATGAGCATCGTCGTTCTGGGCTACGGCACTGTTGGCCGTTCGGTAACCGAAGCACTGGCCGCGCGGGGTGATCGCGTCCGGGTCGTCCAGCGCACCCGGCCCGCAACCCTGCCCGAGGGGGTGCAATTCGCCTCCGCCGATGGGGTGACCGGCGCAGGGTTGGTCGAGGCGATGGGCGAAGCGCAGACACTCGTCTGCGCGCTGGGTCTGCCCTATTCAGGCAAGGTGTTCCTGCACGACTGGCCGCTGGTTGCGCAGAACTGTCTTGACGCCTGCGCCCGAACCGGCGCGCGCTTCCTGCTGGCCGATAACCTCTACATGTATGGCCCTCAGACCACCCCGCTGACCGAGGATATGCCACTGGCCGGGGGCGGGAAAAAACCCTGGGCAAGGGCCGAAGTTACGCGGCTCTGGCAAGAGGCGCATTCTGCGGGGCGTGTCATGGGCTGCGCTGTTCGGGCTTCGGATTTCTATGGTCCTGATGCACAGAATTCGATGCTGGTGGGCCAAGGGATCGCGCGACTGCTGCACGGCAAACCGGCGCAGATGGCCTTACCGGTCGATCACCCTCATGATTTCACCTATGTCCCTGATTTTGCGCGCACAATCGTGCATCTGATCGATGCCGGTGACGCGGATTGGGGGCAGGCTTGGCATGTCCCCAACGCGCCCACGCGCACGACCCGCGAGTTGCTGGCGATGGCTGCAGAGATCGCGGATATTCCACTGCGCGTGACTGTGATGCCCGACCTGCTGCGGCGCTCTCTGGGGCTGTTCATTCCGATCCTTTCTGAACTGGAAGAAATGCGGTTTCAATGGGACCGGCCTTATTTTGTGGATAGCAGCAAATTCACCCGGCGTTTCGGAGTTGTTGCGACCCCGTTCAAAGAGGGCTTGGCCACTGTTATCGATGCCCACAGACATGGCGGCAGCTAGCGTGTCCAGAAACACAGCATGAGGAGTTTGCCATGATCACTCTTGCTCCCGCACCGATCCTCTGGCGGCTTTCCGACGCCGCCGCCCTGCTGACGCTGGCGGCTGTCGGGGCAGCGCTGATCCTGCCCGACCCCTATGCCGCTGTTCCTGACCATCTGCGCCCAGGCGCAGGAGTCAGGACGCGCTCTCGACACCCGCCGCGCTGGCCCTTCTGGCGGTGAACTGGCGGCTGCGGCAGGGTTGGACAAAGGGCTGGCTGATCTGGGCGGGGCTGATCGGCTATCTGATCTATGCCTACGGCCTTTACAGTTTGGACCGGGTCATGAACCCGGCCTATCCGCTTTATCTGGCGGTGTTGGCCGCAAGCGTTCTGGCTGCAATCTTGTTCGTGCGCGCCGCCGAAGCTGCCGCGCTGACCAGCGCGCGCCGCCCGCCGCCGCGCCGCGCGGTGGCCGGCTGTTCGGGGTGCTGGTGGTTCTGTTCACGGCGCTCTGGCTGTCGCAACTTCTGCCCGCAATCGCCGCGCGCCAACCGCTGCCGGGGCAGACGATCTTCGTGCTGGATCCGGCCTTCGCCCTGCCATTGACTGGATTGACGGCCTGGCTGCTCTGGCGCGGCAGCCCGCTGGGCGACCTGCTGGCGATCCCGATGCTGATGAAGGTGGCGGTGCTGGGCGTCTCGGTGTTCCTCGGCACGCTCTACACTTTGGCCTTCTTCGAGGGATCGTTCCTGCCCTCCGATCTGGCGCTCTATGCGCTGATGGGCTTCGGCCCGGCGGCGCTGATCTGGCCGTTCTGGCACCGATTGAAGGTGAAAGGGGCGGCCCAATGATCGGTCGCACAGCGCTCCTCGTCCTGCTCGCGGCAAGTCTCGGACTGGCATGGAAGGCGCTGCCGGGGCGCACGCCTGCGATCACCGGCCCCGATCCCATCGCCGTTCTGGAACCGGTCGAGATCGGGGGGATGACGCAATGGCTGCTGATCCGGGGGCAGGACCGATCCGCCCCGGTGCTTCTGTGGCTGAATGGTGGGCCGGGGGCGGCGCAGATGTCGCTTGCGCATGCCACCGCGCGGGCGCTTGAGCGCGATTTCGTTGTCGTGCATTGGGACCAGCGCGGCGCGGGCAAGTTGAACCCGCGCGACTTCGACCCGGCAACGATGACGCTGGAGCAGTTCCTGCAGGACGCGCATGAGGTCACGCGCTAATTACAGGCGCGGCTTGGGAGCGAGCGCATCCTTGTGCTGGGCCATTCCTGAGGCACGATGCTGGGCGCGCGGTTGGCGGCGCACTGGCCCGGGGACTATGGCGGTTACATCGGGGTTGGACAGCAGGTGAACACCGCGCGTGGGATCGCACTGACACTGGAGCGCTTCGCACCGTTGATCCGGGCAGGCGGGAATGCAGCTGACCTGCGCTGGCTTGAGGACACCACGCCCGAGGCGCTGATGGAGCATTCCGCCTATGTGGAGATGATGCAGATGCTTGACCGCTACGGTGGTGGCATGAATGTGCCGACATGGCGGCTGGCGGTCCTGCTGATCCGTGCGCCCGAATACAGCCTTGGTGACCTGTGGCGCTTGCTCGATGGCGCAAACCGGGGCAGCGGTCCGATGTGGCCTGACTGCCGCGCCCGCGACCTGATCGCCGAACTGCCCGTGATGCCGGTGCCGATGCTGCTGATCTCTGGCGCGCATGATCTGAACACGCCCGTCGAACTGGCCGCCGAATGGTTCGATCTGGTGACTGTCAGCTGCGGTGCGGGGCGAAGAGCGCGCTGAGCAGCAGCATCAGCCCCGCTGCAGCATTTGCCAGCCCCAGCCAGAGACTCAGCCCGGGCAGGACGGAGTCGATGATCAGATACTCCTGCATCGCTGCCCATGCCACGATGGCGATGAGACCCCCGCCGCCGAGCGCGAGCACGTTGCGTGCCAGCGTGGGGCGCTGCCATCGCCGCCTTCCGCGCCGCCAGCCGATGGCCAACCGTAGCGCCTGTGCCGCTGCTCCGAGCGCGAGCGACAGCGTCAGCACAAGGCCGAGTGTCCAGAAATGCACCACCCGCGCCATGCCCACGGGCGCCACCCCCAACGCGCCCGACCACGCGCGCAGTACCGCGGCAAAGAGCGGCCAGGCGCGCTGGCTGTTGGTCAGCAGGATGATCGCATCGCCACTCTCGGGCACAAGGTGGAAATGCGACATCCAGCCATAGCCTTGCCCGCCATGCCAGACCACAGTGCGGCCATCCGACAGGGTTTCGGTGAAGTGGCCCAGTCCGTAGCCATCGCTGACAACGCCGTAAACCCCGCCCACCGGCACCTGCGCGGTGTGCATCAGCGCCAGCAGCGCATCGGGCAATCCGTCCTCCGCAGTGCGATGAGGCGCGTCCATCCCGGCCAGGACGAAGCGGGCGAGGTCGTCGCTATCGGCCAGAAGCCCGCCCGAGGCGCGCGCGGGATAAACATGCGGTGCGATCCGCTGTGCCTGCAAGTCGTGTCCGACCGGCATCCGTTCCGCCAAAGCCGGGCTCCAGTCGAAGCTGGCCTGCCCGGCCCCGAGCGGCGTCAGGACCATCTCACTCATGAAATCGCCGAAATCCTGTCCCGAGACATCCTCGATCAGGATCTCGAGCAGGTTGAAGCCGATATTGGAATAGTGAAACGCCGCGCCGGGCGCGTCGATCACCTCGAAATCGCGCTCCATCGCTGCACGCAGGGCCAGGGCCGCACCGGGCGGGTGGCGCGCAGTGAAATCGCCAATGCCGAGCCCGGCGCTGTTGCTCAGTAACTGGCGGATGGTCATTTCAGGCGTTCCGGGGGGCGGTGCCCATGAGGTGATATGGTCCCAGACCACGTCATCAAGCGCGACTTCGCCGCGTTCGACAAGCCGCATCACCCCCCAAGCGGTGACGGGCTTGGAGATAGATTCGACCCGAAACACGCTTTCGCGGGTCATCGCGATACCGGCCTCGGGATCGGCCATGCCGAAGGACCCGGCCCAGACCTCGCGCCCCTCACGAAGGATCACTGCGTTCACTCCGGCCACGCCATGGCGTTCCATCAGCAGGGGGATCTGGCGTTCCAGCTGCGCGCCAAGCGGGTCTGCGCGCAGTGTCATGGCCGAGACCAGCATCATGAGCGCGCAAATCACAAACGAGGACAGACTGTCGCTCAGGATTTTCCGTTTCGTCATGTGCCATGACTGCGGCATTCGCACGCTCCTGTCGAGCCTGAACCGCAACCTGCCCTTGACAGCCGCCCGATCTGAAAGCGGAATCGAAGCCGCAACAAGGGCTTTGTTGCCGCTGTCCGCGCTGGTCAGAGGGGCGGGGCGTCAGAACAGCCAGTTCAGCAGTGCCTCGGCGAAGCCTTTGCCGCCCCAAGTGGCCACTGGCAGGGAGAGGTAAAGCAGGCCGCGCCCGATACCGCCCAGTCCGATAGGCAGGGCAGGGGCCGCTAACATCCGGTTGCGCAGCCCGATGAGCGCTTCCACCCGCTGCGGCTGATCCGGCACGCCATGCTTGTCAACAGCGCGCAGCGCTTCGGCAATCGCAGCGTCAACCCGCTGGATCTGCAACGCGCGCGCTTCGCGGATGCGCGCGTGCAGACCGCGCAGGGGCAGCCACAACATCGCCAACGCGAGAAGCGCTGTCGCAACAGGCCCTATGGCGGCAGAGGCCTCTGACTCTGCGGTGCCCAGAAGCATCAGCGGATAGGCCGCAAGCAGCACCATCACCAGAAGCATCGGTCGCAGGGCAGCGCTGGCAAAGGGACGCAATCGGTCGAGCATGAGGATTTCCACCCGCACCCCGCTGCGCCCGAGACGCGCGAAAAGCCGGGCATTGGCAACGAACAGGGTTCCGGTCTGCACCATCATCGCCCAGAGCGCCACGGTGCCAAGGGCCAGAACAATGGCCAGCGGATCGCCTGATGCAGCCGCCCAGCCCGACCCGAGCAGCGCCACATGCAGGACGCCGATCGCGAGCCCGATGGTCGCGTTCACGGCAACATCACCGGTCTGATACCGGATCAGCGCGGCTTTCAGACGCTCGATATGGGTCAGCTCGATGGTCAGTTCGCTGGCCAGTGCATCCAGATCGCCCTGCGCCGCGCGCGGAATGAGTGCGGCCAGCTCAACGATCAGACCGAGCGACAGCGCGAAGAACAGGGCTTCTCCCACCTGTCCGGTGTCCAGGGGCGCGATACGCAGGCCGCCGGCCGCAGCCCAGGCCAACAGCAGAAACGAAACGGCGACAATGCTTCCGGCAAGACCTGGCAGCGCGTGGCGTTGCTGCAGCCGCAGCGGCCAGAATACCGGAGCGTCGGCGCGGTCTCCGAGTCCCTGCAACGCGTCGTTGGACAAGACCTCCGGAGTTGCAGATTCAGGATTGTTTCCCATATGCGCTGCCTCTTTTTCTTCTGTCGTTAAGATGCGGAACGGATCACCGCGAGCGGCCTTCGAGACCCGGACAAAAACTGGCATCTCGCCCGAACTATGGCTGGGTCTGACCCGCTGCACCCCGATCAGCGGGAACAGTGTAGATGCACAGCACATCCATGTCACCCAGACCGCGCTTGTGCCCGGACCGGACCGAGCTTTCTGCTGGCAGATAACCTTTACTGTAAGCCCCGGGCCATCAATTCATGCGTGGTTTGCCTAGAGGGCTGAGCCATCAGCGCTCCGAGTTACTTCTGCAGACAGAGCCGATCCGATAGGACAGGCTGGCCGATGCCGGTGCCAAAAACAGGAATCGTTGTATGCTCATGGCCACGGCGTTGCATTTGCTTCGGCATCTTTTGTTGTGACGCATGGCTCGCGAATCCGGGAGTCGAAATCGGGGCGCAGTCATGGCCAAGCAGCCACAGATCACGCGCCTTGCGGATACTCGGGCCAGATTGCCAAAAAGATCTTCGGCATGACACAGGGGGCCTCGACGGCCCGGACTCAAGTCGAGATTTGTGCTATACACGCGCATGCTCCCCGATGTGGCCGGAAAGCGCGGGTCAGACTAATCGCGTATTATCCTCGCATTCTTCAGCGGAAACACCCTGTCAAAAGTGACAGGCAGCGGCTCACCGTTCAGGGGCGCTCCCGGGTCGGTGCCGCGCTGGGCATGGATGTGCAGATGCGGCTCGCCCGAATGGGCGGAATTGCCGACCTTGCCAGTGTGGTGCCGGTTGTCACCGCATCGCCGACATCGACACGCAACGAGCCTTGTCGCAAATGCGCCAGCTAGACCTGCACTGCGCCGCAGTCGATAAGCAACTCGTTGCCGCCCCTGTCCACAGTGTCAACCTCCGGCACCGGCAGATCGGGCATGTCGCCCACGGCATGAATGACCGTGCCGTCGCAGGGCGCCAGCACACGCTTGCCGAAGATCAGGTAATCGGCGGGGTTCTCGGTGCCCAGCGGGGTCGTGGCGCGCCAGCCGATCCGGTCGATGCCGATCAGGTCCACCCCGAAGCTCTGGCCGCGATACTCCGCCAGCGTCGGGTCATCGAGGGTCATGAAATGGGCGTTGAGCGGCGGATGATGCCCGCCATTCATCACCAGATAGCGCCCCGGCTCCAGCGGAAAGGCGATGTCGACGGCATCGGGCGGCACTTGTCGCCCACCACCGATCACGCCTGGCAGCGCCAGCAGCGCCAGCGTCAGGAGAGCGGTTGACAGCGCAATTTCGCCGCGTCGTCGCCAGCTCCCCGGATGCAGGCCGTGGCGTCCCAAGAGCCGGGCGGCGCGCCATGTGGCCAGAGCGGCCAGAAGTATTAGCACATAAGGTGTCCACCAGGTTGGCAACGCCCAGAATCCGATCAGCGCCAGCAAGCCGCACAGGCCCAAGAGTGATGCTGTGCGCAACCATAGCCCCGGTGTCGTGGCCAAGCGCAGGGTCGCATGACCGACGATCAGCAGGATCGGCAGCAATATCTGCACGGCAAGCACGGCAAGGAAGAGCAGCATGGTGACCCCAGATGGCTATCCCAGCCGGTGATTTTCACAAGCATGACTCTCGGCCCAAGGGATGGCAATGACCTGCGTCATGTCCACGCTGGCGGCATCTTTCTATTCTGAGCGCTGAAGGCGCATGTGAAGGCGCATAAAGTCACATCGCGGGTCCGGGGAGTGAGCGCGCATGATCCGAATCATCATCTTTCTGCTGATCGTCGCGCTTTGTGGCGCATTGGATGTCTGGATGCACATGGCCGCTGGCGATCTGATGCCGATGCCGTCAGCCTTCAGTCCACTGGTCAACCATTTTGGATTTTCCACAGTGGCGGCGGTCTGGATTGCGCTGGCCTTCACCGGCATGGGACTGGTGTTCCTGTTCTGGGCGCGGCGCATGGCGGGCAGCGGTCGGGCAAAGGGGCTGCGCTACGGGCGTGCGCTTGCGCTGGTGATCCTTGTGGCGATGTTCGAAGGTGTGGGCCTGCTGGGCTCGCCGCTGATGGGCGAGCTGGCGATGGGACTAGCCGATGCGGTGCCGATTGCCCTGATGATCATGCTTCTTGGCTGGACGCTGGCTGAGGGTAGCGGTGGCGCGCCGGGGCGGGTGACCCTCCCTGTCTGGCCCGTGCTGATCGTCTTTGCGCTGGTCTATGGGGTGGGCCGCACCGGGGTGCAGATGCTGGCGATCATCGACTCGGGACTGGCCGAGCGGCTGCTGCCCAGCCTGATCTGGCCTTTTGCCATGGGGGTCGCTGTCGGCGTGCTGTACCTCGCCTTGACGGATGTAATGCGCGGGAAGTCGCGAACAGGGGCTGCGCTGGCTTTTGGGGTCGGTATTTTCGGGGCCAACTGGGTGCTATTCATGGCCTTCGTGCCAATGGTCTTTCCTGATGCAGCGCTCGATTCCTTCCTGCGGGTCGCCATAGATATCCTGCTGGTGACTGGCGCGGCGCTGTTGGTCGGCAACCTGCCGCGCGCTGGCTTTGATCGTGATTCCGTTGCCGACGGTCGCTAAGCTGCTTCTGGCCGCCGCGCTGGTGCTGGTCGGATCGGACCTTGCCACGATCCTTGCGCGCGAATGGTTCGGGGCGGTGCCGGGCTGGCTGGTTGTCGCGCGCGCAATCGTCCTTGGGCTGGCCGCGCTGGTGTTATGGCGCTGGGCGCGGTTGCGCGTCTTCGCGGGGCTGGCACTGGTATTGCTGGTGATCGTGCTGGCGCAATCCGCAGTCGGCATTGTGGGGCTGCGCCGCGCGCTGCAGGGGCTGACCGCCATGGATGGCGGGCTGTTCGATGTCATCGCGCTCGGCATCGCGCAGAAGGCACTGATCGCGGTTCCGGTTGCAGCGGTGCTATTGGTCGTCTGCCGTGGGCCAGCAAAGGCGTATTTTGGGGTCGGCAGGCTGTCGGCGCCAGTGGGGCGCATGGCGCTCTTGCGGCTGGGCGGCGACGGGTTGCGCTGGCATGTGCTGGCCCCCGTAGCGGCGCTGCTGATTGCCCTGGGAACCTTTGCCGGGGTGCTGGTCACCGTGTTTGGCGGGGGCAGTTCGCCGCGGATGCAGTATCTGCTGCCGATGCTGCCCGCGATCCTGCTTCTGGCCGCGCTCAACGCCTTTCTGGAGGGCGTGATCTACCGCAATGCAATCTGCGGCCCGTTGCGCGGTGTGCTGCCGACCGGCGCATTGGCCTTGTTCGCAGGCGTGTTCTTCGGCATCGCTCATTACTACGGCGCACCAAGTGGCGTGGCGGGTGTGGTGCTGGCCTCGGTGCTGGGCTGGTTCCTGTGCCGCGCTATGATCGAGACGCGCGGCTTCCTGCTGCCCTGGGGTATCCATTTCGTGCAGGATATCTTGATCTTCGGCATGGCGGTGGTTCTGGTGCTGCCGTGAACGGTGCCTTGCGGGTCGCCGCTCAGCCCCGTGCCGCACGAATAACCCGCAGCATCGCCCAGATGGCAGCGGAATGCCCCATGCCATTGGCCTGATTGACCGTGCCCGCGCAGGTCGTCCCGGATTCGGGGTGGTGAAAGACGAAAGCGCCGGTCTGAC
>SKYA01000091.1 GCA_007128135.1 Paracoccaceae bacterium | reverse complement strand
TGGCCGGTGCCGATTTCGACCGAGGCATCTGCGCGAAAGGCGATTCGCATCAGTTGATCCGCCGGAACCCTGCATGGCAGACCGGCCCCTCCAGCAAGGCCATGACATCGCGCCCATCCTCGCATTGGGCGATCAGCGCAAAGACCGGGTCAAGCGCCTGAGCGTAGCGCGCGATCACCTCGGGGGTATGGGCAAGGCAGGCATAGCTGCCGGGTCCGGCCAGCCAGCCTGCTTTCAGCATCTCCTGTGTCATCAGTGTCTTGTAAGCCAGCGCATTGGCCCCATCAAAGCTGAAGGTCGCCAGCGCGGGCAGTCCGGAATGGCTGATGGTCAGGCCATGCCGGTCCGCCAGTTCCTGCCAGCTCGCGCGGATACTGCGCCCGGCCGCGGTGATCTGTTCCCAGGAGCGTTCGCGTTGCATCACCTCCAGCGTCTTGAGCGCAGCGGCCGGGCCGATGCGTTCGGTCCAGAAGGTCGAGGAAATGAAGGTCGTCTGCGCGGCCTCCATCACGGCACGGCGCCCGAGCACGGCATTGATGGCGTATCCGTTGCCCAGCGTCTTGCCGAAAACGGCCATATCGGGCTCGACGCCGTATTTCAGGTAAAGCCCGCCAAATGTTTCGCGGAAACCAGAGGTGCATTCATCGAAGATCAGCACAATGCCGTGGCGCGTGGCCAGATCGCGCACCTTGTGCAGGAACCCATCGACAGGTTCGGCATTGCGCACCACCTCCATCTTGATCACGCCGATATCGCCGCGTGCGATGATCGCTTCCAGCGCGGGCAGGTCGTTGTAGTTGAACGGATGCACGACACCGCGCAAAGCCTTTGGCACGCCCGCCGGGTCCAGCCCCGGCAGCAGATGCCCGGCCAGGCTGTCATCAGTGCCCAGATTGGCCGACAGATACCAGTCGTGCCAACCGTGATAACCGCAGACTGCAACCCCGTCGCGACCGCTGGAAGCGCGGGCAATGCGGATTGCCACGGCATTGGCCTCGCCGCCAGAGCGGGTGAAGCGCACCATGTCGGCAAATGGGGCAATCTGAATCAACCTTTCGGCGAGCCAGACTTCCTCGGGGGCGTTGAGCGTGGACATGTTGCCGGCATCGATCACCGCGCGAACGGCGGCGTCCACTTCCGCATGGCCATAGCCCAGCGTATTGGTTCCCACCCCCATCAGACTCATATCGGTCAGCGCGCGCCCGTCCATGTCCCAGACCGTGCAGCCTTGCGCACGGCTGAAATAGGCGGGCCACTGGTCCGGCAGGAACATCTCTGCGCGCTTGGACAACAGCATGTTGCCGCCCGGGATGATCTGCTTGGCGCGTTTCCACAATTTCTGACCACTGCCCATGCGTGTCCCCGCGTTCCGGGCGATGCCCGAATTGTCTGCAAACATGTCGGAATGCGCTTGCCAATGGGCCAGCGCCTCTTTCCAGGTGAAATCGTCGCGCCCCATGGCGCGGGCCAGCCGGTCGATCACAGCAAGATCGTCCGCCTCGTCTACTGTCCAGCGCAGCCCCGCGAGGTTCGTGTCATGGCACAGCACGGCGCGCCGGAACGGGTCTCGGCGCAGGTAGGGCGTAACATGTTCCCGGTCATGGGGGCGGGTTGCCCCGGACGCGGCTCTCGCCAGTGCTGATGCCGTGAACACCTCGACATCCAGCCCGTCGGGAAAGCTGGCGGGGTCTGTATTGCTGGCATAGTCGGCGGCTTCACGCGCGCGCAGCGCCACGACTGCGTCTATCAGACCGGGGTCGATCAACGGGCAATCGGCCGTGATGCGCACCAGGATATCCGCCCCGGTCGCTTCGGCGGCACGCGCGAAACGGTCCAGCACATCGCTTTCGGACCCGCGCGTGACCTCATAGCCAAGCTTGCGCACATGATCGGCCAGCATATCGTCGCGAGGATGGTCCGAGGTGGCCAGCACGACGCGATCAAGGCTCTGGGCGCGGCTGGCGCGGGTCAGGACCCAGTCGATCATCGGACGGTCTGCGATCGGGCGCAGCACCTTGCCGGGCAGGCGGTTCGAGCCCATGCGGGCCTGTATCAGGGCGATTGTCGTCATTTCACGGGCCATCTGGAGGGGGTAATCAGGTCATCATCGACGGGGCGCGGCCAGGCTGGCAGATCCGGCAGGGGAGCAACTCCGGTCGCGAGCAGGTCATCAAGCTGCGTGACACTGTCCACCCCGAGCACGATGCAGTCAATATCCGGGCAGGCGCGCACGAAACGCATGCATGCGGCCGGAGCGGACAGGTCATGACGGTCGCGCCAGTGATCCCAGATCTGCCAGTATCCGGCGAAGCGCGCACACCATACAGGCCGATCGGAGGGCGGCATAAGCAACAGACCCTGCAGAAAGGCCGATCGCGTGTGAATCTCGCAGCCCATCGCATGCAAGCGCGCAGCCCATCCTGCCCGGGCCAGGGTGTCGTCAAGCAGGTTGAACGGAGACTGGATCAGGCCCGGCACCATATGATCCAGTACGGCGGGCAGGTCGTGATCGGGTCGCTGGATCGACACGCCGATACGCTCGGCCAGTCCCTGCGCGGCCATTCCGTGCAGCGCGCGGGCGATCATCCCGGCGCGGGTGCCGTGCATCTGCGCGGGATCATGCAGCATGAGCCCGTGCAGTCGCGTGATGCCCAGCCGGCTCAGGCTGCCCGTGACCTGCGCCTCCATCCAGCCAGCAATATCGGTGATGTCTTCGGGGACGGCAGGCAGCTTGGTGACCACCCGCCAGCCCGCGAGGCCGATGCGGCCCAGCACTGTCTCTGCCTCGCCATAGGCAATGGCCGTGTCCAGCATGTCAATTCCGCCTGCGCGGGCGCGCGCCAGGATATCGGCCACGGTCTGCACATCAGGGCGCCCAGTGGAATTGGCGATGCCGTAGGCCATGCCGAACTGAACAGTGCCAAGCGCGAGGCGAGGCGTCATGCAGCGGGGTCCGTTGCCAGACGCGCAAACCAGAAGACACCGCTGCGCACATTCCCGGTTATATTGACAGCAGAGCGCATGAAGCCCTCGACCGTGTACCCCGCCTTTAGAAAAGCGCGCAGCGAACCGAGATTGTCGGCATAGCATCCGGCCTCGATCCGCATGAGCCCATGCTCCGAGAATCCCCATTGCGTTACGGCGCGGATGGCCTCGGTCGCGTAGCCTTTCCCGTGCATATCGCGTGCGCCGATCAGAAGCGAGATATGCGCGCTCGAATGGTTCCTGTTGATGGGGCCGAGCTTGATATTCCCGATATGAGTGCCGCTTTCTGTCTGGTCGATGCGCAGCAGGAAAATGTCAGGGTTGGCCGCCTGCGCCGTGACGAAGGCGCGCACGCTGTCCGCATCTTGCGGGCTGAAGCGGGTTTCCAGATAGCGATTGATCGCGGGGTCGTTCAGCCAGCCGATATAGGCCGGACTCGCGTCCTCTGGCCGCAACTCCCGGAACCGGAGCCTTTGGGACGTAAAGAGCGTCACAATACCTCCTTGAGTGCTGCGACGACGCTTCCCTGCTCCTCATCCGTCAACCCGGCATGCAGCGGGATCGAGATGGCGCGGGAGTAGTAGTCTTCGGCGGTCAGGAAATCGCCGGGCGCAAAGCCAAGTGCCCGGTAATACGGCTGCAGGTGGACGGGGATGTAATGCAGGTTTACCCCGATGCCGGCTGCGCGCAGCGCCTCGAAAACGCTGCGGTGGCGGGTGGCGTCATCAAGCCGGATCACATAGAGATGCCAGCTTGACGCTGCCCCGGCCTGCCGCCCCGGCAGGTGCAGCGGCACCCCCGCCAGCGCCGCGTCATAGGCATCGGCCAGGGCGCGACGACGAGAAATGAAGACGTCAAGCTGCGCCATCTGGCTAAGCCCCAGCGCTGCCTGCATCTCGGTCATGCGGTAGTTCCAGCCCAGGTCGATTTGCTGGTAATACCAGGGGCCATCGGGCGCGTGGGTCATCAGATCCGGGTCGCGGGTGATCCCGTGGCTGCGCAACCGCTCCATGCGCGCGGCAAGTTGCGCGTCATTGGTCAGGGCCATGCCGCCCTCGGCGGTGGTGATGATCTTGACCGGGTGAAAGCTGAAAACGGTGATGTCGCAATGCGCGCAATTGCCGACCGGCGCGCCAAGGTAATCGGCTCCGATGGAATGGCTGGCATCCTCGATGAGCCCCACCCCGTGGGCGCGCGCAAGGGCGCTTATTCGCGTCATGTCGGGCGACTGGCCGCACATATGGACCGCCACGATGATCTTCGGCAGACGGCCTGCGGCGCGCGCGATGGCGAGTTTCCGCTCCAGAGCATCGGGGCAGAGATTGAAGGTCTCGGGGTCGATATCGACGAAATCCACCTCCGCCCCGCAATAGCGCGCGCAATTGGCCGAGGCGACAAAGGTGATGGGCGAGGTCCAGAGCAGATCGCCCGGGCCAAGGTCAAGCGCGAGACAGGCAATGTGCAATGCAGAGGTGGCGGAATTGACCGCTACGGCATGGGTTGCTTCCACCCGCGCGGCCACCGCCTGCTCGAATCGTGGCACCACCGGCCCCTGCGTCAGGAAGTCGGAGCGCAGCACATCCGTCACCGCGGCGATATCGTCATCGCTGATGATCTGACGGCCGTAGGGGATCATAAGAAGCTCACTCGTTCATATCTCGAACTTGCGTTCAGAAATCATTCTCCAAACACCACTTTTCACCGCCGAATCGTGAACATGACCCAACTGTGCTGGCACGAGAGGTATTTCAAGATAACGACAGATTCCAAACCTGTGATGGCCACCACCTCCAAAAACAGGTTCTCCATCACGATTTATGTGAATTAATATCCCACCCTTCTCTCTTAAAAAAGACTTACCTAGCTGAACTCTTGTCTTGTAGTTTGATGCGTCAATCCTCAAACTTGCAATCAACCTATCTAACTTTTTGTACCGCTCAATAATGTCAGATATCGAG
>SKYA01000209.1 GCA_007128135.1 Paracoccaceae bacterium | reverse complement strand
TCGCTGCCGCTGGGCAACGCCACGCCCCCCGACCGCCCGGCCCGGCCCGCGCGCCCCGAGTTGCTCGACCCGCGCGACGTGCCCCGCCGCCGCCCCGGCAGCCCGCAAGGGCGCGTTGCGCTTCTGCATTCTATTGCACATATCGAACTTAACGCGGTCGATCTGCACTGGGATCTGGTCGCACGCTTTCACGATATCGACATGCCGCCCGGATTCTATGATGACTGGGTCAAGGCAGCGGATGAAGAGTCCAAGCACTTCAACCTGATCTGCGACTGTCTCGAATCCATGGGCAGCCGTTACGGCGCGCTGCCCGCCCATGCCGGCATGTGGCGCGCGGCCGAGGATACGGCAGGCGATATCTTGGGGCGGCTGGCCGTGGTGCCGATGGTGCTCGAGGCGCGCGGACTGGACGTGACGCCGGGGATGATCGAGGTCTTCGAGCGCGCGGGCGAGGCGGGCGTCGTCGAGGCGCTGCGCGTGATATATGCCGAGGAAGTGAGTCATGTCGCCTATGGCTCGAAATGGTTCAATTTCCTCTGCGGGCGGCAGGGGCTCGACCCGCAGCCCGTGTTCCTCGAACTGGTGCGACGCTATTTCCGCAGCCCGCTGAAACCCCCCTTCAACGAGGAAAAGCGTGCGCAGGCCGGATTGCCCCCCGATTTCTACTGGCCGCTGACCGAACCGGTCTGATCCCGGCCCACGCGAATCGCACCCGACCGCGCCGACACGCAGCGCGCCGCAGGCTCCCGCGGGACCTGTCCCGCACGCCGTTCCGGCGCCGCGTCGGCAAGTTTTCGCTGATTCCCGGCCCGCGGCCTGATGCGCCGCTGCAACAGTCCACATCTTTGTTGCCTCTCGCAACAATCCTCCGCTACAGGGAATAAGACCCGTGACCGTCACGCCGCACATGCCGGCCTCCAGCGGTGCACGCAGTACGAGTGTCCAATCTTGAGAAGTGCCCGGACCGTGAGCAAATTCGAGAAACAGACAGGACGGTAACCTTGAGACGTCACTTTGTTCGACTGAACCAGCGGCTCGAAAGCCACCTGCCGGAACAGCGCCTTTTCCTTCGCTCCGACAAGACAACGCGCTTCGTGCGCCTGCGCCCCGCAACCCAGGCCGTCGCGCTGACCGGTGTGTCGCTGTTCTTTGCCTGGGCGGTGATTGCCACCTCGATCCTGCTGATGGACGTGATCGGTTCGGGCTCGCTGCGCGACCAGGCGCTGCGCGACCAGGCCAATTACGAGCAGCGCCTGAACCTGCTGGCCGCCGAGCGCGACGCCCGCGCGCAGGAGACCGAGGCCGCGCACGCCCGTTTCGCCGAGGCGATGGAACGGATTTCCGAAATGCAGATGCAGCTTCTTGCCTCGGAAGAGCGGCGGCTGGAACTCGAAACCGGGATCGACACCATCCATGGCACCATCCGCCGTGTGACGCGCGAACGTGACGAGGCCCGTGCGCGCCTTGCCGAAGTGACGCGCACGCTTGAGGTCGAGACCGGCTCGACCCGCACCGCCGCCGACCGCTCGCGCGACAACGAGGAAATGCTCGACTACATGCTCACCGCGATGGCGCGCGTTAACCGGAATACCCATGACCTGGGCATGGACGCCGAACAGGCGCGGAACCAGGCCCGCCACCTGGCCATGGAAAACGAGCTTCTGAAAGACCGCAACCATGTGATCTTCAGCCAGCTTGAAGAAGCGCTCGAACAGGTGATCGGCCCGATGGAACGCGTCTTCCGCAGCGCGGGCGTGTCATCCGACCAGATCCGGCGACTGGTGCGGCAGGGGGCGAATTCGCAGACCGCCTCGCTGCGCCCGATCGCGATTTCGACCTCGGGCACGATCACGCCCGGATCGGACATCGCCCGCGCCAATGCAATCCTCGAACGCATGGCCGATGTGGATGCCTATCGCCGCGGGATAGACCGACTGCCGGTGGCGCGCCCGGTCAATGCCAGGACCGTGCGCCAGACATCAGGCTTCGGAATGCGCCGCCATCCGCTGACCGGGCGCAGCACCATGCATAACGGGCTGGACTGGGCCGGGTCGCGCGGCACGCCGATCCTGGCCAGCGCCGATGGAGTGGTGAAACAGGCCGGGCGGCAGGGTGGTTACGGCAATCTGGTCGTCATCACGCATGATTTCGGCATCGAGACCTATTACGCGCATTTGAACTCGATCGACGTGCGGGTCGGACAAAGGGTCTCGCGCGGGCAGAGAATTGGTGGTATGGGCACCACCGGAGCGTCGACCGGGGTGCATCTGCACTATGAGGTGCGGGTCAATGGTCGGCCAGTGAACCCAATCACCTATGTAAGGGCTGGAGATAATGTTTTCTAAGAGTCGCATCAACGAACCCGGGCCGAAAGCGGCTGAAAAACCCCCCGCCAAGCCCGTAGAGACAACGCCCTCCTTCCTGCGCTCCAGCAGCAGCAGTGCGGAGCCGGCCGGAACCCATGTCACCAAGTCCAAGCCCGCAGCCTCGGTGCTGGCGGCGGATCTGACGATCACGGGCAATATCAAGACCACCGGCGATGTCGTGATCGAGGGAATCGTCGATGGCGACATCCGCGCGCATCTGCTGACCGTGGGCGAGACCGCGACCATCCGGGGCGAGATCGTGGCCGATGACATCGTCATCAACGGACGCGTCATCGGGCGCGTGCGCGGGCTGAAGGTGCGCCTGACCTCTTCGGCGCAGGTCGAAGGCGACATCATCCACAAGACGATCGCCATCGAATCGGGTGCGCATTTCGAAGGCTCGGTGCAGCGCCAGGACGACCCGCTGCAGACCAATCGCGAGGCGATAGCAAAACCCACCCCCGCGTCGGTCGCACCGGCCCCTTCAGGGCATTCGTCCGAGACCTCCGAGGCCGTGCGCAAGGCCGCCGAGGCAAAGAAGAACGCCGCGAAATGAGGCTGCGCGCCGACAGGGCCACCGGGGCCGCGCCGCACAGGCGCGGCCTTTGCCATGCCGGGCATGGTGGCGCCCGCGGCCCGGAACTGTCGGAAATATCTTGCTGGTGCGGGTGGAGAGACTCGAACTCTCACGCCTTGCGGCGGAGGATTTTGAATCCTCTGCGTCTACCGTTCCGCCACACCCGCGTGACCAGCGCGCTGACCAATAGCGCGGAACGCTGGCCCCTGCAACAGCCCTCTTGCGCTGGCCGCAGCCGGCCGGACCATCGCTACGCTGCGGCAAAACCCCGTGATTATTGACCTTCGCGGCAAAATGCGTTACGCGCAGCGCAATGTTGCAACAGGCGACATCCTGCAAGCGGGGCGCGAAGATCAGGCGTCCCATAACCGATTACGGCCCGATGCCGTAACATATGGACGCAAATGACCCAATTTTCCGACCTGAAGCTGGACCCCAAGGTCCTGAAAGCCATCGACGAAGCTGGCTACACCACCCCCACCCCGATCCAGGCACAGGCCATCCCGCATGCGCTCGAAGGGCGCGACGTTCTGGGGATTGCGCAGACCGGGACCGGCAAGACCGCCTCTTTCGTGTTGCCGCTGATAACACGGCTGGGGCGCGGACGCGCGCGGGCGCGGATGCCGCGCAGCCTGGTGCTGGCGCCCACACGGGAACTCGCCGCGCAGGTGGCGGAGAATTTCGACACTTACGCGAAACACACGCGGCTGACCAAGGCGCTCCTGATCGGGGGCGTCGCCTTTGGCGAGCAGGACAAGCTGATCGACCGGGGCGTGGATGTGCTGATCGCCACGCCGGGCCGCCTGCTGGATCATTTCGAGCGCGGCAAGCTTCTGCTGACCGGCGTCGAAGTCATGGTCGTGGACGAGGCCGACCGCATGCTCGACATGGGGTTCATCCCCGATATCGAGCGTATCTTCGGGCTGACCCCCTTTACCCGCCAGACCTTTTTCTATTCCGCCACCATGGCGCCCGAGATCGAGCGCGTGACCGATACCTTCCTGTCGAATCCCGTGCGAATCGAGGTGGCGCGGCAGGCGACGGCCTCCGAGACCATCGCGCAGGAACTGATCCAGCTTGCGCCCACGCGGCGCGACATGGCCGCCAAGGCCAAGCGCGACGCGCTGCGCGCGATCATCAGGGCCGAAGGTGACAAGCTTGAGAACGCGATCATCTTCTGCAACCGCAAGGTCGAGGTCGATGTCCTTGCCAAGTCGCTGATCAAGCACAAGTTCGACGCCGCGCCGATCCATGGCGACCTTGACCAGTCAGTGCGCACCCGCACGCTGGACCGGTTCCGCAATGGCGAGCTGCGGCTGCTGATCGCCTCGGATGTGGCCGCGCGCGGGCTGGATGTGCCCTCGGTCAGCCACGTGTTCAATTTCGACCTGCCCTCGCATCCCGAGGATTACGTCCACCGTATCGGCCGCACAGGCCGCGCCGGGCGCTCGGGCAAGGCGGTGTCGCTGATGGTGCCTGCGGACCAGAAATATCTCGACGCGATCGAGGCGCTGATCCAGAAGGAACTGCCGCGCGGTACCCTGCCCGAGGGGATGGAAGCGCCGGCGCGTGCAGATCGGCCCGAACGTTCGGAGCGGCCGGAACGCGCCGCACGGCCCGAACGTGCCACCCGCAGCAAGAGCACCGAGACACCCAAAGCCCGGCCTGAACCCGCCAGGGCGGCCGAGCCCGCCGCCGCTCCGGCAGAGGAGCGGCCCGCGATGCGCGAGGCCAGCCCCGCTCCGCGTGACCGCCGGCCAGAGCGCAACGACCGCGCCCGGCGCGATCCGCGCGGAAGCGTGGTGGGCATGGGCGACCATGTGCCCGATTTCCTGATGCGCGAGTTCCGGACAGCCTGAAAAACCATTTCATCTGTCGAAAAAAAATCGCGCGCTGGGGCGGGCGCGATCAGCCAGAAATGAAATCCTTTTTCATTACTTGAAAAAAGCCGCGCGCCACTGGGCGCGGCTCTTGTCTGGTTCTGCCC
Source organism: Paracoccaceae bacterium (assembly GCA_007128135.1). Lineage (GTDB taxonomy): Bacteria > Pseudomonadota > Alphaproteobacteria > Rhodobacterales > Rhodobacteraceae > Roseinatronobacter. The sequence continues at coordinate 24 of SKYA01000209.1, read as the reverse complement.
TGCCCGTCACCCCGCCCGCAGGCC
>SKYA01000182.1 GCA_007128135.1 Paracoccaceae bacterium | reverse complement strand
TTTGGCCTCGGCGGAAGCAGGCACGCGCTTCGCGCGTGCCTGCCCGTTGAGGTCGGGAATGGCGATGCGGATATTCTGCATGACCCCTCGTCTAGCGCAGATATTGCGGCCGGAAGCGGATGCGCGCCCGGCGCTCTTGTGGCAGATGGCGGTTGAGGTAGCGATTGGCAATCCCGAACAGCCCCACGATGGAGAGCGTCAGCGCGATGAAATAGGCCGCGACAATGGGATAGCCGACAAAGGGGTTGAAGGTCTGATCAACGAAATAGCGCGCGTAATAGAATGCCTCGCCCGCCTGCTCGCGCGCCGGGAAGGCCGACAGGAAGACAAGCGTGGTGGAATGGGTCAGGAATATCGCCTCATTGGTGTAGCTTGGCCAGGCCAGCCGCAGCATGGAGGGAAAGACCACGCGGCGGAATTTCGTGAAACCCGACAGGCCATAGGCATCGGCTGCTTCCAGATCGCCCTTCGGGATCGAGCGCAACGCACCCACGAAGAGCTCCGCCGAATAGGCCGTGGTATTGAGCACCAGTACGATCAGCCCGCCTACCTGGGCGGTGGTCAGCGTAGAGGTATTGACGGTCAGGGTGATGAAACCCAGCGGAATGTCGATCCCCGAGCGCGGCAGCAGAACGAAGGCCGAGTAGCAGAAGAAGAACTGGATGAAGAGCGGCGAGCCGCGAAAGACGAAGACAAAGGCCGAGGCCGGACGCGAGAACCAGGGGTTTTCGCTGAACCTGGCGACCGCGACCCCGACTGCCAGAAAGAAGCCGAAGAAGATCGCGAGCGCTGCGAAATAGACTGTCCAGATCAGCCCGCTGGCAATCAGGAAGAGCTGGTCACACAGCGTGATGTCCAGTCCCCGCGGCAACAGCCTTTCGCCCCAGGCCCGGCCAAGTGCGCGCAGGATATAGCCTTCGAAGCTTTCGGCGCAGCTTCTCATGTCATGCGCTCCCCAGGCCGGGCATGGGGGCTATGCCGCCTTGTCCCCCGGAGTATTCGGGGCAGGAATTCTGCGACAGGACTCATGCGGCCGCCTTTCGCAGCCGCTCGCCGGCTGCCGTGGCCTGCCCGCGCGAAAGCCGCGTCGACAGGCGCGAGAAGACCCGTTCGGATCCCCAGGTCAGGAACAGGTAGAAGCACAGCAGCACGAGGAAATACCACACCCGCCAGTCGGGATGCGGATAGGTATAGAGCGAGGTCTTCTGCCCGCCCAGTTCGCGCGCCCAGTAGACCGCGTCCTGAATGCCCAGCAGGAACAGCAGTGGCGTGGCCTTGATGAGGATCTGCCAGATATTCGACAGCCCCGGCAGCGCATAGATCCACATCTGCGGCAGCACCACCCGGCGGAAGGCCTGCGCGCGGCTCATCCCGTAGGCCTCGGCGGTCTCGACCTGCGCGCGCGGCACGGCCTGCATCGCGCCATGGAGCGTGTTGGCCGCAAAGGCCCCGAAGACGAGCGCATAGGCGATCACGGCCATCGCGAAGGCATAGAGGTCGCGCACCCAGGCCGGGGAACCGATCGGGGGTACCTTGGCGTCGCGGCAGACGATGAAATCGTTGCCCTGCCGGATCGGCTGGTCCCAGTCGGGGCACTGGATGTGGTGAAATACCCATTCGATCCCCTGCCCCAGCGCGATCGGAACGAACATGAAGAAGACGATATCGGGCACACCACGCACGACATTGACATAGCCCCTGCCCAGCCACGAGACCGGCCAGATCCGCGACCGAACCGCTATCGCCCCCAGAAGCCCCATGCCAAGCGCGATGGGCGCCGTGATGATCAGCAGGATGATCACCATGACGAACGCGCGATAGAAGGCGAAATGGGTCGCCGTTGTCAGATAACAGGCGAACCACTGCCATTGCGGCAGGATGGAGGGATCCGTGCAGAAGCTGAACATCGGGTCAGGTCGTGCCCTTGGGGGCGGCAGGCCCGCTGCGCGGGCCTGCCGGCATGTCATCCATTGTTCAGAAGCGGGCCATGCCGTCTGCGAACCATTGCTCGATCAGCGCATTGAGCGAGCCATCGGCCTTCATCTCGTCGATGATGGCGGTCAGCGTCTCGCGCAATTCATTGTCGGACTGACGCACGCCCGCGCCAGTGCCCGAGCCGGGGTAGAAGTCGTCTCCGATAAAGACCAGTTCACCGCCGGAATCATTGACGTAGGGCGCAAGGAAATTCTTGTCGGCCAGCACTGCATCGGCCTCGCCGTTGCGAACCGCCGATATGGTTTCATCCGGTGTCGGGAACTCAAGCCCGGTCGCCGAGCCATCGGCCACCACTCCGGCCTGCACCGTGTTCGACTGCACCGCGATCACACCTGAATCGATCACCGACGGGTCCGTACCTGCCAGCGCCATGTAGGCCGACGGGTCCGAGGGCAGGTAATTCGTGGTGAAGGAAATCACCTGGCTGCGCGCCTCGGTGATGCTCATGCCCGCCATGATGACGTCATAGTTGCCCGCCACCAGATTGGGGATGATCGTGTCCCAGTCATTGAGGACCCATTCGCAACTCAGCCCCGCGCGCGCGCAGATCTCGTTGCCTAGGTCGATCTCGAACCCCACGACCTCGTTGTTGTCATTGATGAAGTTCCATGGAGGATAGGCGCCCTCGGTGCCGATGCGCACCACATCCTGCGCCATTGCGCCCGACGCCATGAAGGCAATCGCCGCCGCGAGTGTGATCGGTGTTCTAGTCATCCTTGTCTCCCGTGTTGAAGGTTCTGGTTATTGCCTCAGGCCGCCTGCGAGTGGCTGAGGAATTGCTTGAGCCGCACGCTCTGCGGCGACTTGAAGAGCGACTCGGGCGGACCCTGCTCCTCGATCAGGCCGTTATGCAGGAACACGACATGGCCCGAGACATCGGCGGCAAGCCGCATGTCATGGGTCACGATGATCATCGTGCGCCCCTCGGCGGCAAGCGCCTTGATTACGCGAATCACTTCCTGCTCGAGTTCAGGGTCAAGCGCCGAGGTGGGCTCGTCGAACAAGAGCGCCTCGGGTTCCATGCACAGCGCGCGCGCGATGGCTGCACGCTGTTGCTGGCCACCCGACATCTGCGCCGGATAGACATCGGCCTTGTCCCCGATCCCGACCTTGTCCAGCAGCGCCCGCGCCCGCTCCTCGACCGCTGCGCGGTCCTGCTTGAGCACGTGCAGCGGCGCCTCCATGACATTCTGCAACACGGACATGTGCGACCAGAGGTTGAAGCTCTGGAACACCATGCTCAGATTGGTGCGGATGCGTGTGACCTGCGCCCGGTCCGCCGGGTGGCGCCCGAGCCCCTGTCCCCGCCAGCGCACTGGCTCGCCATTGAACAGGATCTCGCCCTGCTGGCTGTCCTCAAGCAGGTTGCAGCAGCGCAGCAGCGTTGATTTGCCCGACCCCGACGAGCCTATCAGCGAAACCACATCACCCTTTTGCGCATTTATACTGACGCCCTTGAGCACCTCGAGCGTTCCATAGGCCTTGTGCAGATCGCGGATCTCGATGACGGGTGTCTGGGGCATGGCGACCTGTCTGTTCATATTTGCCTCATTAGGACGAAGCAAATCAGGTTTGGCAAGCCTGAGAATGCCACGCAGCAGTCGATTTCGCCCCCATTGCCCAAGCCTTGCGCCAGAACGCAGGCCCCTGTAGGGGAAAGCCAACCCCAGAATTCAGCCGGAGAGTGACCCATGGCCTCGTATCAATACGTCTATCACATGGATGGTGTCTCCAAGACCTATCCCGGCGGCAAGAAATGCTTCGAGAACATCCGCCTGAACTTCCTGCCCGGCGTCAAGATCGGCGTGGTGGGCGTCAATGGCGCGGGCAAGTCCACGCTTCTGCGCATCATGGCCGGGCAGGACAAGGATTTCACCGGCGAGGCCTGGGCCGCCAAGGGCGCGCGCGTGGGCTACCTGCCGCAGGAGCCGGACCTTGACGCCAGTCGCGACGTGCGCGGCAACGTGATGCTGGGCGTCGCCGAAAAGCAGGCGAAACTCGACCGCTACAATGAACTGGCCATGAATTACTCGGACGAGACCGCCGACGAGATGGCTGCCCTGCAGGACGAGATCGACGCCGAGAACCTGTGGGATCTGGACAGCCAGATCGATGTCGCCATGGAGGCACTGCGCTGCCCGCCCGATGACGCGAAGGTGGACACGCTCTCAGGCGGCGAGAAACGGCGCGTGGCGCTGTGCAAGCTGCTGCTGGAAGCGCCCGACATGCTGCTGCTGGACGAGCCGACAAACCATCTGGACGCCGAAACCATCGCCTGGCTGCAGAAACACCTGATCGCCTACAAGGGCACGATCCTGATCGTCACCCATGACCGCTATTTCCTCGACGACATCACCGGCTGGATACTCGAGCTGGATCGCGGGCGCGGCATCCCCTATGAGGGCAATTATTCCGCATGGCTGGAACAGAAGGCCAAGCGCCTCGCGCAGGAATCGCGCGAGGACAGGGCGCGGCAGAAATCGCTCGAGCGCGAACTGGAATGGATCCGCGCAGGCGCGAAAGCGCGCCAGACCAAATCGAAAGCCCGGATTCAAGCCTATGAGGAAAAGGCCAGCCAGTCCGAACGCGAGAAGGTCGGGCGCGCGCAGATCATCATCCCCAACGGGCCGCGCCTTGGCGGCAAGGTGATCGAGGTGACTGGGCTGAAGAAGGGCTACGGCGACCGCCTGCTGATCGAGGACCTGTCCTTCGCCCTGCCCCCCGGTGGCATTGTCGGCGTGATCGGCCCCAATGGGGCAGGCAAATCGACCCTGTTTCGCATGCTGACCGGGCAGGAACAGCCCGACGCGGGTACGATCGAATTCGGCGACACGGTGAAACTCAGCTATGTCGACCAGTCCCGCGACGCGCTGGAAGCGGGCAAGACCGTGTGGGAAGAAATCTCGGACGGGCTGGACGTGATCGTGCTGGGCGATGCCGAAGTGAACTCCCGCGCCTATGTCGGCGCGTTCAACTTCAAGG
>SKYA01000171.1 GCA_007128135.1 Paracoccaceae bacterium | reverse complement strand
TCCACCCTGTTGCCGAGGGGCGCAGGGTGGCGGCTGGCATCCCCGCGGCGGAGTTCGTGGAGATGGACAGTTCCAACACCTTCCTCATCGGAAGCGATCCAACCTTTACGCAGGTCATGGACGCGACGCTCGAATTCCTCTCGGATGACGACAGCTTTGCCGCTTATCGCGTCTAATATTGCACATAGCTCAACTCTGTCCGCTTTCGGGGTGTGGCCGTCCTGGGCGAAGCTTGGCAAACCCCCTCCAAGTCGGTGATGCTGTGACAGCCAGGGGTCTTCGGGTGGGCGATGCGAACGGCAGCTTCTCTCCGTCCCGCAAAACTGCCCTTCGCGACCGTGCAGCCCAGGGGGCGGGAACCATTTGTCAGGGTCAGAACACCAGTCTGCCCCCAGCGGAGCAACGCGGGGAGCGGAGAGATCGCACGACACCGGCGAACGGCGACAGGCCGGTCCTTGCTGACCGGTCCCGGCGCGCGCAGGGCGCTGGGGCGCGCGGGCGCGGGAGGCAGTTGCAGCTATGCGCCACGTCACAGGCGCGTTATGATGGCGGGAGTTCTCAGAAAAGAGGAATTTCCGATGCGCCGCCTTGTTTTCTCCCTGACACTCTGTGCTGCAATGGGCCTGTCCGCGACCGCCCCCGCCATCGCCGAATCGGGCACTGACGCGTTCGGCACCTGCCTTGTGATGAACACGACCGGGCGCGACCGGATTGCGCTGATGCGCTGGATCGTGTTCAGCTATGCCACGCACCCTTCGGTCAGCGACATCATCACGATCGACCCGGATGTTCTGGACGAGGCCGACCGGATGCTGGCCGATCTCTTTGTCGATCTGGTCGTCGATCGCTGCCTGCCCGAGGCCCGCGCCGCCATGGCAGAGGTCGGGCCGCAGGCCTTCGAGATCGCCTTCACGGCGCTGGGCCAGATCGCCGCGGTCGAGACGATGAACGACCGCGGCGTTCAGCAGCGCATGGAGGCCTTCGTCCAGTATCTGGACGAGGACCGCCTCGATGCCGCCTTTGACTGAACCGGCGCTGCGCGCTCAGCCCTGCGGCGCCAGCCGGTAGCCGCTGCCCGCGCGCTCCAGCCGGTTGAAGGCGGGGTGCAGGAAATGCCCGCCCGTGAAGGGCGTGCCGTCGCTGGCCAGTTGGTCGAGCAGCCGCCTGCGCGCGGCGCGCGCCGTGTCCATGTCGATATCGAAACTGATCGCGATCTCGGGGTCGGCCACCTGCAGCGCGGGCGCGTGGACGATGTCGCCGACATGGATCAGGCTTGCGCCACCGCTCTCCAGCCGCCAGCCGGAATGCCCTGGCGTGTGCCCTGGCAGCGCCAGCCCGCTCAGCCCCGGCGCGGCCTCCTGCCCGTCGCCCAGGACGGCCAGCCGGTCGCCATAGGCGGCCAGCACTGCCTGCGCCAGTTTCGACCAGTCGCCAATCCCCTCCAGCGCGCCCTGGAAATTGCTGTCATCGGACCAGAAGACGCGCTCGGCCTCGGGCACATGCAGTGTGGCATTGGCAAAGACTGCCGCGCCCTCGGGGGTGATCATGCCCGCGATATGGTCAGGGTGCAGATGCGTGGCGACGAGCGTGTCCACCTCGGCAGGCGTGACACCCAGTTCCGCCAGCCCCTCGTGCAGGAAACCGCACCCCGGCCCGAACAGGTCGCGCGGTCCGGCATCGGCAAGGATCACCCGCCCACCGGTGCGAATCAGCACCGCGTTGAAATTCGTTGCGATCTCGGACGCTCCAGCCTGCGCCAGAAGCGCGTCGATATGCGCCGGGTCGGTGCCCGGAAAGAGATCGGGAGTAAAGCTGAACGTGCCATCGGTGATGATGCTGACCTGTGCATCGCCGATGGATCGGGTGACTGTGCGCTGCATGAAGAACCCTCCCTGGTTTGCGCCGGATGGTAGCGGCGCGCGCCCTGTCTGGCAATTCCCCCCATACCTACTCGGCAGGCAGATCCAGCCTGTGCCGCAAGTCCCCCGAACCGCGCTCGAAGAACAGCACCTCGCCGCCCTGCCCCAGCACCACCACCCAGTCACGCGACAGCGTGACCGCCTCCATCCGGGTGCCTTCGGGCAGGGCGATGTTCTCTGGCAGGGCCAGCGGGGCCGGTGCCAGGCCAATTCGGATGACAAGCAGGCCGAGGATGAGTATCAGGCCCAGGATCATCACGCTAGTCAGCACCACGACCAGCCGCTTGACAAGGCGCACGTCAGGATGTGGAGGCGGATCCGGAGGCAAGGCCATGGCAGCACAGGCACCTTTCAGAGAATTGCAGGTCGTCATCGGGCCACAGCCCCCTGACCGGCTTGATAAGGCCTTGGCGCGCGATGTGCCAGAGGCCGCAGCCCTGTCGCGCTCGCGGCTGGCGCGGCTGATCGCCGAGGGCGCAGTCTCGCGTGCCGGCGCGGTGCTGGACACGCCGCGCGCGCGCGTGGCCGAGGGCGATGTGCTGTGCCTGCGCATCCCCGCCGCCGCCGAGGTCGAGACCCGCGCCCAGCCCATCGCGCTCGATGTGGTCTGGGAAGACGCCGACCTGATCGTGCTCGACAAGCCCGCGGGCATGGTCGTCCACCCCGCCCCCGGCTCGCCCGACGCGACACTGGTCAACGCGCTGCTGCACCATTGCGGCGAGAGCCTCTCGGGGGTGGGTGGCGAGAAGCGGCCGGGCATCGTGCACCGGATCGACAAGGACACCTCGGGGCTGCTGGTGGTGGCGAAATCCGACCGCGCGCATCATGGGCTGGCCGCCCAGTTCGAGCGCCACACCGTGCTGCGCCGGTATCTGGCGGTGGTGCACGGCGTCCCCGATGCGGCCGATCCCCGCCTGCGCGGGGTCCGGGGGACGAGCTTCGAGCCCGGCAACATCCTAAAGATCACCAGCCAGCTTGCCCGCCATCGCACCGAGCGGCAGCGGCAGGCCGTGGTATGGACAGGCGGCCGCCACGCCGTGACGCGCGCGCGCGTGATCGAGGCGTTTGGCACGCCCCCGACCGTGGCGCTGCTGGAATGCTGGCTCGAAACCGGGCGCACGCATCAGATCCGGGTGCATCTGGCCCATGCCGGGCATTCCCTGGTGGGAGACCCGGTCTATGGCGGGCGGCGCAAGCTGCCCGCGCGCGCGCTGGGCGACACCGCAATTGCCGCCTGTGCAGGCTTCAGCCGGCAGGCCCTGCATGCCGCGACACTGGGCTTCGTGCATCCCGTCAGCGGCGAACCGCTCGATTTCGCAGCCCCCCTGCCTGCCGACATGGCAGCCCTGCTCGAAGCCCTGCGCGGCCCGGCAACGCAATAACAGCCGCACACATCGCGGTGATCGGGGTCGAGGCCGCTTCGTGGCGGCGTATTTACCTGATATCAACGAGTCTGCGATAGGCTGGTCTTGTGCCGACAAGCTGTTCTGGCTATGTCTCGGGGCCGGTTTCAGGATCAGGGTTTCACGACAAGGGTTTCAGATGAGCAGCTACGCAAACCTTCCCGCCCCCAGCCCGGAACAGGGCCTGAACCGCTACATGCAGGAAATCCGCCGCTTCCCCATGCTGGAGCCGGAGGAAGAGTTCATGCTGGCCAAGCGCTGGGTCGATCATCAGGATACCGAGGCCGCGCACAGGCTGGTCACCTCGCACCTGCGGCTTGCCGCCAAGATCGCCATGGGCTACCGCGGCTACGGCCTGCCCCAGGCCGAAGTGATTTCCGAAGCCAATGTCGGGCTGATGCAGGCGGTGAAGCGATTCGACCCTGACAAGGGCTTCCGTCTGGCCACCTATGCCATGTGGTGGATCCGCGCCAGCATCCAGGAATACATCCTGCGGTCATGGTCGCTGGTGAAACTGGGCACGACCAGCGCGCAGAAGAAGCTGTTCTTCAACCTGCGCAAGGTGAAGTCCAAGATCGGCGCGCTCGAAGACGGCGACCTGCGCCCCGAGAATGTCGCCCGCATCGCCCGCGACCTGAACGTGACCGAGGCTGAGGTCGTGGACATGAACCGCCGCATGTCTGGCAGCGATTCCTCGCTGAATGCGACCGTGGGCAGCGAGGACGGATCCTCGAGCTGGCAGGACTGGCTGGAGGATGAGGGCGCCGACCAGGCCACGGATTATGCCGAGCGCGACGAACTCGAATTGCGCCGCGAGTTGCTGATGGAAGCCATGGACGTGCTCAACGACCGCGAGCGCGACATTCTCACCCAGCGCCGGCTGACCGACGATCCGGTGACACTCGAGGATCTGTCGCAGAACTACGATGTCAGCCGCGAGCGCATCCGCCAGATCGAGGTGCGCGCCTTCGAGAAGCTTCAGGGCCGGATGCGGACTCTTGCCCGCGAGAAGGGCATGGTCGTGCCGGTGAACTGAGTCCCGCCCGGCCACCCGGCGGCGCGGCACATGGCCGTGCGGCACAGGGACCCACCTTGCACCCACTCACTGCACACGAAGGCACTGCACAGCGGACGTCGCGCCGCAGCAGATCCCGCACCGGCAAGTCACCGCGCGCAGGATGACCTGACCCGGTTGCGCCACCGGCGCCCCTGCCGCGCCTGCCGGTCCCTCCCGGCCTCGCGCAGCGACAGCGCCCATCCCGCGCCCCACCATTCTCAACCCGTTCAGGATGCGGGATGTCATCCCGCCGTGTCCCGCGTGGCAATCGCCCCGGCGCGGATGCCTGCGCTCACGCGCGCAGGACAGTGCAAGACCCGAGAGCACCACACTGCACTCACCCGCGACTGACCGGCTCACCGCCTCTTGCCGCGCGCACCGCATGGCACAACGCTGCCCGGGCGACAGCGGCGCGCAGCGCGAGGCCATGCCAGCGCCCGGACCTTGCGCGGTGCCTGACCCTCCGCTTCCGCGCTGCGCAGCATCAACCCCGACCGCGCAAGCGCCGCACCCGTCCCCCGAGCCACGCGAACCGGGCGCAAATCCCCTTTTCCGTGTCAGCCCCGATGGCCCGTCACTGCGCAGAGCCCCGCCCGGCGCAGCCGGGCAGCGCCCGCGAACGGCCGTGGGAGGGTGGG
>SKYA01000139.1 GCA_007128135.1 Paracoccaceae bacterium | reverse complement strand
GTAGGGTGTGTGGTTCTGCGCGCAGCGCAGGTTCACGCACCGTGTTCAGCCCTCACGGTCGGGTCCAGAGCCTGCGTCCGCTTGCGTCGGCAACGCTGCGGGTCCTGCCGGTGGCGTCGATGGCGATGGCCCCGCTGTCGCGCAACTCGCGCGGTGTGATCATCCGGCACGGCCGCGCTGCCGGTTCGGGGTTTTCGGACGTGACGACAATCCGTCCCTGAAGACAGACCTCGCCGAGCATCTCCAGCCCGCGCCTGCCGGTCAGATGCACCACTTCCAGCCCGCCCGCGCGCAGATGGGTGGCGGACGCGCGCGGATCGGCGCCGCTGCGCGCATGGGCCTGCGCCTGACCGGCACTGTCGCCATCGGCCTGCAGCCACGCGTCTGCTGCGAAACTGCCTGCGCGCGCGCGGCTCAGCATCCGCCCTTCGGGCGCCAGCAGCCCGACAAGCGCGCCTTCGGGCGCGACCAGCAGCAGCGGACGCGGGCTTTCGGCCCAGCCGAGCGCGGCCAGCCCGATCACGGGCAGGCCCGCCCAGCGGGCGCGCCCCTGCCAGAGCACCAGCCAGAGCGCGCCCAGCGCGACAGCGGGCATCACCCAGGGCGCAGGCTGGACCACGGGCATCACTGCGCCCTCGAGCGCGCTCACCCTGGCCGCGACGCGCAGGATCCAGTCGATGGCGGGGCCCATCACCGCAAGCCCCAGCCCCTGCGCCCCGAAAGGCGCGAGCAGCGCCGCCAGCACGGCGGCGGGCATGACCGCCAGCCCCATCAGCGGCACGGCGAGCAGATTGGCGATCAGCCCGTATTCAGCCAGCCGGTTGAAACTGGCCGCAGCCACAGGTGCAGTTGCCACGCCCGCCACGACCGAGCACAGCACCACGCTGATCACAGGCCAGGCCCAGCGCGGGATACGGCGTTGCCAGTCACGCTCGGAGGCGAGCCAGCGGAACACCGCAACCAGCGCGATCGTGGCGGCAAAGCTCATCTGGAAGCCGGCCTGCACCAGCGCTTCGGGGCGCAGCGCGAGGATCAGCGTGGCGGCCATGGCGACCGAACGCAGCGAGATGGCACGGCGGTCAAGCATCACGGCCACGAGCATCACGGCGACCATGATGAAGGCCCGTTCGGTCGCGACATTGCCCCCCGAGAGCAGCAGATAGAACCCGCCTGCGCCCAGCGCGCCTGCGGCGGCGATCTTGCGGGTGGGCAGGCGCAGGGCCAGCGGCGGCACAAGCGCCATTGCGAATCGCAGCAGGCCGAAGACGAACCCGGTCAGCAGGCCCATATGCAGCCCCGAAATGGCCAGCAGATGCGCAAGGTTGGAGCGGCGCAACTCTTCCATCCGTGCCTGCGCGATGCCCGAGCGGTCACCGGTCAGGATGGCAGCGGCGAATGCGCCACGGTCGCCTTGCATCTGCGTCTGCACGGCCGCCGAAATCCGCAGCCGCAGCCGGTGGATGCGCAGCCCTGCGACGCCCTCGACAGCAGGGGCAACCGTCAGCACCGGCACCCGCGCATAGCCGACCGCGCCCAGCCGTTCGAACCATGCAAGGCGGCGAAAGTCGAAGCCGCCGGGCTCGGACGGGGCCGGCGGGGGCAAGAGATGGCCGGTGGTCATTACCCGCAGTCCCGGTTCGGGAGCCAGGAAGCCCTGCGGACCATGCAGCGTGAAACGGATGCGTTCGGGGGTGCGCTCGCCGGGGAGGTTCGCCAGCACCACCTGATCGAGCGTCAGGCGCAGCGCGTCGGATTGCGCGCGGTCGATCCTGACGATCCGCCCCTCGATCGGGCCGAAATAGCGATACTCCAGCACCGGGGCGGCCACCTGATGCGCGCGCGCCCCTGCCACCATCATCCCGGCCCCGACCAGCGCCAGCGCGACCACCACGGGCGCGGTGTCTGGCGGACCGCGCCATGCGATTGCCAGCAGGGCAACGACCGTGGCCGTGATCAGCGCCCATTCCAGCGCCAGCGGCTCGCGTGGCAGGGCGAAATAGATGCCGATCCCGATGGCGAGCAGCACCGGCACGAACAGGAACAGCCGCCCGCGCTGGGCGGCGATGGCCTCGAGCGGCCAGCGCGGCCCCGGCACTGCGGCCAGCCGGAAGCGCGTCAGCGCATGCACCCTTGTTTCCCCCCCTCTCCTTGCCTAGAACGCTGTGCAACCCTGCCTGCAAACTGGTTTCCAAAAGGTTAATCCTCGCATGCCCGCTGATGTCGTCACGCGCTTTGCCCCCTCGCCAACGGGCTTTCTGCATATCGGCGGCGCGCGCACGGCGCTGTTCAACTGGCTTTACGCGCGCGGGCGGGGCGGGAAGTTCCTGCTGCGGATCGAGGATACCGACCGCGCCCGCTCGACCCCCGAGGCGACCGAGGCGATCCTGAAGGGGCTGACATGGCTGGGGCTGGACTGGGACGGGGAGCCGGTAAGCCAGTTCGCCCGCGCCGACCGTCATGCCGAGGTGGCGCGGCAGATGCTGGCGACGGGCCAGGCCTACAAGTGCTTTGCCAGCCAGGACGAGATCGAATCCTTCCGCGAGACCGCGCGCGCCGAGGGGCGCTCGACGCTCTATCGCTCGCCCTGGCGCGAGGCCGCGCCCGCAAGCCACCCGGACGTGCCCCATGTCATTCGCATCAAGGCGCCGCTGGCGGGCGAGACGGTCATCGCGGACCGGGTGCAGGGCGATGTGCGCATCCGCAATGACCAGCTGGACGACATGGTGCTGCTGCGTTCGGACGGGACGCCGACCTACATGCTGGCGGTGGTGGTGGATGACCATGACATGGGGGTGACGCATGTCATCCGCGGCGACGACCATCTGAACAACGCCGCGCGCCAGATGCTGGTCTATGCGGCGATGGGCTGGCAGGTGCCGGTCTGGGCGCATATTCCGCTGATTCATGGCGAGGATGGCAGGAAGCTGTCGAAACGTCATGGCGCGCTGGGGGTCGAGGAATACCAGGCGATGGGCTATCCGGCGACGGCGATGCGCAACTACCTGGCGCGACTGGGATGGAGCCATGGTGACGACGAGTTCTTCTCGGATGCGCAGGCGCTTGAGTGGTTCGACCTGTCGGGGATCGGCAAGTCACCCGCGCGGCTGGATTTCCGGAAGCTTGACCATCTGACCGCGCAGCATATGTCCGTGGCCGGGGATGCTGCACTGCTGCATGAACTGGAGGCTTTTCTGGCCGCAACGGGGGCCGCGCGGCTGAATGTGGTCCAGAGAGACGGCCTGTTGCGTGCGATGCCCCTGGTCAAGGACAAGGCGAAGGGTTTTGGTCAACTGCTTGAAAAGGCGCATTTTGTTCTGACATCGCGCCCGATCGGGTGCGATGAGAAATCGGCGCGGGCGCTGGATGATGTATCCCGTGGTATACTGCGAGAATTGACGCCGCGCCTGCAAACTGCTACGTGGTCGCGTGAAGTCCTGGAGGGAGAAGTCGCTGCGCTGGCCGAATCGCACGGTCTTGGTCTTGGCAAGCTGGCGCAACCCCTCAGGGCGGCACTTGCGGGCCGGACATCCAGCCCCAGCGTCTTTGACATGATGGTTGTTCTGGGGCGGGAGGAAACCCTCGCCCGGATCGCTGACGTAACGACCTGAGACAGTGCAGGCACGGGCCTGCCGGATATCGGGTCCCGGCTGGCCCGCGCTGCATTGGGCGCGCGGATGTTTGGGAAAGGATGGGGAATGGCAGGCACTGAGAACAAGGCGACACTGACAATCGGCGACAAGGTCATCGACCTGCCTGTGCTGAAACCCTCGGTCGGGCCCGACGTGCTCGATATCCGCAAGGTCTATGCCCAGGCCAATGTCTTCACCTATGACCCCGGCTTCACCTCGACGGCCTCGTGCTCCTCGACCATCACCTATATCGATGGTGACGAGGGCGAGTTGCTGTATCGGGGCTATCCTATCGAGCAGCTGGCCGAGAAATCGCATTTTCTGGAAACCTGCTACCTGCTGCTCTATGGCGAACTGCCGTCTGCCGCCGCGCTGGAGGATTTCGAACTGCGCGTGACGCGCCACACGATGCTGCACGAGCAGATGCAGTATTTCTTCCGCGGGTTCCGGCGCGACAGCCACCCGATGGCGGTGATGACAGGCGTGGTGGGCGCGATGTCGGCCTTCTACCACGATTCGACAGACATCAATGATCCCTGGCAACGCGAGGTCGCCGCGATCCGCATGATCGCCAAGATGCCCACGATTGCCGCATGGGCCTATAAATACTCGATTGGCCAGCCTTTCGTGTACCCCAAGAACAGCCTCGATTATGCAGGCAATTTCCTGAACATGTGCTTTTCGGTTCCGGCCGAGGAATATGTCGTGGACCCGATCCTGAGCCGCGCGATGGACCGGATCATGATGCTGCATGCCGACCACGAGCAGAATGCCTCGACCTCGACCGTGCGGCTGGCAGGCTCTTCGGGGGCGAACCCCTTCGCCTGCATAGCAGCGGGAATTGCCTGCCTCTGGGGGCCGGCGCATGGCGGCGCGAATCAGGCCTGCCTGGAGATGCTGCGCGAGATCGGCTCGGTGGACCGCATTCCCGAGTATATCGCCAGGGCCAAGGACAAGGACGACCCGTTCAAGCTGATGGGCTTCGGCCACCGGGTCTACAAGAATTTCGACCCGCGCGCCAGGGTGATGAAGCAATCCGCCGACGAGGTGCTGGGCCTGCTGGGCGTCGAGGATAACGAGACGCTCAGGATCGCCAAGGAACTGGAACGGATCGCGCTCGAGGACGATTATTTCGTCTCCAAGAAGCTCTATCCGAATGTCGATTTCTACTCTGGCATCATCCTCGAGGCGATGGGCTTTCCCACGTCGATGTTCACCCCCATCTTCGCTCTGTCGCGCACGGTGGGCTGGATCTCGCAGTGGAAGGAGATGATCGCCGATCCGGAGCAGAAGATCGGCCGCCCGCGCCAGCGCTACACGGGGGCGCCGCGCCGCGACTATACCGAGATCGAGACCCGCTGACCGGGATATCTTCTGTCGGTGACGCCG
>SKYA01000067.1 GCA_007128135.1 Paracoccaceae bacterium | reverse complement strand
CAATGTCGTCACACAAACGCATAACTCGCGTTAATAGTATCATGCACTTACGCGTTTAACTGTCGAAGTTGGGGATCGCAGCACTTAAAGCGCAGGCGAAAGCGCGCGGCATTCCTTATCAGCGCCTGATCCGCGAGGCGCTGGAACGCGCGCTTGACGAAACCTGACCCCACCGCAGGGCGCTTGCGGCACCTGTACCAGCAGGGTCTGCACATGCCGGACCGACCCTAACCGCCCAGCGCCTCATATCGCGTTGCGCCCCGGCGGTGTTCGTTGACAGGCGTGGTCAGGATCGAGGCGTGATGCGCCCTCTGGTCGCAATTCGCCCGCGGGCAGATGCGGCAGTTGATCCCGATCTCGGTCACCGGGGCCGTCCCGAGCGAGACCCCCTCGGCATAGCCGATATCGGCCGCATGCTCGATGGTGCAGCCCATGGCCACGGCAAGTTGGTTGTCCTGCCCGTGGCGGGCGAAGACAGGCCGGTCAACTGTCCGGGCAAAGACGAAATATTGCGAGGCATCCGGCATCTCGACCAGTTGCGGCACGATCCGGCCGGGCATGCGGAAGCTCAGATGCACATCCAGCCGCGGGCAGGCCCCACCATGTTCGGCCAGATGAAAATCGGTCGCGTTGAAACGCTTGGTCACGTTCCCGGCCTTGTCGATGCGCAGAAAGAAGAACGGCACCCCCTGCGCCCCGTCCCGTTGCAGGGTCGTGGCGCGGTGGCAGGCCTGTTCGAAGCTGACCCCGAAGCGGGTGGCGAGATGATCGAAATCGTATTTCGACGCCCGCGCCTCGGCAAGGAAGGCGTCATAGGGCATCAGCACGGCAGCGGCGAAGTAATTGGCCAGTTCGATCCGGCAGCGGGCGCGGCTCTGGGCCTCTTCCGGACCACCTGCAACAAGCGCATCAAGGGTCGGGCCGCATTCGATCAGGGCGAGCACATGGACAAGCTGGAAAAGGCGGTTGGGATGGTCGAGCGCCTCTGACAGCGCCACTTCCGCGCGCGCGGGGTCATGGCTGCGCAAGGTGTCGGGCATCTCGGCCACGGTGCGCAGGCGCACGCTGATGCCATGCGCGTTGCGCAGCCGCTCTTTCAGCGCGGCATACAGATCGTCGGGCGCAGGCCGGCCCTGCCGCCAGAAATTCCCGGCGGCCGATTCGAGCAGCGGAAAGTGATTGCGCTGGCGACGAAAGAAGTCATGCACGGCGCTTTCGGGAGAAGCACCCAGCAGGGGCTCTGCACTGCCGGGATGTGCAGCGAGCGTCAGCAGCTGGTCGGTGGCGGCCAGATAGCTGCGATGCAGCCGCAGCAGGGCCGCAATCAGTCCGGGGGCATGGGCCTGGGCCGCGCGCAACTCGTGCAGGTCCGGGCGCGCGCCGTCGAAGATCGGGTCCGAGAGCGCGCTGCGCAGATCGGAGAGGCGACTTGCGCCATCAGCCTCGGCAATGTCGCGCCAGTCGATTCCATAGACCTCGAACAGCCGCATCAGGATTGCGACCGACACGCTGCGCTGGTTGTTTTCCAGCAGGTTCACATAGCCCGTGCTGATCCCGAGCCGACGCGCCATCTGGCCCTGTGTCTCGCCCTGATCCTGCCGCAGGCGTCGCAACTGGGGACCGATGAAGGTCTTGCGCATGAACACCCTCTCACTTGAAAAATTTACAATGCTACATTTCTTGAAGTATGTAAATTCTCGCGTTTACAGCGGAACCCGGTTTTCCTTCGCACCCGGCGTTCAAGCTGTCATGCATGCACGAACACCCGAGAGGAGGCGATGCAAGTGCCGACTGGACCAGCAAACACCTGTATTGCGTGCGATGGACGGCGCGCATGATCGGAACCCCACCCCCGCAACCTGCCGCCACGCCCGTGCAATGTGACACACAAGAGGCCGCCACCGCCTGGGTTGGGCGCGCCGAGACCCGGCGCGGCGCGCTGACCCCGGAACTGGCCGGACTGCTGATGGGGGCGCTTGGCCATGCCGGCGCGGCGTCACCGGCCATCCACACCGGCGCACCGATGCCGCCGCTCTGGCACTGGGCGGCCTTTCCCGATTTCACCCCGCTTTCAGCGCTCGATACCGATGGCCACCCAAGGCGCGGCGGCTTCCTGCCGCCGCTGCCCTTCGACCGGCGCATGTGGGCGGGCGGAACGCTTGAGTTCCGCGGCCGGCTGGCCATCGGCGAGCACCTCACACGGCGGTCCGAGATCGTCAGCATCGATTTCAAGTCGGGTGGCACGGGTCAGATGGCCTTCGTCAAGGTCGGGCACGACCTTGTCGGCGAAGGGGGCGGCACGATCCGCGAGACGCAGGATATCGTCTATCTGCCGATCCCCGAAAGCTTTCGCCCTCCGCGCGCCATCCCTGCCCCCTCTGCGCCCTGCCTGACGGAAACCGTCGAGGCAGGTCCGGTGCGGCTGTTCCGCTATTCGGCCGCGACATGGAACGCACATCGCATCCATTACGACCGCAGCTACGCGAAAACCCACGAGAAATACCCTTCACTGGTGGTGCATGGGCCGCTGCAGGCAACGCTGCTGATGGAAGCGGCCACCCGCCACACCGGGCGCCAGCCTGCGCGTTTCAGCTTTCGCGGTGTGCACCCGCTGTTCGACGGAGAGGTGCGGCTGATGGCGGAACGCGCCGAAAGCCCGTCCGGCGGGGCACAGGCGCTGACATTGTGCACCGTGGCGCCCGAAGGGCATCAGGGACTGCAGGCCAGATTTTTGAGTGAGGAGTAGAGCCATGGGAATTCTGACAGGCATGCGCGTCGTCGAGGGCTCCGCTTTCGTCGCGATTCCGCTGGCGGGAATGACGCTCGCGCAGATGGGCGCCGAAGTGATCCGGTTCGACCGGCTGGAAGGCGGGCTTGATGCCGGACGCTGGCCTGTTGCGCAGAGCGGCAGGAGCCTGTTCTGGGCGGGGCTGAACAAGGGCAAGAAATCCGTCGCGGTCAACCTGCAATCCGAGGCAGGGCGCGAACTGGTCACACAGATCGTCACGGCCCCCGGGCCTGATGCAGGGCTTTTCCTGACCAACCTGCGCGTGCGCGGATGGATGGATTATCCCACGCTCTCAGCGGATCGTCCCGATCTGGTCATGGTTACGCTGCTGGGGGACCGGCATGGGCGCCCGCAGGTGGATTACACGGTCAATCCTGCTGTCGGCTTTCCTGACGCAACCGGCCCCGAGGACTCGGATCAGCCCGTCGCCCACACACTTCCCGCATGGGACTGCATCGCCGGAAACATGGCCGTGACGGCCCTTCTTGCCGCCGAGCGGCACCGGCTGCGCACAGGCAAGGGGCAGGAAGTCGTCTTCTCGCTCAAGGATGCGGCGGCTGCGATGCTGGGCAACCTCGGCATCATCGGCGAGGTCTGCGCCAACGGGGTTGACCGGCCCCGGGCGGGCAATGCGCTTTATGGCGGCTACGGACAGGATTTCGTCTGCGCGGACGGGCGGCGCGTGATGGTGATCGGCCTGACCCGGCGTCAATGGGATAATCTGGTGCGGGTCACCGGCACGCGCCCTGCGATCATCCTGCTGGAAGCAAAGCTGCGCGAAAGCCTGAATGACGAAGGTGCGCGCTTCCGCCATCGCGCCGAGATCAATCGCATTCTTGCGCCCTATTTCGCAGTCCGCAAGGTAGAAGATTTCGCCGCAGCGTTCGACCGCGAGGGCGTGACCTGGTCCGAGTTCCGCAGCTTCGCGCGCGCCGTGACTGAAGACCCGGATCTCTCGACCGCCAACCCCATGTTCACCGAACTCGATCAGCCCGGTCTGGGCCGTTTCCCGGTGCCGGGCTCTCCGTTCGACTTCTCGGCCCAGCCCCGCGAGGCGCCGAAACCTGCCCCCGAGCTTGGCGCCCATACCGAAGAGGTGCTGGCAGAGGTTGCGGGGCTGTCGGATGGGCAGATCGCGCGGCTGTTCGATCAGGGCATCGTCTCCGGTCCGCGCCCATGGCGCAGGATGGCAAGCTGATCGCCGGAAATGGACCCCACCCCGTCAGGGGCGGGCCGCCGTGACCTCGACCTCGACCAGGAATTCGGGCCGGGTGAACCCCGAGACGATGACCAGCGTGGATGCTGGCAGACGCGTGACCTGCGCAAGCCATTCGTCACGCGCCTGCATGTAGCCTGCCATATGGGCGCGATCGGTCACATAGGCGTTCAGACGGATCGCGTCTTGCGGCCCCATCCCTGCCGCGCGCAGGATCGCTGCGCAATGTTCCAGGCAGAGCCGCGCCTGTTCGAGCGCGCTGGCGGGCACATTCCCTGCGGCATCCAAACCAAGCTGACCTGATGTGACCACAAGCCGGGCACCGGCGGGCACCTCGACACCATGGGCGTAGCGGGCAAAGGGGGGCGGAAGATCGGCGGGGGCAATCTGGCGCATGGCGGGGCCTTTCCTTGGGTGCGGATAACGTCGACTCAGCAAGCCGAACGCGCTGCCTGCGGGCGAGAGATATCCGCACCGCGCGACCAGAGCTGCCGATAATCGCAGCAGACAAGCTGAATGTCTGCCACATTTTCTTGCAGCACTCCAGGCAGGCCGCGCAGGGCCATGCGTCAGCTTGATTCCCGGACCGCGCCCACGCTTGCTGGAAGATATTCCATGACAGGGAGACCGGAAATGACGTCTCGTTACAAGACCCCTCTCGCCACAGGTTCGGTGATCGCTGCCGGTCTGCTGGCAACCACGGCCAGCGCGGAACTGGTCGATGTGACCTACGGCACCAACTGGGTGGCCCAGGCAGAGCATGGCGGCTTCTATCAGTCGGTGGCCGATGGAACCTATGCGGAATGCGGCCTGAACGTCACCATCCTGCCGGGCGGTCCGCAGGTGAACAATCAGGCCCTGTTGCTCGCAGGGCGGATCGATTTCTACATGGGCGGCACGCTCGATGCGTTCTTCGGTGTGGCCGAAAGGCTGCCGCTGGTGAATGTGATGGCCTCGTTCCAGAAGGACCCGCAGGTCATCATCAGCCATCCGGGCCGGGTGTCGAGCTTCGAGGATCTGACCGGACTCACGATGATCGTGCAGGATGGCGCGACCTATTACGAGTGGATGAAGGCTGCCTACGGCTTCAATGATGCGCAGCGCCAGCCCTATACCTTCAACTCCGCGCCCTTCCTCGTGAACGAGGACAGCGCGATGCAGGGCTATCTCTCGTCCGAACCCTATGCCATCACCACCGAGACCGGCATGGTGCCTGATGTCTGGCTTATCGCGGATGCAGGATTCTCGGCCTATTCGACCACCATCCAGACCCTCGCCGCAACTGTCGAGACCACGCCCGAGGTAGTGGAATGCTTCGTCAATGGCTCGATCCTTGGCTGGTACAACTACCTTTATGGCGACAATTCCGCGGCCAACGCGCTGATCCTGTCCGACAACCCGGACATGACGCAGGACAAGATCGACTTTGCCATCTCGAAGATGCTCGAGGAAGGCATCGTCGATAGCGGCGACACGCTGGAAATGGGCATCGGGGTGATGACCGAAGCAAGGATGAACGATTTCTACGACAAGATGGTCGAGGCCGGCGTCATCGCGGCGGGGCTGGATATCAGCGCCTCCTACAGCCTTGATTTCGTCGGCAGCGGGCTGGGACTGGATCTGCGCCCACAATAGGGAAACCACGCTGGCCCGGGCAGGTCTTTCCCTGCCCGGGCCAGCCGATGACGTTTGCGACAAGGAGTGCCATGACGGCGCATGACCGCATCATCCCCCCCCTGCACCAGCGCAAGCCCGTGCTGTCGATGCAGGCGGTGGACAAGACCTTCAACGGCGGGGTCGTTGCCTTGCGGCGCATGTCGCTGACTGTGAACGAAGGCGATTTCATCTCGCTGCTCGGCCCCTCGGGCTGCGGCAAATCCACTGCACTGCGCCTGATCGCGGGGCTGATGCGCCCGACCGTGGGCCGCATAACCTGGGAAGGCGGCCGGGGTACGGATGATCTGGGCGTGGTGTTTCAGGAACCGACCCTCATGCCCTGGAGTACCGTGGCAAAAAATGTCTGGCTGCCCTTCCGGCTGCGCGGCAAGAGTTTCGCCACGGTCCGCGACCGGATCGAAGAGGTGCTCGCGCTCGTGGGGCTGGATAAATTCGCCAATTCCTACCCGCGCGAGTTGTCGGGCGGCATGAAGATGCGCGTCTCGATCGCGCGCGCGCTGGTCACCAACCCGCGCCTGATCCTGATGGACGAACCCTTCGCCGCGCTCGACGAAATCACCCGCCAGAAGCTGAATGACGATCTGCTCAACCTCAAGGCCAGGACCGGCGCAACCGTCATTTTCGTGACCCACTCGGTCTTCGAGAGCGTGTTCCTGTCGGACCGCATTCTCGTGATGGCCGCGCGTCCGGGGCGCGTGATCCGCGAAATAGCGGTCGATGCCCCCTATCCGCGCGGGATCGCGTGGCGCACCTCGCCAGACTATGCGCGAATCGCGCGCGAAACATCCGACACGCTGATGAGCACGCTTGCTCCCGGGGAGAGCCATTGATGTCAGTCACCGAACCCACAAGCAGAAGCGAAACCGGCGTCGGCCCGATGTTCGATGCCGAGGAAGAAAGCCTTGCCCGCAAGCAGCGCGTCGAGGCAGTGGCGAAATGGCTTCTGCCCATTGCCGTGCTCTCGCTCGCAATCTGGTACTGGGACCGGCTCGTGGTCTGGAATGACATCCCGCATTACATCCTGCCCGGCCCTGGCAGGGTGATGCAGACGCTGATCCAGGACTGGGGCACCCTGTCGCAATCTCTGCTGGTCACACTTCAGATCACGCTGATGGCACTCGCGGTCGCGATCATCGGCGGAGTCGGGCTGGCCGTGCTCTTTGCGCAAAGCCGCCTTGCCGAAATGTCCTTCTCGCCTTTCGCGGTCATCCTGCAGGTCACGCCGATCGTGGCCATCGCGCCGCTGATCTTCATCTATATCGAAAGCCGCATGGTCGGGCTGTTGCTATGTGCCTGGATCGTGGCGTTCTTTCCGATCCTGGCCAATACCACGCTGGGGCTGAAATCGGCCGATCACAACCTGCGCGACCTGATGCTGATCTACAAGGCCAACCGCTGGCAGCGCCTGCGCTATCTGCAACTGCCCTCTGCACTGCCCTATTTCCTCGGCGGGCTGCGGATTGCGGGCGGGCTTGCGCTGATCGGGGCCGTGGTCGCGGAATATGTGGCAGGCACCGGCGGCATCGGGTCGGGTCTGGCCTTCCGGATTCTCGAGGCGGGCTACCGGCTGAACATTCCGCGCATGTTTGCGGCCCTTCTGCTCATCGCGCTGACCGGTGTCATCATCTTCGCCATCACCACGGCCATCAGCCATTTCGCCCTTCGCAAATGGCATGAGAGCGCGCTCAAGCGGGAGTGATCATGGATTTCCTCGAACTCCCCGAGGCGGGCAGCGTCACGCTCGCCAACCTGAATGTGCCCGGCTACCTGCTCGGGCATCGGGCGGCGCTGGTGAGTCATGACCTGACCATCGCCGATGGAACGATCACCGACTGCCCGGCCGGAACGGTGATCGACATGAAGGGCGCGATGGCTTTTCCGGCCTTCATCGACATGCACACGCATCTCGACAAGGGGCATATCTGGCCGCGCCAGCCCAACCCCGACGGCACCTTCGAGGGCGCGCTCAATGCCGTGCGCGGGGATGCAGGGGCG
The DNA here is from genome assembly GCA_007128135.1 of Paracoccaceae bacterium. Taxonomy (GTDB): domain Bacteria; phylum Pseudomonadota; class Alphaproteobacteria; order Rhodobacterales; family Rhodobacteraceae; genus Roseinatronobacter. The sequence goes on along the minus strand of SKYA01000067.1, from coordinate 9,229 downwards.
TTCTGGTCGGCCACGGATGTGCGCGCAAGGATGGAGTTCTCGCTGCGCTGTGCCCATGCGCATGGCACCCGGGCGATCCGCACGCATCTTGACAGCCACAGCCCGCAGGATGCCATCTCCTGGCCGATCTTCGCCGAACTGCGCGCGGACTGGTCCGGCCGGATCACGCTACAGGCGGCCTGCCTGACGGCCTGCCACTATATCGACGAGACCGAGGCCTTCCGCACCACTGCCGATCTGGTCGCCGCGACGGGCGGGGTATTGGGAACGGTCACCTACCCCAACCCGAACCTTGGCACGCAGATCGACGGCTTGCTGGCGGCGGCTGCAGAGCGCGGGCTGGCGGCCGATTTCCATGTCGATGAGACGCTCGACCCGGCCACCAACACCCTGCGCGAGATTGCCGGGCGCGTGATTGCCTCCGGCTTTGCCGCGCCGGTGGCAGTGGGCCATCTGTGCAGCCTCTCGACCATGCCCGAGGCCGAGGCACTCGCCACGCTTGATCTGGTTGCACGGGCGGGGCTGAATGTGGTCAGCCTGCCCATGTGTAATCTCTACCTGCAGGACCGCCATGCCGGGCGCACGCCGCGCAACCGGGGCATCACGCTGGTGCACGAGATGAAGGCGCGCGGGATCCCGGTCAGCTTTTCTTCGGACAACACACGCGACCCGTTCTATGCCTATGGCGACATGGACATGCTCGAGGTCATGCGCGAGGCGACGCGCATCGGCCATCTGGACCATTCCGACCCCGACTGGACACGCGCCTTCCTGACCAACCCCGCCGCCGCCTGCGGCTTCGAGCCGCCCAGCCTCGCGCCCGGCGCGTCCGCCGATCTGGTGATCTGCCGCGCGCGCAGCTGGACCGAGCTGTTCGCCCGCCCGCAATCGGACCGCATCGTCCTGCGCGCAGGCCGGGCAATCGACCGCACCCTGCCCGATTACGCCGAACTGGACCATCTGATGAGGACCGCCTGATGAGACCGAATGTCGCTGCCGCGCTTGCCGCCCTGTCGCATCTCGAGACCGATACCAACCCGGCCTCGGTCAAGGCCAAGAGCCGCGATTTCTTCTGGTATTCGCCCGTGCTCAAGGACCGTCTCGACGGGGTCATGGGCGATTTCGTGGTCACGCCCCGCACCGAGGCCGAGGTGATCGAGGTCCTGAAGACCTGCTACACTCATGATGTCCCGGTCACGACACGCGGCACCGGCACCGGAAATTACGGGCAGGCCATGCCGCTTGCCGGGGGCTGCATCCTGCATCTGCACAAGATGAGCGCCGTCAGAGAGATTCACCCCGGCCGCGTGGTGGTCGAACCGGGCGCGCTGCTCAAGGACATCGACGCGGCCTGCATTGCCCATTCGGGCCAGGAATTGCGCATGTATTCGTCCACCTGGGCAACCGCCACCATCGGCGGCTTCGTCGCCGGAGGCTCGGGCGGGGTCGGCTCGGTGCGCTGGGGATCCTTGCGCGATCCGGGCAACATCATCCGACTGCGGGTGGTGACAATGGAACAAGAGCCGCGCATCCTCGAGCATCGCGGCGAGGATCTGCACCGCGTCAGCCACGCCTATGGCACCAACGGCATCATCACCGAACTGGAGATGCCGCTCGCCCCGGCCTATGACTGGGTGGGCATTTTCGTCACCTTGCGCGATTTCCGCGAGGCGCTGGAATTCGGCCACGAGCTTGCAGCCTGCGACGGGATTCTCGTCAAGCTCGACACCATCTTCGAGGCCCCGATCGCGCAGTCGTATTTCCAGCGCGTCGCCCCCCATGTGCAGCGGGGCGATGCACTGCTGGCGGTGATGGTTGCCCCCCATGCGATGGAAGCGTTCCAGACCTTCTGCACGCGCTATCCAGGCGCAAGACTCATCTACCGCTCCGACACCAGCGACTGGGCGCGTCCGCCGGGCCATGTGTTCGAATATGGCTGGAACCACACCACCCTGCGCGCGCTCAAGGTGGACCCGTCGATCACCTACCTGCAGGTGGCCTATGGCACCGAGAACCCGATTGGCCTGATCGAGGAAGTCCGCGCGCGATTCTCGCCCGAGGTGCTTCAGCATATCGAGGTGACACGGCAGAACGGGCGCGTGGCAATGGGGGGCCTGAGCCTTGTGAAATTCACCACCGAGGAGCGGCTGGACGAGATCATCCGCCTGCATGAAGAGGCGGGCGCGCTGATCTTCAACCCGCATCGCTACACTCTGGAAGAAGGCGGGCGGCAATCGACCGACCAGCGCCAGCTGGATTTCAAGCGCGAGGCCGACCCCAAGGGGCTGCTGAACCCCGGCAAGATGATCGCATGGGACAATCCCGGCTGGGGCTATGAGCGGATGTATTCCTGGCCGGGGCTGACCAGGGCGGCCGAATGATGCCACGCGCGCTTCTGGTCTATGCCCATCCCTGCGAGGAAAGCTTTGTCGCGGCGCTGCACCGCGCGACGGTCGAAACGCTGGCCCAAGCGGGCTGGGAGGTGGATGACTGCGATCTCTATGCCGAAGGGTTCGACCCGGTCCTGACCGCCGAGGAACGGCGCAACTACCACAACACGGCGATCAACACGGCCCCCGTGCAGGGTTATGTCGACCGGCTGCGCGCCGCCGATGCCCTGGTGCTCGTGTTTCCGGTGTGGAATTTCGGCTATCCCGCCATGCTCAAGGGGTTCTTCGACCGCGTTTTCCTGCCAGGCGTGTCGTTCAGCCTCACGCCCGAAGGCGTCAGGGGATGCCTTCGGAACATTCGCAAGCTCGCTGCGATCACCACCTATGGTGCAACGCCGATGCGCGCTTTTCTCGCGGGAGATCCGCCGCGCAAGCTGATCAAGCGCGCGGTCTGGGGTGCGACGCGCCCAGACAAGGTGCGCTACCTCGCGCTCCATGACATGAACCGCGCCCCCCCGGCCCGGCGCGAGGCCTATATCGCCCGCGTACGCATCGAGATGGCGCGCTTCTGATGCGCGCGCTCGTGATATATGCCCATCCCGTCGAGGGCAGCTTCACTGCCGCCATCCGTGATCTGGTGCTCGACCGGCTGCGCGCCGCCGGGGCGGAAATCCGCCTGCGCGATCTCTATGCCGAGGGGTTCCACCCCATCCTGACCGCGCCGGAATGGACCGGCTATCTCGACAGCCCGGAAAACCGCGCCCCGGTCCGCGACCATTGCGCCGATCTGGAATGGTGCGACACGCTGATCTTTGTCTATCCCACCTGGTGGTATGGCCTTCCCGCGATCCTGAAGGGCTGGCTTGACAGGGTGCTGCTGCCCGATCTCGCCTTCCTCATGCCCGATGGGGCCAACCGCACGATCCGCCCGGGTCTGCACCATATCCGGCGCATGGGAGTGTTCACCACCTGCGGTGCCAGCCGGTGGCTGACCTTCCTGGTGGGCGCCCCAGGCAAGCGCACGCTGCTGCGCGGGGTGGGCCTGCTCCTGCATCCGCGTGCGCGCAGGGTCTTTGCCGCGCATTACCTGATGGACAGCTCCACCCCCCTCAGCCGCAAGGCACATCTCGCGCGCGTGCGCGCGGCCATGGACAAGCTCGCGGGCAAGGCACCTGCCCCGCAGACGATGAAGGAGCAGACAGGATGAGGCGCGACTGGAAAGACTACCGCGCACCGGAGTTCGCCGGGATCGACCCGATGCGAACCATCGCCATCCTGCCCACCGCAGCCATCGAACAGCATGGTCCGCACCTGCCCGTCGGGGTTGATACGATCATCAACGAGGGGTTGCTCGCCATGCTGCGCGCGCAGGCGCCCGCCGACATGGATATCCGCATCCTGCCGGTCATGGCCGTGGGCAAGTCGAACGAACATATCTGGGCGCCGGGCACACTGACGCTAACCGCCGAAACCGCCCTGCGCGTCTGGACCGAAATCGGGCTGAGCGTGGCGCGCGCCGGTGTGCGCAAGATGCTTGTCCTCAACAGCCATGGCGGCAATGTGGACATCATCTCGATCCTGTCGCGCGAATTGCGGGTGCAGGCGGGCATGTTCTGTGTGCGCGCGGGCTGGGGCTCGACGGGGATGGAGCCGGGCCTGTTCTCGGATCGGGAACTGACACACGGCATTCATGGCGGCGACAGCGAAACCTCTCTGATGCTGCATTTCGCGCCCGGGACGGTGGACATGAACAAGGCGCAGGACTTCCATTCGACGGCAGAGACAAGTGTCATCCCGCCCATCGGGCCAGTAGCCTATGGCTGGATCTCCTCGGACGTGAACCCCCATGGCGTGGCCGGAGAGGCGTATCTGGCCACGGCCGAAAAAGGGGCGCGGGCGGCCAGCTACATGGTCGAACAGGCCATCGCCCTTCTGCGCAGGATAGAGGCGCAGGATATCGCAGGCTTCGCCCCTGTTGCGCGCGGCTGAGCCTCGACCTGTCAGGACGGCCCTGCGCATGCGCTGTGGCGACACGAACCCGCCAGACCATGCGCCCAGACGGACCCGAAACGTCTTGGAGTGCGGGGCGGTCGCGCCTTCTGACTCGTGCAGGGGATGCGCTTCCGAATCTGCCCGAAGCAAGGTTCCGAATGGCCGGTTTCGACCCGCTGGCCGCATGGCTGATCAATATCGATGATGCCGCGTCAGCGCGCTGGGGCCATCACACTGGCCACATGCTGAAGGCCGGCTGTCACGCGGGACGTCACGCGCCGCCGCTCAGCCTTGCTGCGCCTTACGCTCGGCGGCCTCGATCAGCCGTGCGGCCAGCTTGCCGTAGATCTCCGCAATACCATCCTCGCCCAGTGCAATGGGCCTGCCTTCATCTCCGGACAGACGCACGTCCAGGCTGATCGGAATCTCCGCCAGCAGGGGCAGACCCAGATTTTCGGCCTCGGCGCGCACGCCTCCCTGACCGAAGATATGCGCCTCATGGCCGCATGCGGGGCAGATATAGCCGGACATGTTCTCGATCAGGCCAATCACCTCGGTGCCCAGTTTGGTAAACGCCACCAGCGCCTTCTGCGCGTCCAGCATCGCCACATCCTGCGGGGTGGAGACGACAATCGCGCCGGTCACATCAAAATAGGTGCACAGCGTCAGCTGGATATCGCCCGTGCCTGGCGGCATGTCGACAATCAGCACGTCCAGATTGCCCCAGCGCACATCGTTCAGAAGCTGCTGCAACGCGCCCATCAGCATCGGCCCGCGCCAGATCACGGCCTCATCCTTGGGCAAGAGCACCCCGATCGACATGAATTTCACGCCATGTGATTCAAGCGGGATGATCTGCTTGCCATCAGGTGACATCGGCGGCCGGTCCAGCCCCATCATGCGCGGCTGGCTGGGGCCGTAGATATCGGCATCCAGCAGGCCCACCTTCCAGCCCTGCCTCGCCATCGCCACCGCGAGGTTGGACGATACGGTGGATTTCCCCACGCCCCCCTTGCCCGAGCCGATGGCCAGGATGCGCCTGACGCCGGGAATGGATTTCGGCTCTGGCTTGCCAGTGGGGTGACGGCCGACTTCCAGTTGAGACGGCGCGCCATGCCCGGCAGTGTGGCCGACCTTAGTCTGATGCGCGGTGATGGCGATCTGCACATCGCTCACACCATCGAGCGCGTGCAATGCGGCTATGGCGGCCTGCTGCACGGGGACCAGCTTTTGTGCACTGGCCGCGTCTGGCGCTTCCAGCACGAAGCGCACCTTCCCGCCCTCGATCCGGAGCGCGCGCACCAGGTCTGCGCTGATCAGATTGCCGCCCTCGGGCAGCGGGACAGACTGCAGTTGCGCAAGGATCGTGTCTTTGGTGACTGGCATGCGGGGTTCCCCTGTCGGTTTCAGGTCTTCTGTTTACGGCGTCGCCAGAGCGCCCAGGGCAGCGGCAGCGCCACAATGACGAACAGAAACGCCAGCCATTCCAGTGCCGCGCGCCCCCCTGTCGGTGGGTGCTGCGCATAAAGCCAGTCGGCAATCAGCCCGTGTTCACCGGCATCAACTCCAGCGCCATTCAGCAGATCCATGCGCCAGACGGTTGCCCGCCAGCCCAGCCAGCCCTGATTGGCCTGCTGATAGGTCTCCACGCTGTGACAGGCGGCGCAACGCGCCTCGACCAGCCGTTCGCCCACGGGACGCGCGGCAAGCCGCGCGGCCTCTTCTGCTTCGGCGGCACGGCGGGCCTCGGCCTCGGCCTGGGCGCGGGCGCGCTCTGCGGCGATTTCCGCAGCAATGCGCACGCGGAGCGCTTCGGCTTCCTCGGGCGTCAGGTCCGCGGGGGGCACTTCGTAATCGGACGGGTCCATCTCGGCCTGCACGGGCGCGGCCAGACACAGGGCGCAGATGACAAGGCTCAGACGGGTCATCCGCGGCCCCTCAGGCCGCCGAGGCGCGGCATTGCGCAACCGCCCATGTAGCAATGGCATCCGGGTCGGCGGGCAAATCCTGCGCGAGGCCGTCGGCGAAGGCGTGAAAGGCACCATGGTTCAGCGGATTGACCCCCACCAACACCGGCAGGCCGCGCGCCATCGCCTCGGCGATGACAGGCACAAAGCCGCGCCCTTCGGCCTCCTGCTTTCCGAACTTGTTGACCACCAGCAGTTCCGCGCGCTCGAGCCTGTCCAGCGTGGCGGCAACGGCAGCTTCCAGCACACCGGCATCCAGCCGACAGCCGCGCGCATGGGGGCCGCGATCCTCGCTGATGCGCAGCACCGGGCCATCGGGCAGGACATGCACATCCATATCGCATCTCGGCCGATCCGCGCGCTTCGGGTTCGATTGCACTGTGCCTGCCAGCCGAACACCCCGCGCCTGTAACAGCGCCACCGCCTGCGCAAGACAGGCATCGGTCAACCCCTTGCCCGCGACCGAGACACAGGCCAGCATCATGCCCGCACCCTGTCGGTATCGCCCAGGGTACAGCGTGCGGCATAGACTTCATCATCCCAGGCGTCATTGGCCGCAACATGATCCCAGGCCAGCCCCGCCTGTTCCAGACGGTAGGCGACTTCTGCCAGATCCTGCGCGGTGACTTCGCCCAGACCCCGCGACGAGCCTTGCGGCAAGTCCGCACCTGCAGGCAGCGCCTGTATGGGCGCACCGGCGCGGGCCTGTTCGACGGCCAGCCACAGGATGCGGGCCAGATGCGCATAGGCATGATTCAGGTCATGCTCGGCGCAGGCCTTGTCCATCTCGCGCAGAAACGGGCTGCACCAGCGCACCGGATAGCGGGCGATGAAGCTCTCTGCCTCGGCGATATAGGCGCGGGCTTCCATGTTCTGCCCGGCCTTGGCGTAATCGCCGGCGCGCCCATAGAGGAAGGACAGGAATTCAAGCTGGATCGGAACGGCATCGTGAAAATCGCGCATGGTGTCGCTTTTTGCGACACCATGGCGGGCATAAAGCGCGCGCAAGTCCTGTTCGACATGACCGGTCTTGCCGCCCTCCATGTAAAAGCCCGCATTCAGCACCACCGGCGCGGGCGGCGCGATGAACAATCTGGAATACAGTTGCAACAGGTCCAGCCCCTCGCCCAGCTTCGCGGCGTCGGTGCGCAGCGCGGCAATGTCTTGATGCGCGACCAGCCCGGTTTCCTCGGCGATCGCCTGCAGGTCGTCGGCGAGATGCCGGATGAAAACGTCGCGGAAGTCGTCGCCTTCGGGCTTGCCAAAGGCGCGGGCCAGACACAGCCACAGGTCGCGGCGGGAATAGGCGTCAGCGGCCAGTGTGTCAGTCATCTTGATCCTCCTCCGTCCGGCACGGCTTTCCGCGCGGTCTGCACAAGCGACAGGGCGGCATGATGCCGCCCTGCGCCATCGCGTGTCAAACTCTGCTCAGGCCGGGACGGCCGCACCCTCGGGCGCGGGCTCGGGCGGCATGTCAGACAGGTTCAGGAACCGCTCGCCCGCGGCATGGAGCGCGAACAGCATGGCCGAGCCCATGATGGTCAGCGCCCATTCGGTCAGCGACGGCGTGTACTGGATCAGGCCCCATTCCCATGTGCCCCGGAACAGCGGCACGACCTGCCCGCCGACCACAAAGAAATATCGCTCTGCAAACAGGCCCGCAAACACCGCCATCGACACCAGAACCTGCATGGCGGGGTTGCTGCGCAGCCCGGCGATCAGCATGATCACGAAGGGGGCGACGATCCCCAGCCAGAGCGACGCCTGATAGACTGGCGAGGCGAACAGGAACTCGCGCCAGACCACGCTGATCTCGGGAGTGTTGGTATAGAGCCCGGTCACCGCACGCACCGCGATGAACAGAACCGTGCCGCCCAGAACAGCCGCGAACAGCTTGCCCATCGGCCCTTCGAACATGGCGCGGGTGCGACCCGGCATGGCGGCGCGGTTGAAGCCATAGGCAAGGTAGGTGAAGAACACCACAGCCGCCAACCCGCTGGCCACCGCCGTCAGGTAGAAGTAGATCGGCATCAGGCCATCGAACCAGAACGGGCGCATGCTCATCATCCCGAAGATCAGCGCCAGATTGCCGCTGGCCAGCAGCACGGCCAGAAACGACGCGATCCCGATCTGCTTGCTGGTCTTGCTGTCCCATTCCTGCCCTTCCATCTTCTGGAATTTCCAGAGCAGGAACAGCAGGTCAGCAACATAGAACACGCCCATCCAGAACATGGCGGACTGGATCTGCATGTTCAACGGGATCACCCAGAGCATGCGGAACACATGGCCCAGTTCCATCGCCAGCACCGCCATGCCCGAAATCAGGATGACGAAGGACAGGAAGATCGCGCGTTTTGCGATTGGCAGAAATTGTTTGAAGCCAAAGACCAGCGACAGTGCCGCGATCATGCCCAGACCAGACGAGGCCAGCGCGAAATAGAGATAGGTCGCTATCGGCTGGCCCCAGGGGATCTGCGAAGTGGTATTGAAACTGCGGTGACCCACGGTCTGCAGGTCCATGAAGGCATAGCCAAAACCTGCCAGCGCCACGAGAGCCGAGACGACCATCAGCATCAGGCCCATTGGCCCTTGCAGGATGTTACCCTTGTTCATGTCCTAGCCCTCCTCAGCTTTTCTTGGGGGATTGATAGGCCGGCACATCCGCGCCAGAGCCAAGGTAATAGACCTGCGGGCGGTTGCCGGTATGGTCTTTCAGGCGCACGCCGCGCTGGTCCGCGATCAGGCGGTTGACCTCGGATTCGGGGTTGTCCAGATCACCGAAATACCGCGCCTTGGGTGGGCAGGTGCGCACACAGGCAGGCGTGAACTCCTTGGTTTCGGGATTGTCCTCGTCCAGATCGGCCACCCCTGCGGGCGCCT
>SKYA01000055.1 GCA_007128135.1 Paracoccaceae bacterium | reverse complement strand
GCAGGAAGATTTCGCCAGCGCCATGTCCGCCATGGCCGGTCTGCGCAGCCCCATCGATGCGTTTTTCGAGGCCGTGCAGATCAACGCCGACAACCAGATCATCCGCCGCAACCGGCTGAACCTTCTGCACCGCATCCGCGCCACCTGCCTGCAAGTGGCGGACCTGACCCGCGTCGAGGGCTGAGGACGAGCGCACCACTCACGCTGCGGAGGCGACCGATCCGGTAGGGTGGGTGCTGTGCACCCACCACCCGAGGGCGGGGCGCGAACAAATCCTTGAGTTCGTGGCGTATCCGCCTATGCTGCACTGCAGCCAGAAAGCCCCCCTCATGCCGAAATACCTGACCCTTACCGATTACGCGCAGATTACAGGCTCGGCGCCGATCAAGCGCCAGTCGCATGGCTGGCGCGCGAAATGCCTGCAGCGGCTGGTGCGGCTGGACATGCCGGTGCCACAGACCATCGCGCTGTCCTTCGCCGTCGTGCGCGAGATCGCGACGGGCGCGCAGATGAACCTGCGCCACCTGCTCAGCCATTTCCCGCAGGGTCAGCTGCTCTCGGTGCGCCCCAGTGCCGAGCATCCGCAATGGGGCGGGCCGGCCGCGATCCTCAATATCGGGATGAATGACGAGAAACACGCCGAGATCGCGGCGGCATATGGCGAGCCTGTGGCGACCGAGATCTACCTGCGTTTCGTGCAATCCTATGCCGCGCATGTCGCGCATCTGGACCCCGACATGTTCGACGCCCCCGAGCCCTGTCTGCCAGCGCTCCAGGCGGCGCTGCGCGATTATGAGACCGAGATGGAAGAGCCTTTCCCGCAATCGCCCGCGCAGCAGTTGGCGGATGTGCTGCGCTCGATGGCGCGGGCATGGGAGGGGACTTCGGCGCGGCTCCTGCGCCAGGCCAAGGGCGCGCCGGTCGATGCCGGGCTGGGGCTTGTGGTTCAGGCCATGGCCGGGGGCTATGGCGCGGGCGAAAGCGGGGCAGGGTTGATCCGCTTCATCGATGCCGAGACCGGTATGCCTCAGGTCACGGGGCGGTTCAAGTCGCGCGGCCTGCACGGCATGGACGCGATGCAGAACGGGGAGAATGTGCTCTATCTGACACGCGACAAGCGCGGCCCTTCGCTGGAGGAACGCTGTCCCGAGGCTTTTGACGAATTGTTGCGCCATGGCAAATACGCGCGTGAGCGGCTCCGCGAGGAGATGGAGATCGAGTTCACGCTCGAGAATGGCAAGCTCTGGGTGCTGGATGCCGTGACGGTGCAGCGATCCGCGCGGGCCTCGGTCCGGGTGGCGGTGGATCTGGCCAATGACGGGATCATCGAGCGCGACGAGGCCCTGATGCGGATTGCGCCCAAGGCGCTGGGCGAATTGCTGCACCGGCAGGTGGACCCGCGCGCGCGGGCCGACACCTTCGTGCGCGGCATTGCCGCCAGTCCGGGGGCCGCCATCGGCAAGGTGGTGTTCACATCGACAGCGGCGCAGGCATGTCACGCCCGCGACGAGCCCTGCATCCTCGTGCGGCGCGAGACCACGCCCGAGGATATCCGCGGCATGCATGCCGCGCAGGCGGTGCTGACCGAGCGCGGCGGCATGACCAGCCACGCGGCGGTGATCGGGCGGGGGCTTGGCGTGCCTTGTGTGGTAGGCGCTTCGCGCATGGAGATCGACGAGCGGCGCAAGACCGTGCGTGTCGGCACGATCATGCTCTCGGAGGGGGATATCATCACGGTGGACGGCACCAACGGCGCCGTGCTGATGGGCGAGGTCGCCCTGCAGGAGCCAGCGCTTGACGACCGTTTCGCCACGCTGCTGGAATGGGCCGATGCGCGGCGTGATATCGACATCCGCGCCAATGCCGACACGCCCGCCGATGCCCGCATTGCGCGCGGGTTTCTTGCACAGGGCATCGGGCTGTGCCGCACGGAGCACATGTTCTTCGAGGACGACCGTCTGACGCTGATGCGCGAGATGATCTTCGCTGATACCCCTGAGGACCGCTTCGACGCGCTCGAGCGGCTCTTGCCGATGCAGCGGGCGGATTTCATCGAACTGTTCGAGATCATGCAGGGCCAGCCGGTCTGTATCCGGCTGTTCGACCCGCCGCTGCACGAATTCCTGCCCCACTCCAAGGAGGGGCTTCGCTTTCTGGCCGATGCGCTGGGCAAGCCCCTGTCCGAGATCACGCGCCGGGCTGATGCGCTTTCGGAATTCAACCCGATGCTGGGAATGCGCGGGGTGCGGCTGGGGGTGACGATCCCCGAGATCTACGAGATGCAGGCGCGCGCCATTTTCGAGGCCAGCATCGAGGCCTCGCGCCATGCCGATCCGGTGGTGCCGGAGATCATGATTCCGCTGGTTTCGGCGATGCGCGAGGTCGAACTCATCAAGTCGCGCGTTGATGCGGTTGCCGCGACAGTACGCTCGCGCAAGGGGCAGGATTTCGACTATCGGCTGGGCGTGATGGTCGAGACTCCGCGCGCGGCCTTGCGTGCGGGCGATATCGCGCTGCATTCGGCCTTCCTGTCCTTCGGCACCAATGACCTGACCCAGATGACCTATGGGCTCTCGCGCGACGATGCCGGGCGCTTCATGTCGGATTATGTGCAGCAGGGCGTCTTTCCCGAAGACCCGTTCCACACGCTCGATCTCGACGGTGTGGGCGAATTGCTGCGTCTGGGTGCCGAGCGCGGGCGCCGCGCGCGCAGTGACCTGACACTCTCGATATGTGGCGAGCATGGTGGTAATCCCGATTCGATTCGGTTTTGCCGCGATCTGGGCTTCGACTACGTCTCGTGTTCGCCGTATCGGGTGCCCGTGGCACGCCTTGCTGCAGCGCAGCTTGTGGTCGAAGAGGCCGGTTGAACGCCTGAAACAGGCGGATTCCTGCACAAGTGTAGCAGATGACCCTGCTGAGCGATCAGGCAGTGCGCAAGATTTCTGGACCTTTTTGCCATTTTCCTGTATCACGCCCGGGTTTTGGGACTGCTGTAGAACAGGGGACAGGGCGCCAGTGTAACGGCGTCGGACACAGAGATGGTGACAACGACAGAGCCACTGGCGGTTCAGCCAAGTGCCGCTGACGCCTTTGGCGGTATGCGTTCCAGACGGCGACTGAGGTGGCTCTTGCCTTCGCGCAGGGCTTCCGGCGCCCGCAGGGGCCTGACCTTTTCGGCGATATGTTCGATGGCTGTCCTGATTGCGCTGCCCAGTGTCGGCTCGCGGGTCGAGGATGCCACGCTCAGCGCTGACATGCGGGCGCGGCTGGTGTTGGCCTCGGTGCAGCACTCCGATCCCCGTCAGCGCAACCGCGTGTTGACTGACCCCCCTGCCATGGCGCCCGTGCGCATTGCAAGCCTGGGCCAAGATCAGGCGGCTGCTCTGCGCAGCATGGCAGCGGTCCTGCCCGAGCCCCGCGCGCAGGTTGACATCCTGCAGACTGACGCCCTTCGCGCTGCCCCGATCCAACGCGCGAGCCTGCCCATGCCGGACTTTCAGGGTTTTATCGGGCTGGGGGATCAGGGACTGCCGACGGTGGACAGTGTCGCCGCGCCCGTTGCCCTGGGCTCGCATCTGGCACCGCACAGCTCGACCCGGCCCAAGGCCCGCCCGGCCGGGATGCAGCGCCGCGTGGTGCAGTATTCGCGCAGCTGGCTGCGCGCCGTCCCGCTTCGCGAGTTGAACGAACAGGAAGCCTGCCTGGCCACCGCCATCTATCACGAGGCGCGTGGCGAGGGCATCAGGGGCCAGTTCGCTGTGGCCGAGGTGGTCCTGAACCGCGTCGCCTCGCGCCAGTTTCCCGGCACGATCTGCGGCGTCGTCTATCAGGGCGTGCGGCCGGGGCGTCTTGGCGGGTGCCAGTTCAGCTTCGCCTGTGACGGCCGCTCGGAGGCCATGCCCAACCGCACTGCAGCCGCTGTCGCGCGCCGCATCGCACAGGTCATGGCCGATGGTGGCCACAGCACGCTGACACAGGGTGCGCTCTATTTCCACACCACCGCAGTGAATCCGTCATGGGCGCAGAGGTTCACCCGGACCAGCCAGATCGGCGCGCATCTGTTCTATCGCGGCTGAGGACGGCACGAATGTCGCAATGCGTCGCCGACGCGGCGGCTTTGCGCTTCCGGTTGCTGCGCCAGCGCTTTAGAGAGGCCTGGATGCTGCGAGTGAAGGCTTCTCCATGAGTTCCGATATCCGCCTGGCCTTTGCCCATCCCGAGGCGCGCGCCGAAGCTTCGGCTCCGGCTGATCCGCGCGACCGGATCAGTCTGCGTGATCATGTCGTCGCGGTAGAAATCGGGGCCTTTCAGGCCGAGCGCGGCCAGAGCCAGCGGATCCGCTTCAATGTCGTGGTCGAGGTGCGCCCTCATTCCGGCCCGCTGGAGGACGATGTGGACCGCATCCTGTCCTATGATCGGATCTCCGAAGCAATTGCCGCCGAGCTTGCGGCCGAGCGGCTGAACCTGCTCGAGACACTGGCCGAGCGCGTGGCCGAGCGCATCCTGAAGGAACCGCTGGCGATGCGGGTCTTCGTGCGGGTCGAGAAGCTCGACCGTGGGCCAGGCGCGCTGGGTGTCGAGATCGTGCGCACCCGTGCGGCGCAACCGCTGCGCGCGCTCGATGCTGCCGGGCAGGAGGCCGACGTCCACCCGCTGGTGGCCTATCTCGACAACGCCATGATCGGCGCGCCCGACCTGGCCGCGCGGCTCGATGCATTGCAAGCCGAGGGTTTGCCGGTGATCCTGTGTGTCGGCATTCCGCCCGGCCCCGTCGTCGAGACAGACCACCGCGCCGTGCAGCGCCGAATCGACCTGCTGGCGATCGAACAGAATGCCTGGCGGCTGGCCGCGCGTGATCCGCGCTGTCTGGTTGTCTCCAGCCGCACCGAGATCGATTTCGCCATCAGGCGCGGGCAGATGATCGTCTGGGCGCCCTCGAAGCTGGTGCTCGATTCGACCGACGGGCCGAATGGCCCGGTGCGCGATTCCGTCGCGTTGGCGCTCTGGCTGGCCGAACATGTTGCCGCTGCCCGGCTTGCCCTGCCCCAGGGGGTGCGTGTTCCGCCCGGCAGCCATGTCGCGCGCTCGGTGCTGTCACCGTGATTGCGGCTGGATGCCTGTGCCGGTCGGGGGCGGTGGGCTTGCATAAGCGCGTGTGCTGCGGTTTACGGCGCGCATGAGCTATCGCAGCCCCATTATCCGGCCTGCGGTGCAGGCCGACGCCGAGATGCCGCCCTTGCGCGGGCAGGCGGCGCTGCGCATCGCCGGTATCGTCGAGTTCACCCGTGACGGCCCTGCGCGGGAGCGCGCTTGCGACCTTTCGCTCGACCATGCGCTGACCGCCGTTCCGGCACCCGTCTGCGGGCTTGATCTCGCGCGTCCGCGGATCATGGGTATCCTCAATGTCACGCCTGACAGCTTTTCCGACGGGGGGCGGTTCCACCGCCCCGAGGCAGCATTGGACCAGGCGCGCGCCATGGTGGCGCAGGGGGCGGATATCCTCGATATCGGGGGCGAATCCACGCGCCCCGGCGCGGACGAGGTGAGTGTCGCGGACGAGATTGCGCGCACTGTGCCCCTGATTGCCGCCCTGCGGGCCGAGGGGGTACGAGTGCCCCTCTCGATCGATACCCGCAAGGCGGCCGTTGCCGAGGCCGCGCTGTCCGCGGGAGCCGATTTCGTGAACGACGTTTCAGCCCTGACATGGGACCGTGATCTGGCCCGCGTCATTGCCGGAGCCGGCGTCCCGGTCTGTCTGATGCACGCCCAGGGCACGCCCCAGACAATGCAGATCGACCCGCAATACAAGGATGTGCGGCTCGATGTTCTGGACTGGCTGGCGCAGGCCAGAGAGCGTGCGCTGGCGGCGGGCATCGCGCCTGAGCGCATTGTCCTTGACCCCGGCATCGGCTTTGGCAAGACGGTTGGGCATAATCTCGCCTTGCTCAACGCGCTTGCGTTCCTGCATGACACAGGCTGTGCTATCCTTGTCGGGGCTTCTCGCAAGCGGTTTGTGGGCGTGCTGAGCGGTGTCGCCGAGGCGGGGGCGCGGCTTGCCGGGTCGCTGGCCGTGGCGCTGCATGCTGCGGCGCAGGGGGCGCAGATCCTGCGGGTGCATGATGTGGGGCAGACAAGGCAGGCGCTTGCCCTCTGGCAGGCGCTGTCGGAAAGACATGAGGACGAACAGGCATGACACGCAAGCTTTTCGGCACGGACGGGGTGCGCGGCATGGCCAATACCCATCCGATGACGGCCGACATGGCGCTGAAACTGGGGGCCGCGGCCGGGCGGCATTTCCGGCGCGACGGGTCAAACGGACACCGGGTCGTGATCGGCAAGGACACGCGGCTTTCGGGCTACATGTTCGAGACCGCGCTGACGGCGGGGCTGACCTCGACCGGCATGAATGTACTGCTGCTGGGGCCGGTGCCGACCCCCGCGGTGGGTTTTCTGACCCGTTCGATGCGCGCTGATCTGGGCATCATGATCTCGGCCAGCCACAATCCGCATCAGGACAACGGCATAAAGTTCTTCGGACCGGACGGGTTCAAGCTTTCCGACGCCGACGAGGCCGCGATCGAGCAGATCGTCGCGGGTGCGATTGCCCCGGCGCAGCCCGCCAATATCGGGCGCGCGAAGCGGATCGAGGATGCAGGCGGGCGCTATGTCGAATATGCCAAGACGACGCTGCCGCGCGGCACGGATCTCTCCGGGCTGAAGATCGTGCTCGATTGCGCCAATGGCGCGGCGCATCGTGTCGCGCCACAGTTGCTGTGGGAACTGGGGGCGGATGTCGTTTCCATCGGGGTCGCCCCCAACGGCACAAATATCAATCTCGACTGCGGCTCGACACATCCGCGCGCCTGCGCTGCCAGGGTGCTCGAGACCGGGGCCGACCTGGGCATCACGCTTGACGGGGATGCCGATCGCGTGATCCTGATCGACGAGCGCGGCCAGATCGCCGATGGTGACCAGATAATGGCGCTCTTTGCGCGCCGCTGGGGGGAGGCGCAGCTTCTGCGCGAAGGAGTACTGGTGGCCACCGTCATGTCCAATCTCGGGCTGGAACGCTATCTCGAGGGGCATGGGCTGCGGTTGGAGCGCACTGCCGTGGGCGACCGCTATGTGGTCGAGCGGATGCGTCAGGGCGGCTGGAATCTTGGTGGTGAGCAGTCGGGTCATATCGTGATGACCGATTATGCCACCACGGGCGATGGCATGATCGCGGCGCTGCAATTCCTGGCTGCCATGATCGAGACGGGCCGTCCCGCGTCGATGCTCGCGCGCAATTTCGACCCGGTGCCGCAGATGCTCAAGAACCTCCGTTACGCGCCCGGGGTCGATCTGCTGTCGAAATCCGAGGTGCAGAGGGCGATCGAGTCGGCCAGAGTCCGACTCGCCGGGCGTGGGCGCCTGCTGATCCGCAAGTCAGGCACCGAACCGCTGGTGCGGGTCATGGCCGAATGCGAGGATGAAGGGCTGATGGCCGAGGTCGTGGACGGCATCATCGCCGAGATGGAGGCCGTGGCCTGAGCGCGTGGTAGGGTGGGTCGTTCTGCCCCGTCAGGGGCACGTTGACCCACCGGGGAAAAGCCCCAGCGCCGCCAGATGGGCATTGACCAGCGCCCGGACATCGTCGTTCACGGGGCGCGCGCGCGCATAGAGCGGGCGCGCACGGTCATCAATCGACGCGGCCCAGCCTGTCGTCGTCTCGAAGAACCGCGTGACACCGCCCTCGCCGAACTCGCGCAGGAAGCCGGCCACCACCACATCGAGGTAACTCAGCCGGATCGGATTCGCCTCGGTCGGCAGCGAAGATTCGCTTGTGCAGATCGCATAGACCTGCGCCTGCAGGGGTCGCGCGGCTTGCAATTCGGCCGCGGAAAGCGCATGGCGCGCATAGCCTGCCTCGCGTGCATCGAGCGCGACCCAATCCGCACCCGGCACCCGCGCGACCAGCCCCTCGATGGCCATGCCGGGGTCGCGCACGGCGCTCAGGAACGTGCGCCCGAACCGGTGCGAACGGCGCCATTCGCGCCGCCAGCCCCGAATCATCGCAGGCTCTGCATCGGGGAAATCATGTGTCTCGCGATTGACGAGGCTGCCATAGCCGAAGAAGAACGGATCACTCATGCCGGTTTTCTGCCTGCTTTGTCGGGTTTGCGCAAGCAGGCGCGATAAGGCTTGCCAAACCGCGCCCTGATCCGCTAGCAACGGTGCACGGATACGGGAGACACTGACCGCGCGTCAGGGCCGAAGGAGCAACCGCCCCGGTAAACTCTCAGGCAAAAGGACCGTATCCGTGGACAGGCTCTGGAGAGAGGCGCGCGATGGCGTGCCCGCCGAAGGGATAGCGATCTCAGGCGCAAGGGACAGAGGGGGCATGGCAGGCGGGAGGATGCTTTCGCGGACATGAACCATGGGCCATGCGGCCCGGACAGGGGCGAGATGACCGAGACCGGACTGAACCTTACGCCACTCCACGCGCTCCACCTGGAACTGGGCGCAAGGATGGTGCCCTTCGCGGGTTACGAGATGCCCGTGCAGTATCCGATGGGCGTGATGAAGGAACACCTGCACACCCGCACCCGGGCCGGGCTTTTCGACGTCAGCCATATGGGACAGGTGATCCTGCGCGGACCCGACGCCGCGCTGGCGCTGGAGCGGCTGGTGCCGGTTGCGCTGGCGGAACTGCTCGAGGGGCGACAGCGCTATGCGCTCTTTACCAATCAGGACGGCGGCATTCTCGATGATCTGATGGTCGCCAATCGCGGCGATCACTTGCTCCTTGTGGTGAATGCCGCCTGCAAGCAGGCCGATCTTGCCCATATGCAGGCAGGCCTGCCAGAGTTGCAGGTGCAACCCGTCACGGACCGCGCCCTGCTGGCGCTGCAAGGCCCCGGGGCCGAGGTCGCGCTCGCGGCGCTGATACCGGGTGTGGCGGCGATGCGGTTCATGGATGTGGCAACGCCGGAGTGGCGCGGCCAGGAGCTTTGGGTCTCGCGTTCCGGCTATACCGGCGAGGACGGTTTCGAGATTTCGGTGCCAGAGGCGCAGGTAATGGACTTTGCGCGCGCACTTCTGGCGCAGGAGGGCGTGGCCCCGATCGGGCTTGGCGCGCGCGACTCGTTGCGGCTCGAGGCCGGGCTGTGCCTCTATGGCCATGACATCGACACCGCCACGACCCCGGTCGAGGCAGGCCTGACATGGGCGATACAGAAAGCGCGCCGCACGGGCGGGGCGCGAGAAGGCGGCTTTCCGGGCGAGGCCGTGATCCTGCGCCAGATGGCCGAAGGTCCGGCGCGGCGGCGTGTGGGGCTGCGGCCCGAAGGGCGTGCGCCAATGCGCGGAGGCACCGTGCTCTGGGATGCACCCGAAGGCGGGACGCATGTCGGCACGGTCACCTCGGGGGGGTATGGACCTTCGGTCGAGTCCCCTGTCGCCATGGGTTACCTGCCGGCCGAGAAGGCATCGCCCGGCACCCCCGTCTGGGGAGAGTTGCGCGGCAGACGCCTGCCCGTTACCGTCTGTGAACTGCCTTTCCGTCCTTCCACCTACAAGCGCTGAGGAGCGTTTTTCGAATGCGATACACTGAAGAGCATGAATGGCTGCGTGTCGACGGCGATGTCGTGGTCGTAGGCATCACCGAACACGCGGCCGAGCAACTGGGCGATGTCGTCTTTGTCGAATTGCCCGAGATCGAGGCGATGGTCGCAAAGGGGGACGAGGTCTGCGTGATCGAATCAGTCAAGGCGGCAAGTGACATTCTGGCCCCCGTGGATGGCGAGATTGTCGAGGTGAACGAGGCGCTTGTCGATACGCCGGCGCTTGTGAACGAGGACCCGCAGGGCGATGCCTGGTTCTTCAAGATGAAGATCGACGATCTGAGCGTGCTCGACGATTTCATGAGCGAGGATGAGTACAAGGACTTCCTTGGCTGATCTTTGCTGCGAGCGGGGCCGCGCATCTGCCGCCCCACCCACCTGCCCGCGTCAGGTGCGCGACCCCGCCGTGCCCCTGAGCGTCCCTCATTTGTGCGAGGCCTTGCCTGATGGATTTTGCTGCCACCACCTACAACCCCTATGATTTCGCCAATCGCCGCCATATCGGCCCGACGCCCGAGGAGATGGCCGAGATGCTGGAGGTGCTGGGCTGCGACAGTCTTGACCAGCTCATCGCGCAGACCATCCCGGCCGATCTGCGCCAGGCCGAGGCCTTGGCCTGGGCACCGCTTTCGGAGGGCGAACTGCTGGCGAAGCTCCGTGCCGTCGGGGCGAAGAACAGGGTCATGACCTCGCTTATCGGGCAGGGTTACTACGGCACCGTCACGCCGCCGGCGATCCAGCGCAACATCTTCGAGAACCCGGCCTGGTATACGGCCTACACGCCCTATCAGCCCGAGATTGCCCAAGGGCGGCTCGAGGCACTCCTGAACTTCCAGACCATGGTGGCCGATCTGACGGGACTGCCCGTGGCCAATGCCTCGCTGCTGGATGAGTCGACCGCCTGCGCCGAGGCCATGGTCATGGCGCAGCGCGTGGCGAAGTCGAAGGCGCAGGCCTTCTTCATCGACGAGAACTGCCACCCGCAGAACATTGCCGTCATGCAGACCCGTGCTGCACCGCTGGGGATCGAGGTCATCGTCGGCGCACCCGAGGCGCTGGAGGTCGACAAGGTCTTTGGCGCGATCTTCCAGTATCCCGGCACCTATGGCGACCTGCGCGATTTCACCGGCGCGATCGAGGCGCTGCACGCGGCAAGGTCGGTCGCGATCATGGCGACCGACCTGCTGGCGCTGACTCTGATCAGGGAACCCGGCGCGATGGGGGCCGATATCGCTGTCGGCTCGGCGCAGCGGTTCGGGGTGCCGATGGGCTATGGTGGCCCGCATGCGGCCTTCATGGCCTGCCGCGACGATTACAAGCGCTCGATGCCGGGGCGCATTGTCGGTGTGAGCATCGATTCGCGTGGCAACAAGGCCTACAGGCTGAGCCTGCAGACCCGCGAGCAGCACATCCGGCGCGAGAAGGCGACCTCGAATGTCTGCACGGCGCAGGCGCTGCTGGCGGTCATGGCCTCGATGTATGCCGTCTTCCATGGTCCCCGGGGCCTGCGCGCCATCGCCGAGCGGGTGCATTCCCATACGGAAAGGCTCTACCATGCCTTGCGCGCAGCGGATGCGAAGGTCGTGGTGAAGGAGTTCTTCGACACGATCACGGTCGAGGTGGGTGTGGGGCAGGCCGGTATCCTCGCGGCCGCCCGCGCTGAGGGGCTGAATTTCCGCAAGATCGGCACCTCGCATGTCGGCATCTCGCTTGACGAGACGACGGATGACCAGGTTCTCCTGCGCGTGCTGCGCACCTTCGGGATCGAGGGCGCGCCGCCGCATCGCGGGCGGCTGGGCTTTTCGGCGCCATTCCTGCGCCAGTCGAACTATCTGACCCACCCGATTTTCCACATGAACCGCGCCGAGACCGAGATGATGCGCTACATGCGCCGCCTCTCGGACCGTGATCTGGCGCTGGACCGGGCGATGATCCCGCTGGGTTCATGCACCATGAAGCTGAATGCCGCGGCCGAGATGATTCCGCTCTCCTGGCCGGAATTCGCCTCGCTGCACCCGTTCTGCCCGCCTGACCAGGCGCAGGGCTATGCCGAGGCGATTCATGACCTGAAGGCCAAACTGTGCGAGATCACGGGCTATGACGCCATGTCCATGCAGCCCAATTCGGGCGCGCAGGGCGAATATGCCGGGCTCCTGACGATACAGGCCTACCACCGTGCGCGCGGGCAGGGGCATCGCGATATCTGCCTGATCCCGGTCTCGGCGCATGGCACCAACCCGGCAAGCGCGCAGATGTGCGGGATGAAGGTGGTGGTGGTGAAATCCAGCGCCAATGGCGATGTGGACCTCGAGGATTTCTGCGAGAAGGCCACGCAGGCGGGCGAGCGGCTGGCTGCCTGCATGATCACCTATCCCTCGACCCATGGCGTCTTCGAGCAAACTGTGCGCGAGGTCTGCCGGGTCACGCATGAGCATGGTGGACAGGTCTATATCGACGGTGCCAATCTGAACGCCATGGTAGGGCTGGTCAAACCCGGCGAGATCGGGGGGGATGTCTCTCACCTGAATCTGCACAAGACCTTCGCCATACCGCATGGCGGAGGCGGTCCGGGCATGGGGCCTATCGGTGTGAAGGCACATCTGGCACCCTTCCTGCCGGGCCATCCCGAGACCGGTGGCGACGAAGGGCCGGTATCGGCCGCGCCCTATGGCTCGGCCTCTATCCTGCTGATTTCCTGGGCCTATTGCCTGATGATGGGCGGGCCGGGGCTGACGCAGGCGACGCGTGTTGCGATCCTGAACGCCAATTACATTGCCGCCCGGCTGCGCGGGGCCTATCAGATCCTGTTCATGGGCAACAAGGGGCGGGTGGCGCATGAATGCATCCTCGACACGCGCCCCTTTGCCGTGGCGGGCGTGACGGTGGATGACATCGCCAAGCGCCTGATCGACAACGGCTTTCACGCGCCCACCATGAGTTGGCCCGTGGCGGGTACTCTGATGGTGGAACCCACCGAATCCGAAACCAAGGCCGAGATCGACCGCTTCATCACGGCACTTCTGGCGATCCGCGACGAGATCCGCGCCGTCGAGGCAGGCGAGATCACCGCCGAGGCCAGCCCGCTGCGCCACGCGCCCCACACGGTCGAGGACCTCGTCGCCGACTGGGACCGGGCCTATACGCGTGAGCAGGGCTGCTTCCCGCCGGCCAGTTTCCGCGGTGACAAATACTGGCCGCCTGTCGGGCGTGTGGACAATGTCTATGGTGACCGCAATCTTGTCTGCACCTGCCCGCCGGTCGAGAGCTATGCAGAGGCTGCCGAATGATTTGCGGCTGCGGGCAGGATTGACTTGCCCGCAGCCGTGATAGAGGGCACAACGTTAGCGCCCCGCCGGGCATCGTCATCAGTAAGGGAGTATGCACCATGGGACTCTGGTCCTTTGCGAAATCAGCCGGAAAGAAGGTTTTTGGCATCGGCAAGGCAGAAGCCGCGACGCCGGATCCGGACGCGCTGAAAAAGGAAATTGCCGATCTGGGCCTTGATGCCACCGGAGTCGAGATCAAGGTGGAAGGCGACAAGGTCACAGTGGAAGGACATGCCGTCAGCGCTGAGATGAAGGAAAAGATCATCCTTGCCGTGGGCAATGTCGAAGGTGTTGCCGAGGTCGAGGCAGATGTGACCGAAGGGCCGGAGCCTGTGTTCCACACAGTAGTGAAAGGTGACACGCTGTCGGCCATCTCGAAGAAGACGCTGGGCAATGCCAATCGCTTCAACGAGATCTTCGAGGCCAATCGCCCGATGCTGAGCCACCCGGACAAGATCTATCCCGGTCAGGTTCTTCGCATCCCGCAGTGACAGACCAGTGCTCGGGGCCGAAGACACTCACTTGATTCCGGCCCCGTTCCAAAACAGTTGGAGCTTTCCGCATCTGCCCTCGCCATGGTGCGAGGAATCGCGACTGTACCAACAGATATCAAGCGATCCATGCGCGCTTTTCCCGAGGGTGGTTTTCCGGCTCTGACCGATTCCCGTTGGCCTGTCTCGGCTACCGCGTTGCTAAGACAAACGGCCTGCCGGTTCGGGATTGCAAGCGGAGGCTGAAAGTTTGTTTTCGCATCGATTTCCTGCCGGAACCGGGGCGCGACTACGCGTCCTGGGCGGGACCGGGATCACGTGAGTGCCTGAACGGGATGTGTGGCCATATCCGGATGCTGGCCGCGATGCGCAAAGACAGACCGGGATATCAGGTGGCTGTCAGCGAATCGGAGCGGGACGCGGAATGGCTTGCAAGCGAGTTGGGCGACTTGGCTGAGAAGTTCTCGTGACATGGTGTGACGTGGTGACGGCAGCATGATCGAGTCCCCCAAGGGGTGCCAGACTGGCAGCGTGCCGGCCCCGATGACCGGTTTCCTGCCCCACCGCATGATGAGACTGCTCATACCTGGCATCACGGTGATGGAATGCGGTTCGATTATGTTCAGCGTGATGTGCAAGCCGTTCTGGACAATCTTGGCGTCAGATTCATATCCGGCATGCCCGGCTTCGAAGATATTCCTTGGACGAAGAGATAGAAGAAATCCTCGCCTTCATCCGCGCGTCCTGGCCCGAGCGGATTCAGGAAATTCAAGCCGCGCGCACTGCGGAGAAGGGTGAAGACTGAACCAGACCTATGGAGGACTGGCAAACAAGAACCGGCACAAGACAGGATGAGACCGATATGGCACGCAATTCAGCACTTGATCTTCTCGCCTGGTTCGACCGGCATTTCTCGGTCCGACTGCCCTTTACCCGCTTTGCCCGCAACACAGTGCTGCTCAGCCTGCTTGGCCTTGCGCCGACACTCATCCTCTACATCGCGATGATACCGGGCTTCTGGTCGCATCTGACCACATCCAACGCAGCATTCGCACTTTTCTTGCGGCAAATCCTGGCAAACGGGCTGCCTGTCGTCTTCACGGTCAATGCTGTGTCAATAATATTGTTTGCGCAATTGCGCCTTCGCAATATGGGACCCGGCTGGGCACTCACGCTGGATTTTGCCACGCGAACCTTGTTCTTTGCTGGTCTGCACGCAGCGACTTTCTTCGCATCGGCGCTGATGTTCGGTTCGTTCGGGGGTGATCCTTTACAAGCCCTGCGTGCGGTGGGCCCCACACTTGCGCAATCTGCTGCGTTTGGCAATCTCTCTGGTGTCTATCTGTATGCGACCTTGTTCAGTGCGCTACCACTCCACATGGCCTTGGCCGAGATCTGGCTTCAAAGGCGTGGACACCGACGAACATCGGGTGTGACCTTGGTCATTTTCTCGCTCGCGGTCATAGCGGCGCAAGTCCTTGTGCTGACAGGCGTTGCCTTTGCCGTTTCCCTGCCCGTCAGGCCGCCATCTTGAGGCTGCGACCTATCAACGCGCGGTACATGTGACGGCTCATTCCGTAATCTCGTTATTCTTCGTATGTTGCGACGACCGACGCTTGTCGCGCCGCAAGATATGCCCTTGTCGCATGCCAGTGTGGATAAGGCCGATCACCAGACTGAATGTAGCCAACATGGAGAATAATCGAACCCCCGGTCAGCATAGGGGCCGTCGAGATATATCGTGCAGGATCCTTCCTTGCGAGGCGGGCGCCCGGAGAGGTCGGTCAGCGCTGTGCAAACTTCGGCGGTCAGGCGCAAGCCGGGCCTCGGGGACGAGCCCCGCCAAGCCAATCCGCCGTCGTGAAGGCCAGCCGGTCTTTCACCGCCGCCAGATCGTGCCGGGTTCTTGCTGTCGCAACTCCATTGAGGTCGATCATCGCACCCCCGACACGCCAGCAGCACGAGGCCGCGCTCGGCGCGGGTGATGGCGGTATAAAGCCAGCAACGGCGGTCTATCTCGCTGCGGGTCCAGCCCGTCGTCCCAGACGATCACATTCTCCCATTGGGATCCTTGCGCCTTGTGTGCGGTCATCACCCAGCCGAATGCCGATTCGGTCATGGGGTTTTCCAGAAACGAACGGAGGGGCGCGGCGGTTGGGGTGACCGGGTGGCGGAACCTGCCCGGCGTTGCCCACCGGGCGTCCCGCCGCCGTACATCACCGGTCTCGGGTTTCGAGCCGGACGACGGGTTACCGGCAATTGCGACCGGCGCCGCGCAGGCTGCGCGGTCGCGGTCGAGGTCCTGATCCCGCAACTCCCGCACGCGCTCAGCGTCATCGTCCCGCAGCTTGGCGGACTCCGGAAGACCCTGGGCCAGAGGATTGCGATCATGATTCCCGACCCCGCGACCCGCGAAGCTGTCCGTCGCGCGGTGATGCGGGGCCTGCCGCGGTTCTTCCACTACGCAAATTATGGCAAACTCCAGGCGTTGATGATGTGACCGCCCTCCTTTGTGGATCCTCACAGACCCACCTTGGCACAAAGATGCCTTCGGGGGGCGGTCACATCATCAACGCCAGATTGGACGATACGCTTGTCAGGATCAGCACTGGAAATGCTTGCCGATGAGTGGCGGCACTGCTGATCGAATGAGACCAAGCGAAGGTCGCTTGCGAAGGCTTGGCGTAACCGCCATGGCGCTTGGCCTCGTATGACGACGAAGGATTTGCAGGAAACGGCCCGGCGTGGGTAGCGACCGGCGCGATAGATCGCCAAACATAATCCGGAAAAATAGGATGGGCGGGCGCACAAAAGTCAAAACACAGCCGAATCAGGACCGGCAGGGGATGTTCTTTTTCCTGAATGCCAAAACCGAAACAAAGGGCGGCAGGGCTTGGCGGGCGCATAGGTTCTTCCTGCTCGCTCTTGCTGGGGGTATTTCGCGACCGCGTGACCTGTCCAGCCATAGGAAAACCCGAGAGAGGGGCGGTGAGTTAGGCTTCACCCGGTTCAAGCGTTTTTTCTATGTGGGGTTTTATGTGGGGCAAAACGCGTAAATCCAAGATTAATTCAATTAAATCAATGGAATGTGGCGGAGAGACAGTCCGTTCGGCGCCAGGATTTTCAAATATTTATAATTTAAATACAGATACTTACGAATTTCATGTGTTGCGAAATGTGTAGCAAAATGTGTAGCAATGCTGGCGTCGATCATGATCGGGCGCGAAGTGCTCTTTATACTACCGTGGGATGTCTAACCTATCAAGTGAAGCAGCTTCACGGAGCAGGTAGCCCGCCCCTCAGTCACATCAGGTCTTCCTGTTCTGTTGAAACCAGACGATCTTTCTCCCAGATGGCAACCTGAACCTTTCCAAAGATACTCCGGCACTTAACGACATGACCAAAACATCGCCAGGTTGCCTTACACTCCGGAGTTCCTGGGCAACGCTTTCATCGCTCGTCGATGGTCTGGGACGTCAGGGTTATCACGGAG
>SKYA01000122.1 GCA_007128135.1 Paracoccaceae bacterium | reverse complement strand
GTGAAGGCGAAGGCCGTAAGCCGGAGCCATGTTACACGGATGCCCGCGAGGCGTGCGGCCTCACGATTGCCGCCGATGGCGTAGAGGCGCCGCCCATAGGCGGTCTGTTCCAGCACCACCCAGACCAGCAGCGCGACGCCGATTGCGACCATCGTCAGGTTGGGCAGCAGCAGCATGCGGCCGTCCACCTCCCCCAGGGGGAGTCCCGAGCGGGCGAAACCCGAAAACGCCTCGGGGATGGCGCGGCCGAAGATGGTGCTGCCCCCCGAGACCATGAAGGCCAGCCCGCTATAGACCGTGAGCGTGGCGAGCGTGGCGACAAAAGGCAGGATGCCCACAACCGAGACCAGGAACCCGTTGAACAACCCGCCCGCAAGCCCGACCGCCAGCGCCGCCGAGACCGCGGCAGGGATCGGCCATCCTTGGGTGAACAACATTGCCGCCACCACGCCCGAAAGCGAGGCCATGGATCCCACCGACAGGTCGAAATCGCCCATTACCATCACCACTGTCATGGTGGCGGCGATGACCGCGAGCATGCTGACCTGCTGGCTGATGTTGATCCAGTTTCGCGCGGTCATGAAGGTATCGGGCAGGTTGACCCAGAAGAACAGCACGATGGCGATCATGCCCGCAAGGCTGGCGAAACGGCGCAGAAGCGTCAGCATGTGCCACCTGCGCGGGAGGGGGTCTCCATCCGGTCGTAGCAGCGTTCCAGAAGGTAGGCTTCGGTCATGGTGTCATTGTCCATCAGATGCGCAAGCCGGCCTTCCTGCAACACGGCGATCCTGTCGGCAAGTCCCAGCACTTCCGGCAGATCAGAGGAGGTGAGGATCACGCTCAGCCCGTCATCGGCCAGTCGCCGGATCAGGCGGTAGATGTCGAACTTGGCGCCGATATCGACGCCGCGGGTGGGCTCGTCCAGCAGCAGCACGCGGGGAAACCCCGCCAGGGCTCGAGCGAACAGGACCTTTTGCTGGTTGCCGCCGGAAAGCTGCGCCACTGGTTGCGCCGGTCCGGCGGATTTCAGGCGGACCTCTGCCCCGCGCGCCTCGACCATGCGGAGTTCCGCCCGCCGGTTGAGGAACACACCACCCGCCGATAGTCGCGCCAGATGCGGCAGAGTCACGTTTTCCGCAATCGCGCGCAGCATCATCAGCCCCTCGGAGCGGCGTTCACGCGGGACATAGCCCAGCCCGCGTGCCCAGGCGTGGGCGGGATCGCCCGGGGGCAGGGGGGTTCCGTCCAGCGTGACCGTGCCCGCATGGCGGGGCAGGGCGCCAATCAGCGCGCGCAGAAGAGCGCCGCGTCCTGATCCTGCCAGCCCTGCGATGCCCAGGATCTCGCCGCGCTGCACCTCGAAGGTGATACCGCGCAGCGGCCCGGCAGCAAGATCGTGCACCGCCAGCATGGGCGCGCCGGGCTCCCGTGCGGCGGGGTCAGGTGCCTTGACGCGAGGGGGGAACAGCGCGCTGAGGTCGCGTCCGGTCATGTCCTCGATGATGCGTCGCTCGTCAGTCTCGGCCATGGACCGGCTGGATATCCGCCGCCCGTCGCGCAGGACACTCACCCGGTCGGACAGGCGCATCACCTCGGCCATGCGGTGCGAGACGTAGATGACGCCTGCACCGCCCGCGCGCAATTCGCCAATGACCGCGAACAGGGCTTCGGCCTCGACCCCGGTCAGCGCCGCAGTGGGTTCGTCCATGACATAGAGCCAAGGCGGTGCTTTCGCGCGGGCTGTGCCGTCGTCGATCAGCGTGGCGGCGATGCGCACCAGCATCTGGTCGCCAGGACCCAGCCGCGACATCGGACTGGCAGGGTCGATCTGTGCAAGCCCCAGCCGCCCCAGCGCCGCGCCTGCCGCGCGGTTGAGCGCGCGCCAGTTCACCAAACCCAGGCGGCGCGGATAAGCGTGGTTGAGGTGCATGTTCTCGGCCACCGAAAGCGCCGGGACCGTATGCAGTTCCTGATGGATGAAGCGCAGCCCTGCGGTGTGGGCTTCGGCAGCGCTGGCCAGAGTCAGCGGCGTGCCGTCCAATGCCATGGTGCCTGTGTCGGGGGTTTCGATACCGGCCATTAGCTTGATCAGCGTCGATTTTCCGGCGCCGTTCTCGCCCATCAGGGCATGCACCTCGCCGCTGCAAAAGCGCAGGGACACATCGTCGAGCGCCTGAACCGCGCCGTAGCGGCGGCTCAGGCCTTCGAGGGTCAGTTCACGCATTGCGCCGCGTGCCGGTCACTCGGCATCCACATTGGCGGCGGTGATCAGCACCGTGGGCACATAGATCGCAGTCTGCAGGATTTCGTCGCCCGCGAGGATGCGCGCCACGGTGTCGGCGGTGGTGCGCCCGATCCCGGCGAAATCCTGCGCGACCGAGGCTTCGAAATTGCCGCCTGCGGCAATGGCGTCGCGCGCCTGCGGGTTGGCGTCGATCCCGGAGATGACGATGCCTTCATCGGCGCGGCCCGCATCCTCGATGGCCTGCAACGCGCCAAGGCCCGGCTGGTCCCACGCCGCCCAGACGGCAGCGATGCTGCCCGGCGCGGGGTTGGCGGCAAGCACCGCCTCCATCTGCGCGCGGCTGTCGGCAATGCCGCCGTCGCTGACATCGGGGGTAATGCGGGCGATCACCTGAATATCGGGGAAGTTGCCGAAGACCGCATCGGCGATCACGCCGCGCACCTGCACTGGCGGGAAGGGGTCGAAAGTGAACATCACCACATTGCCTTCGCCGCCGATCCGGTTGGCGACATAGACGGCGGTTTCCGCAGCCATCGCATAGCCGTTCGACGTGATATTGGCGACGATCAGCGGGTCGCTGCCCGCATCCATGCCGACCACGGGGATCCCGGCTTCGGCAGCCGTGGCCAGACCCGCACCCACCTGGCCCGGATCGACGTTGATGACGATGGCATCGACATTCTGCGTGACTGCATCCTCGATCCGGCTGATGACGGCGGCCACGTCGCCTGCGGTGTCGATGATGTTGACTGACCAGCCCAGTTCAGTGGCACGCTCGTTGAAAGCCTCGACATAGAACTGGGTTCCGGGTTGCGCCAGATAGGGGGTAATCACGGCGATATCCTGCGCCTGTGCAGCGCTGCCTGCGATCATGCCCAATGCGAGTGCGGTTCCTGCGTAACGGTATGTGATGCGTGTCATGTCTACCCTCCCTGGGGGCGTTGTTGTTGTCCAGCTTCAGGGATACATAAAGCCGGCGCAGTGTCCAGACGACAGGCGCATGTCGCGCGGGTGGACAGAGTGGGGGCAGGATGGACGGGTTGCTGATCGGGGTCGATATCGGGACGTCGTCGGTCAAGGCAGTCCTTCTGGGCGCGGATGGCGCGCGGCTGGACGCCTATGGCGCCGCCTATCCCACAAGGCGCCCCATGCCTGGGCAGTTGGAACAGGACCCGCAGGACTGGCTGGCGCATGTCACGGCGGCGCTGACCCGGTTTGCAGCGCATCCGCTGGCGGGGCGGGTGGCGGCGATCGGCGTGACCTCGCAGGTCAATACGCATGTGTTCTGCGACAGCAATCTTGCACCTCTGCTGCCCGGGATCACATGGGCCGACGGCCGCGCGGCAGGGGAAGCCGCAGTACTGGACGCACGGCTCGACACGGACGCAAAGGTGGCCGCGCTGGGTGCGCCGATCCCGATTGACGCGAGCCACGCCCTGGCGCGCATGGCCTGGGTCCGGGCGCAGATGCCGGATGTCTGGACGCGGAGCGCGCATGTGCTGCTGCCCAAGGATTTCGTGATTGCGCGGCTGACCGGGCAGGTACAGGCCGATCCGATTTCGGCGGTCGGGCTGGTGGGGACAGACCATGCCTATGCGGCGGCGGTGCTGGATCTGCTTGACGGCGCCGGCGCGCGACTGGCGCCGCTGGCCGATCCGCTGGCGGTGGTGGGGCCGGTCGCGCCGGGGCAGCCCTTTTCGGGGGTGCCGGTGATCTGCGGCACGATGGACGCCTGGGCGTCGATGTTCGGCGTCGGCGTGGCCGCAGAGGGGCAGGTCATGAACCTGTGCGGGACTTCGGACGTGCTGGGGCTGATTTCGGACCGGCACGTGCCCACGCCGGGGGTGATAACCTTTCCACCCTGGCGCGGCATCCGGCTGCACGCGGCACCAACGCAGGCCGGGGGCGCGGCGCTGGCCTGGCTGGCGGGTGTGCTGGACGCGCCGCCGGAGGCGCTGGCCGAACTGGCGGCGGGCGCGCCCATCACTGCTCACAGCCCGCTCTTCCTGCCGCATCTGGAAGGCGAGCGCGCGCCCTTGTGGGACAGCGCCACGCGCGGAACTTTCGCGGGGCTTTCGGGCCGCGCCGGGCGGGCAGAGATGGTGGCGGCGGTGCTCGAAGGCGTGGCGTTTTCTGCCCGCATGGCGCTGGAGGCGGTCGAGGCCTCGGGCCAGCGCCGGGCCACGCGCATCCATATCGGTGGCGGCGGCGCGGCGTCGGACGTATGGCGCCAGATCCGCGCCAATGCGTTTGGGCGCCCGTTGTCGCGCATGGGTGCGGCGGAACCTGGCGCGCTGGGTGCTGCGGTGATGGCAGGGGTGGGCGCGGGGCTGATTCCCGATCTGGTGGCCGCCGTAGGCCAACTGGTGACCGAGAGCAGCGAGACCCTGCCTGACGCAGGTGCACGCGCACTCGCCGACGACCGCTTCGCCCTGTTCCAGCGCCTTTATCGCGATGCCCGCCCGGTCAATGCCGCACTCTCGGGGGTCGGGGGCGGCTAGGGGCGCCAGCAGGCCAAGCTGCTGAAGGGGCGTGAAGGACGCGGCCGCGCTTCGCGTGTGGCTTTGTCGCCAGGGCCCGGATGCTTGATCCATGAGATCTATGATCTCGGGTCTCGCTCGTCGCCTGGCGACAAGTCGCCCGCTGTAGTGCACCGAGCGCCCGGGCAATCTCGGGGCTCCGCTTCCGGCGCGGGTGCCCGACCCCAAAACGACGCCGGTCAACCCCTGGGAGGATCAGCATGACAGAGGGCTGACCGGTGGGCAGGTCAGATGATATGCGCAAAAGCAGGATGGGTCTGGAAGCGCCAGGCTCTGCGCGGTCCTGCCATGACGTTCAGGTAATACATCTCGACCCCATATGGTGCGGCGCATGGATGATAGCCGCGCGGAACCAGGACCACATCATGATCGGCTGGTGCCATGGTTTCATCAAGGCTCTGGTCATCGGTGAACACGCGCTGAATACCAAAGCAGTCGGGTGGGTTCAGGCGGTGGTAATAGGTTTCTTCCAGATAGGTCAGAGCGGGGTAGTCATCTTCGTCATGACGGTGCGGCGGATAGGATGACCAGTGGCCCGATGGGGTAAAGACCTCGGTCACCAGCAGGCTGTCGGCAACGTCGCGCGCTTCCATGGCAATGTTGTTGATGTAGCGGGTATTGGTGCCGCGCCCGCGTGATTCAAGTGTGATCCCGTCAGGGCCAAGTACTTGCACGGGGCGCCCGCCAGGGCTGGGGGCGCTGCAGATTGCCAGCGTGCATGGCGTGGTGGCGCGCGCTTGCCAGGGCGCGGCCGGAGGGACATACAGGCAATGCGGTGGCGTTCGCTCAAACACATCCAGCCGCGCGCCCATTTCCCCCAGCCGCACGCCATCTGCGGCAATCTGCGCGCGCCCCTCGACCAGCACAAGGATGGCCTCGCGCCCGTCAAGCTGGCCTGTGGCCTGCTCGCCCGGGGCAAGTCGCCACAGGTCGAAACCGACAAAGCTCCAGCCCGCATCATCGGGCGTGATGGCATGGATACGCCCGCTCGTGGCGGCTGGCTTACGCAACAGTCGCGCCATCAGACGGTTCCGCCAAGCGAACCCTCGAGCGCGACCATTTCCTGCCCGCCTGCCATCAGCTCCTGCAATTCTTCTGGCGTGATCTGCCCGCGCTGGGCCGTGCCCAGTGTCTTGCCCCGGTTCAGCACTGTGAACCGGTCACCAACCGCCAATGCATGGCGCACGTTATGGGTGATGAAGACAACCCCGATGCCGGCCTTACGCACCTTGTCGATTGTCGAGAGAACATTCGCAGTCTGGCGCACCCCCAGCGCGCTGGTGGGTTCGTCCAGGATCAGCACCTTTGCGCCGAAATACACGGCCCTTGCGATGGCAACGGTTTGCCGCTCTCCGCCTGAAAGCGTGCCGACGGCCTGATCGGGCGATCGCAGATTGATGCCCATCTTGCGCATCTCTTCCATGGTCACGTCATTGGCGGTCCTGAAATCCATGAACCTGATCGGGCCGACGCGCTTGACCGGTTCGCGCCCCATCCAGAAATTGCGCGTCACACTCATGAGCGGGATCATGGCAAGATCCTGATAGACCGTGGCGATGCCGGCCTCCATCGCGTCGCGCGGGCTGTCGAAACTCATCGGCCGCCCCTCGAACAGGATCTCGCCCCTGGTGGGCTTGTGCACGCCTGCCATCGTCTTGATGAAGGTCGATTTCCCCGCCCCGTTATCGCCCAGAAGGCAGTGACACTCGCCGGGCCGGATATCGAAGCTGACACCATTCAGTGCGATGACTGGCCCGAAATGCTTTTCGATGTTGCGCATTTCGACTATGGGTTCGTGGACAAAAGAGCTCATGTCAGCGCTCTCCCGTGATGATGCGGCGGATATAGGTGTTCAGGATCACGGCAAACAGCAGGATCACTCCCAGAAATACCCGGAACAGGCTGGATTCAACACCCGCAAAGAACAGCCCCTGCTGCACGACACCGAAAATCAGCGCCCCGAGCGCGGCCCCGATGACCGACCCATACCCGCCTGTCAGCAGCGCGCCGCCAATCACCACGGCGATGATCGCCTCGAATTCCTTCAGCAGGCCGCGGTCCGCGCCAGCCGAGCCGAATTCCATCACCTGACAGGTCGCGAAGACACAGGCGCAGAAGGCAGTGAACATGAACATCTGGATCTTGACGCGGTTCACAGGCACGCCGACATAGCGCGCCGCCTGCGCGTCACCGCCTGCGGCGAAAATCCAGTTGCCGAACTGGGTACGCGTCAGCACCACATGCGCCACGATCATCAGCCCCAGCGCCCAGATGATCAGCATCGGGATGCCGTTCACGATCGGCTCGCCCGCGCGGGTACCGCGCTCGAACACGGCGATCATGTCCATGCTGGCCAGCCAGTCAAAGAAGAACCCGCCGACCTTGCCGCCGAAAACAGGGGCCAACCAGTCGCCCGCCGCGCGTTCGGAAACGCCGCCGATAATGGTGCGCCGCTCGATCAGTTGCGGAAAGAAGATGGTGAAGCCGCGCAGGATGAACAGGAAGGCCAGCGTCACGATGAAGCTTGGCAGGCCCGTTCGCACCACAATAAGGCCGTTCAAGGCCCCGATGGCAATGCACAGGACGAATGTCAGCAGGATTGCAACCCAGACCGGCCAGCCCAGCGTGACCGAGATGATGGCAATCGACATGCCTGCAAATCCGATCATGGAGCCGACGCTCAGGTCGAATTCACCTGCGATCATCAGCATGCAGGCTCCGACTGCGATGATGACGAACTGCGCGGACACCGTGGACCAGTTCAGAACGCCTTGGGCGTTGAACATTCCGCTGTCACCGGCGAAAACGATGAAAAACGCGAATACGGCAACTGTGCCCACGATCGCGCCCAGTTCCGGGCGGATCAGCGCCTTGCGCAAATTTGAGGTTTCCTTGACCCGCTCATCGGCGGCAGCGCCCATGCTGGACATCGCACCCCTCCCATGTGTGCAAATGTGACAGAGACGGGCGCCGCGTGGAGCGCCCGCCTCGCATGACTGACTTAGCGGTATTCGCCCGCAAGTTCCGCCACCAGATCCAGCGCGTCGGCGGTCACAAAGCCGGGGCCGGAATTGATGTTGTTGCCCGGCAGCACACCGAAGCGGTGGTAATTGGTCAGCACGATGACCGGCAGATAGGCTTGCAGGAAGGGCTGCTGGTCAATACCCCACTGGATGATGCCATCGCGGATGGCCTGAACGATATCGCCACCCAGATCGAAGGTGCCGAAATAGATGTCACCGGCAAGGCCCATCTGATTGAGCGCAAGAATGGTCGGATCAGCCGAGGTCGGCCCGAGTGTCAGAACGGCATCGGTATCGGGGTTTGCATTCAGATAGGCCATGACACGGTTCTGGATCTCGCTCGGGTCCTGTCCGCTGTCGATCATCTGGTTACCCAGCTCGACACCCAGGCCATCGGCGAAGCCCTGGCAGCGTTCGGTGGAAGAGGGCGAGGAAATGTAATGGTTCACGCACAGGAAGCTGCCGACACCGTCTCCTGCCGCACGCAGACCGGCCGCAAAGCCTGCATCATATTCGGGCTGGCCCACATACATCAGCGCCCCAAGTTCGCGCGCCTGTTCGGGCGTGCCGGAATTGATGATGATCACATCTATGCCCGAATCGACGGCGGCGCGGATCGGCCCTGACAGCACATCGGGATCGGCCAGCGTGGTGATGATGCCATTGGGGGCGCTGGCGGCGGCCTGTTCGATGATCCGCGCCATATCGGCCAGATCGCCCGTGGGCGGGTTGCGATACTCGACCGTCACATCCATCTGCTCGCCCGCCAGGGCAAGGCCGTTCTTGATGGTGTTCCACCAGCTGTCACTGTCGGGTGCATGGCTGACCAGCACATAGCGCTCGCCTTCGGCCATGGCGCCACTTGCGCCCATCAATGCAGTTGCCGCGACGGCAGAAACCGCAATCTTCTTCATAGCTGCTTTCATGATATCCTCCCAAAGATGTTCGGGCCAGCAGGTGCACACCTTCACGCCCTGCGAATACTGTAGTCGCAAATCCGTCATCATGCAACCGGTTGCAGTAATCTCATGCAAATGGGATGTTTCATGACGTTCAGGTCTGTATAATGGGGCAGGTGGCAGCAACGGGTGGTAGAATGGCAGTAACCTTGAAAGATGTGGCCGCGCGCGCGGGTGTTTCGCGCTCTGCGGTCTCGCGCACCTTTACCGAAGGGGCGTCTGTGTCAGCCAAGACCCGCGCCAAGGTCGAGAAGGCCGCAACGGAGCTTGGTTACAGCCCGAATGCGATTGCCTCGTCGCTGACCACGGGGCGAACAAAGCTGATCGGGCTGGTATCGAACAACTTTCACAACCCGCTCTTTCTGGAAGTGTTCGACCTCTTTACCCGTGGCCTGCAGGAGCGTGGGCTTCGGCCCTTGCTTGTCAATCTCAGCAATGAAACCGATCCCGCAAACTCGGTCAGAATGCTGCGCCAATACTCGGTGGATGGTGTGATCGTGGCCTCATCGACACTGCCGCCCAGCTTTGCCGAAGCCTTCCGAGATGCGGGCGTCCCGGTGGTGCATTCCTTCGGGCGCTATACCACAAGCCCGCATGTGCATGTGGTCGGCATTGACAACATTGCCTGCGGCCGCATGGCCGCCGAGGCGCTTATCGCGCGCGGGCACCGGTCTGTGGCCTTTCTGGGGGGGCCGGAAAAAGCGACATCGACACAGGATCGCGCGCGCGGGTTTCTGGATGCTCTGGCCAGTCACCCCGACATCAAGGTCAGCACCAGCTATGCCAGCGCATATTCCTTTGATGCAGGGCGTGCAGAAATGCAACGTGTCCTGGCAACGCAAATGCCCGCCGAAGCGTATTTTTGCGGCGATGACGTCCTATCGATCGGGGCATTGTCGGCCATTCAGGATGCCGGACTGCGTGTGCCTGACGATATCGGAATCATTGGCTTGAATGACATGGCCATGTCACGTTGGGAAAACATCAACCTGACCACCATTCGCCAACCCATAGCCGAGATCATTGACGCCTCGGTCGAACTGGTTGTCGGGACGATCAAGCGCCCTGAGCGCCATCCCGAAACACGCCTGTTTCCCTGCCGGATCATCGAGCGCGGCACATTACGGCCCGTGCCGCGCTGACAGTCAGCTTCAGCGCAACATAGGCGGCCGTGCATCGACCCATTGGCCTCCGGTTCCGGCGGACTCGACTGCGGCATAGACAGCCGCCATGGACCGCAGCCCATCATCGGCTAGGGGAAGGCCGTCGCGTGCCTCGCCCCGGATTGCGCCGGCCAGATCGACATAGATATTGGCCACCGCCAGCGGAAATCCTTCGGGGTGGGCAATCGCCACGCGACTGAGGCGCGCAGCCTCGTCCGACAGGCCCGCCTCGCCCTTCTCCATGATCTGTGTGCGTCCGCCGACAGGGGTGTAATAAACCTGATTTGGCTGCTCGGACGCCCATCTTAACCCGCCTGTTTCCCCGAAGACCTGAACGTCAAAACCGTGCTGGCGCCCGATGGCCACAGAGGATGTCCAGAGCCGCCCGACCGTGCCGCCCGACATGCGGAAATTCACCATGGCATCATCTTCCAGCACCCGACTGTCAATGGTCGAGGCGAAATCGGCCGAGAGGTGCTCGACCTGATCGCCCGTGATGAAGCTGGCCATATGCAGCGCATGAATGCCGCAATCGGCAAATTGTCCCGACACCCCCGCCATTGCCGGGTCATAGCGCCAGCGTACGCGCGGGTTATCGGCATCGGTGGCGTCGCCATGATGGCCATGGCTGAAATTCGTCACCACCAGCCGCACGCGCCCGATCTGGCCGCTGCGCACCATCGCGCGCATCTCGCGCACCATCGGATAGGCGGAATAGCAGTAATTCACCGCGCAGATGCGCCCTGACGCGCGCGCCACGCGCACGATTTCCTCGCCCTCGTCCACGGTCATGGTCATGGGCTTTTCGCACAGCACATGAAAGCCCGCTTCAAGGAACGCCCTGGTGATTTCGAAATGCGTGGCATTGGGCGTTGCGACAGTGACCAGATCGACCCGATCATCGCGCCCGCGTTCGGCGGCCAGCATCTCGCGCCAGTCGCCATAGGCGCGGTCTGCGGCCACGCCAAGGCGTTGCGCATAGGCGCGGCCCTTGTCCGCGTCGGCGTCCAGTGCCGCTGCCGCGAGGGTGAAATTGCCATCTGCCTGCGCGCCAAGCCTGTGCGCTGGCCCGATCTGGCTGCCCTCGCCCCCGCCGATCATGCCCCAGTTCAGCTTCATTGCCCGTCCCCCTGGAACCCGATGCCTTGAAGGTATTCGCGATTGGCCCGCGCATCATCAACTGGCGAGACATCCAGCG
Source organism: Paracoccaceae bacterium (assembly GCA_007128135.1). Taxonomy (GTDB): domain Bacteria; phylum Pseudomonadota; class Alphaproteobacteria; order Rhodobacterales; family Rhodobacteraceae; genus Roseinatronobacter. The sequence continues at coordinate 5,935 of SKYA01000122.1, read as the reverse complement.
TGGGGTCGCAATCCTGCTCGACCGTGCACCAGCCCTCGTAGCCGTGATCCAGCAGCAACTGGCGCACAGCGGGGAAATCGACATCTCCCTGACCCAGATTGCAGAATATCCCCTGTCCGCATGCGTCATAGAATCCTGTGCCGCGCGCGATGACATCTGCCTTCACGCTGGGTGATATATCCTTGAAATGCATGTAGGAAATCCGGTCCATATGGCGGCGCATGAAGGCCGCCGGGTCAAAGCCCGCATAGGAGTGGTGGCCCGTGTCAAAGCAGATTTTCAGCACATCTTCGGGCACTTCCTCCAGAAGGCGCTCCAGTTCCGGCTCGAAATCCATGAACCCTGCCGCATGGGCATGGATGCCGACAGTCAGGCCATACTCTTCGGACCCCATGCGCGCGACATGGGCGATGCGGTCGCGAAAGGCGTTCCATTCGGCAGCGCCCATCTGTTCGGCGTCCTGGGCGCGGCCCGCCGTGGGCGCGCGGCGCGGCGAGATGGAATCGATCAACACCAGATGCTGCGCGCCATGCGCCACCAGTGCCTTGCAGGTGCGCACCGCCCCATCCAGCACATTGTCCCATTGCGCAGGGTCATGAAAGGCCCGGAACACCACGCCGCCGATCAGTTCCAGCCCGTGTTCATCCAGCGCTTCGGCCAGAATGGCGGGGTCTTCGGGCATGAAGCCCACCGGCCCCAGTTCGATGCCGGTATAGCCTGCCTGCGCGCATTCCTGCAGCACGCGCTGCCACGGGGGGTTGCGCGGATCGTCGGGAAACTCGACACCCCATGAACAGGGCGCGTTGCCGATGCGGATAGACATGATGTGACCCTTTCAGTCGTGGTTTACGCGCTGCCACCGGCCATCCTGTGCCGAGGCAAAAGCGGTGTCGATGACTTGCGCCACGGCCAGACCGTCGCGGAAACGGGGCCAGACAGGCTGGCCTGAATGGATGGCGTGCAGGAAGTCGCGCGCTTCGATGATGATCTGGTCCTGATAGCCCGTGCCATGCCCCGGCCCCTGGCAGAAGGGCAGGTAATCCGGGTGTGCAGGACCCGTCAGGATCCGCGTGAAGCCGCGCTGCGCCTCGGGGCCATCGGCGCGATACAGCCAGACCGCGTTCTGGTCTTCCTGATCGAAGCGAATCGCGCCTTTTGTACCGTGAATTTCATAGGCATAGCCCATCTTGCGGCCTGTCGCCGCGCGGCTGAAATACAGATGCCCCATCACGCCGGAGGCAAAGCGCACCATCATCTGGCCGTGATCATCATTATCGACCGCCACAGGCCCCTCCGGGCCGGGGCGTGTGGGGTGGATGGTCAGTATCCGGGCCGACAGTTCGGAGATATTGCCCATCAGGGCCAGCGCGCAGTTGATCATATGCGGGGCCAGATCGCCCATGCAGCCATTGGCGCGGCCCTGACAGCGCCAGTTTGCCGCCATGTCGGGATCGGCCAGGAAATCCTCGGTATGTTCGCCGCGAAACCAAGTCATCTGCCCGACTGCACCATCGGCCAGAAGCTGGCGCACGAACCGGGTGGCGGGTGTTCGGACATAGTTGAAGCCGATCATGTTGGGCAGACCCGCGCTTTCGGCGGCCAAGGTCATGGCCTGCGCATCGGCCAGCGACGCGCCCAGCGGCTTTTCGCAGAAAACGGGCTTGCCTGCGGCAAAGGCGGCCTCGGCAATGGCGCGGTGCAGGGCCTGGGGGGCGGCAATGACCACGGCCTCGACGCGCGGATCGGCCACAAGGTCGCGCCAGTCAGCCGCCGCGCGCGCAAAGCCGAAAGCCACGCGATACTGCTCGGACGTTGCCGGGCTGGAGGCGGCGATCATTTCCAGCCTCGGGCGCAAGGCCGTGTTGAAAACCGCGCCCACGGCCGAATATGCCACGGCATGGGCCTTGCCCATATAGCCTCCGCCCACAAGGCCGATTCCTATTTCCTGCATGATTCGCCCCTTGCCTTGCACAACTCGGCTTGCAACCGGTTGCAAATGATTATCCCCTGTCGTAACGTCACGCAACCGAATTTCACGAAAACCCGCGCAGGTCGTATTGGGGGAGGACAGAAATGACAAAGGCTGAGAATACGATCCGGCTGACAACCGCGCAGGCGATCACGCGCTATCTGTTGAACCAGTTCATCGAGATTGACGACACCGAGACGCGCATCTGCGGTGGGGGCTTTGGCATATTCGGTCATGGCAATGTGCCTTGCCTTGGCGAGGCGATCTATCCGCATATCGACGCGCTGCCGCTCTATCGTGGCCAGAACGAGCAGAGCATGGGCTTTGCCGCCGCGGCCTATGCGAAATACCATCTGCGCAAGCGGTTCATGTTCTGCACGGCCAGCGCCGGGCCGGGCACGGCGAATCTGCTGACGGCCTCGGCGCTGGCCCATGCCAACCGGCTGCCGATGCTGATGCTGTGCGGCGATACGTTCCTGACGCGCCTGCCCGACCCGGTGCTGCAACAGCTTGAACATTTCGGCAATCCGACGCTGGGCGTGAATGATGCCTTCAGGGCGGTGACGCGGTTCTGGGACCGGATCACCCACCCCGCGCAGGTCATCCAGTCGCTGCCCGCGGCGCTCGCGACCATGCTTGACCCGGCAGATTGTGGCCCGGCCTTTATCGGGCTGCCGCAGGATGTGCAGGGCTGGGCCCATGATTACCCCGAAAGCTTTTTCGCGCGCCGGGTTCACCGCATTCGCAGGCAGGCGCCCGACGGCGCCGAGATTGCGGATGCAGTGGCGGTTCTGGCCCGAGCGGCGCGCCCGATGATCATCGCCGGCGGGGGCGTGCAGTATTCCGGTGCCGTAGCCGAACTGACGGATTTTGCCGAAGCGCATGGCATTCCCGTGGTCGAGACCATCGCGGGACGTGCGAACCTGCTGGCCACGCATCCGCTGAACATTGGCCCCATCGGCGTGACGGGGTCCGACAGTGCCAATGCCATTGCCGAACAGGCGGATGTGGTTCTGGCGGTGGGCACGCGGTTGCAGGATTTCACGACTGGATCGTGGACGGCCTTTGCGAAGGATGCGCAGTTTGTCGGGCTGAATGTGGGGCGACATGACGCGATGAAGCATCTGTCGCTGCCGGTTGTGGGCGATGCGAAGCTGGGGCTGGTGGCGCTGCAGGGCGCATTGGCCGGATATCGCGCGCCCGAAGGCTGGACCGCGCAGGCGCAGTCCGGGCGGCGCAAATGGGATGCCTATGTCGCGGGCAATGTGGCGCATGGCAACCGGCCCAATTCCTATGCGCAGGCCATTGGTGTCGTGAACGCATTATGCGATCCGCGCGACCGGATCGTCACCGCGGCAGGCGGGTTGCCCGCCGAAGTGACAGCGAACTGGCGCACGCTGGATGTGGGCACGGTCGATGTGGAGTTCGGGTTTTCCTGCATGGGTTACGAGATTGCAGGTGGCTGGGGTGCGCGCATTGCGCAGGCGGAAGTGGAGCCTGACCGCGACACCATCGTTTTCGTGGGGGATGGCAGCTATCTGCTGATGAATTCAGACATCTATTCTTCCGTGCTGACGCAGAAGAAGCTGATCATCCTTGTGCTCGACAATGGCGGGTTTGCGGTCATCAACAAATTGCAGAACAATACCGGGCAAGCCAGTTTCAACAATCTGATCGCGGATTGCCCGACCGTGCCGGACCCGTTCACGGTCGATTTCGAGGCCCACGCCCGCGCGATGGGTGCAGATGCCGTGACTGTGGCCAACCCGGCAGAACTGGGCGCGGCCTTTACGCGCGCAAAGGCCGCGGACAGGACAACCGTGATCGTGATGCAGGTTGACCCTTACGAGGGCTGGACGACCGAGGGCCATGCCTGGTGGGAGGTTGGCACGCCACAGGTGTCCGACAGCGCGACAGTGCGCGCCAGGCATACCGAGATCGAGGCTGCGCGCGCCCGCCAGCGGCAGGGGGTGTGACATGCGGCTGAAGGGCAATCGTTTCATCATCATTGGCCGCGCCGGCATGGACCTGTATCCAGACCCGCCCGGAACCCGAACCGAGGAGGCCACCCGGTTCGTCGCCTGTCTGGGGGGATCATCGGCCAATATCGCCGTGGCCATCAAGCGGCTGGGCGGCAGTGCCGATCTGGTCACCTGTGTGTCGGATGATGCCATCGGGCGCTTCGCGCTGAACGAGCTGGACAGATACGGGATCGGGCGCGCGCATGTGCGCGCTGTCGGCGGCGAGTCGCGCAATTCGCTTGCGATCGTCGAGTCGCGCATCGAGAATCATCAATCGGTCATCTATCGCAACGGTGCTGCCGATTTCGAGATGACCGAAGCGGATGTCGAGGCCGTGGATTACAGCCGCTATGACGCACTGATCACTACGGGCACAGTATTCGCGGCAGAGCCGTCACGCGCTGCCGCATTCCGGGGGTTCGAGCTGGCCAGGGCGGCGGGCCTACCGCTGATCTTCGACATCGACTATCGCCCCTATAGCTGGCCCTCGGCGCAGGTCGCCGCAGAGGTCTATTCGCGCGCAGGCGCGCTGTGCGATGTGATCGTCGGCAATGATGTGGAATTCGGCTTCATGGCGGGGGAGTATGCGCGCGGTCTGGACAAGGCGCGCGACCTTGTTGCACAGGCCGCGCAGCTTGCAGTTTACAAGATGGGCGAGAAGGGTGCGATCACCATCACGCCCGAGGGCGAAATCACGACCGGCATCTATCCCACCAAGGCACTGAAACCCACAGGCGCTGGCGACAGTTTCATGGGCGGGCTGGTTGTCGGCCTGTCAGCTGGAAAACCTGTGCGCGACGCTGTGCTGCAAGGCTCGGCGAACGCCGCAATGGTGGTGGCACGGGTCGGATGTGCCCCTGCCATGCCGACCACCCGGGAGCTGGAGGATTTCCTCGGGCGCCATGTCGATCCGAGCGCGGCCTGAAAGGACACACCCATGCATATCGCCCCTCATGACAACCAGAACCGCCCCATCGTCGATGTGAATGACGCGCTTGTGCCGCTGGTCTATTTCAACATCGTCAGGTTGAAGGCGGGCGAGAGTCTTGACTACCGCGTACTGGGCTATGAAACCTGCATCGTGCCAGCCACCGGCACTGTGACCGTGGAAACTGGCGGCGAGACATTCAGAGACATCGGCAATCGCGCTGCGGATGTCTGGGATGGCGAGCCCGAGGGTGTCTATGTGCCGACCGATACGGGCGCGTGCATCACCGCGCTGACCAATACCGAAACCTTCATCGCGGGTGCGCAATTCGCCGAAACGCTGCGTCCCTTTGCCGTGCGCGCGGGCGATCTGGATATGGTGCAATATGGCAGCGACGACACCAAGACCCATCGCAAGATCAAACACATTCTGGGGGCTGCGCATCATGACCGCGTGGGGCGGCTTCTGGTCAGCGAATTGTTCACTGTGGGCGCGGGGGGCTGGTCGGGCTTTCCCAGCCACAAGCACGACACCGACAGGCTGCCGGATGAAACCCGGCACGATGAATGTTACAATTTCCGCTTCAGGCCCGATTACGGATCGGGGCTGCAGATGCTGCAACGGGTCGATAATGAACCGGGCGATGCCTATCACATCATGAACGGCTCGACCGTGCTGATCGACAAGGGCTATCACCCCTGCTGCGTGCTGCCGGGCTATGAGATGTATTATTTCACCATCCTTGGCGGCAAGTCGCAGCGCAGCCTGAAACAGTATTTCCAGCCCGCTCATGCGGGACAGTTGCACACGATCCCCGGTATCATGGATATGGTGGCGAAGTTCAAATGACGCTGGCCACGCTTCGCGACGTTCTGCACCCCGCCATGACGGGCGGTTATGCGGTGCCCGGCCTTGTCTGTCTTGGCTGGGAAGACATGCGTGCCTATGCCATGGCCGCACAGGCCGAACGCGCGCCCGTGATCCTGCAAGCCGGGCCAAGCTGCCGCGCACATACGC
>SKYA01000199.1 GCA_007128135.1 Paracoccaceae bacterium | reverse complement strand
GGTTACATGGCCATCCAGAAATATAGCGGCATCCCCAGCGTCAGGTTGAACGGAAAGGTCACGCCCAGCGCAAGCGTCAGGTAGATGCCTGCCTGCGCGCGTGGCAGGGCGATCTGCATGGCCGCCGGCACCGCGATATACGAGGCCGAGGCCGCCAGCACCAGGAACAGGAACAGCCCGCCCCCGCTCATGCCCAGTGCGCTCCCGAGCGCATAGGCCAGCACCGCGCTGGCCAGCGGCATGAGCAGGCCGAAGGCAAAGACCTGCGCACTGAGCAGGTGACGGTGCGAGATCAGGCTGTGCCCGGCACGCAGGCCCATGTCCAGCAGGAACAGGCACAGGATGCCCATGAACATCTGCCCGATGAAGGGCTCGACCGTGGTGGCCCCCTCTGCTCCGGTCGCAAACCCGATGGCAAAGGCGCCCACCAGCAGCAGGATCGAACCATTGGCCAGGATGTCGCGCCAGACCTTGCCGCCCTCGACCTGCTCGCCTCCGCGCGAGGCAAGCCAGAGTGCCGAGATGATGGCGGGGACCTCCATCGCGGCGGCAACGGCGACCATGTAGCCCGGATAGGGAATGCCCGAGAGCGACAGGATCGAGGTGGCCGTCACGAAGGTCACGATCGAGATCGAGCCATAATGCCCGGCAATGGCGGCTGCATTCTCGCGGTCGAGGCTGGACATGACCCTCAGCATGCCGAAGGCAAGGAAGGGCAGCGTGAAGGACAGGAAGATGCCCGCGCCGATCACCGTCAGCATGTCCGGCCCGATGCCGTTTTCGGCCAGCTGCACCCCGCCCTTGAAGCCGATGGCAAGCAGCAGATACAGCGACATGAATTTCGCCGCCCCCACGGGCACCGACAGGTCCGAGCGCACGAAGGCCGCTATCAGCCCCAGCAGGAAGAACAGGATGGTCGGCACGATCAGATTGTCGGCAAGGGTCGCGAGGGCTGAGTCCATGGGGCACCTGTGAGCGAAGAATTGTCGCTTCTGATGACTTGCGCGATTACATATATCAAATATATTGTACTCTCTGGAAACATAGTCTGAGGCTATGAAATGCGCCCCTCACTCCGCCAGTTGCAGTATATCGTCACGGTCGCGCGGCTGGGCGGGTTCGGGCTTGCCGCCGATGCGCTGAATGTCAGCCAGCCCAGCCTCTCGGCACAGATCGCCGAGGTCGAGAGCGAGCTGGGCGCACGACTGTTTCACCGCGGACGCGGTGGCGCCAGCCCGACCGCCATGGGCGAAGAGATCGTACGCCGTGCACAGCGCATCCTGGCGCAACTCGAGGATCTGCGCAGCTTCGCGCGCGACGGCGCGTCAAAGCCCTTTGGCGGGCGGTTGCGGCTAGGGGTGCTGCCGTCGATCGGGCCCTACCTGCTGCCGCGCGTGGTCGCGGCCCTGCATGCCAGCCACCCCGAATTGCGCATCCTGATCCGCGAAGAGAGCACCATGCAGCTGGAACAGGGGCTGCGGCAGGGGCGGTTCGACCTCATCATCTCGACCCCCGAAGACCACCCGAATACCCGCCAGGACCGGCTGTTCTCGGAGCATCTGCTGATCGCGGTCGCCCGCGATGATCCGCTCGCCGCCGGGACCGGGCCGGTCAGCGCGCCCGATCTGCGCGGGCGGATATTCCTGACGCTGGACCGGGGGCACCGGCTGACGCGCATCGTCTATGCGCTGGCCTCGGAATGCGACGGGCTGATCTCGGAGGAATATGAGGGCACGAGCCTGGATTCCATCCGCATGATGGCGGCCTCGGGGGCCGGCGTGGCCATCCTGCCCGAGCTTTACGCCCGCAGGCAGGCGCAGGGAAGGACCGAGATCGTCATCAGGCCGCTGGCCATGGCGCAGGCCAATCGCGTGATTGCCCTGCTGCAACCCGCCGATGCGCCTGCCCTGCCTGGCACGGACCTGCTCTGCAGCGCCCTGCACTCCGAGATCCGTCGGGTCGGGCTTGGTACACCCTTTCTGCCCGTGGACTGAGCCTGCGGCTGCGCTCGCTCCCGCACAAGACTGTAGCCCTGCACGCGCTGGTCGTCCCCGGACCGAGCCGGAGCACTGTGCCCCTTATTTCGGCGAATCGGCCTGAGCGCTTATCTTGACGACCGTCACTGACCCGGACGCGCGATCCGCTCCGAGAATGTCGAGTGGCCCCACGACGCCCTGTGCCGATGAGAGACAGGTGTCCAGAGAAACGTTCAGGCAATGCAATTCGGCATGTCCGTGGTCCCTGACCTGCCGCAGCACGAAGTCGCGCGCGGCATCGCGATTGGCCTGCCCCCTGTAAACAAGCCCATAGGCTTCATGTCCTGCCATCATGTCCCGCAGCACGGATGGCCAGACCACCCAGTAATCGCCGCCATAGAGCCCGCGCCCCGGAAGCGTCAGGGCATCGACCTGCTGAAACACCCGGTATTCACTGAACGGTTTCGGCGCCGAGACCGTCACGAGCGATGCGCCCAGCATGATCGCTCCGGTCAGCCCCCATGCCGGTCCCGGGCCGACAACGCCGAACAGCCGGACGAGATAGGCCGTCACCAGCAACAGGCAGGCAATGATGACATAGATGAAATACCGCCAGGCGAAGCCGTTCAGTTCGACCCAGAGATTGCTGGCGAAAAGGATCAGCCATCCCGCTGAAAAGACGATGACGCAATCGCGCAGATACCCGAGCACCTGCAGGGATGCATTCGGTGCCGCCTCGCGCCATGGTCAGAGCAGCCGGCCTGCAAGGACACCGACAAGCAGCGCCGGGATGAGGATTTTCAGGTTCAGCGTGCCCAAGAGCCCCCGCGCGACCTGATCCGCTCCGGCAAGGAAGATCCGCGGCAAGAAGACGAAATAGCTTCCGGTACCGCCCTGGATCGTGACGAGCCGCCAGAAGACGAAGGCACCAAGCGCGACAAGAATGACCCCGGCTTCCCGCCTGCCGCAACTGCGCCTGCGATAGGCGACGCAAAGCACGATGAAGCCGGCAGCGATCAGCGACGAGGGATTCATCCCCAGGGAAATCACAAGAAGGATGCTCGCCACCAGAAACCCGCGCCATGTCAACATGTGGTCTCCGGGGGGCAGGAACTTCCAGACCGCCAGCGCCAGCATCAGGGCCGAGAGAGAGTATTCGATATGGCCGATAGATATCTCGGCAACGGCCTCGGTGGTGAAAATGAACAGATAGAGGCCCGACATGGAAATGAAGACCTGTGCCGTGACAACCTGCGCGTTCCGCGCATCCAGCAGCCGCGCCGCCTGCCACGCGGCGGCATGAAGCAGCAGGTTGAACGACAGCGCCGACAGGAACAGGACTGCCGCCAGGTTCAGGCCCGGATCGCGGATCAGTGCCACTGTGAAGGGCAGGACATTCAGAAGCCTGTCCTGACCCCAGTAGAACAGGGTCAGCTTCTGCAACGCCATGACCGAATTGAGCAGTATGTCGGCATTGAGCCTCTCGGGCGCGACAGCGACAACTGTCCAGCCCGAGATCCACAGCATCCAGACCAGCGATACAGACAGAGCGTGCTTTTGCCGGATGATCATGCGCGGGCGATTCTTGCTTATATGATGCCGGACGTTATGCCGCCACGCGGCAATCCCCAAGCCCCTTTCGCGCTCCGGTTCGTGCTGCGTGCAGCTTCCGCATGTCCTGTCAGCAGCGGGCAGGGCTGGTCATCCGCCGGAACTGTCTGAATTTCCCAGAAACAGTCTTCGCGAAAAACCGATAGTGCTGCGGCGGGGTCGCATGATAGCCAGAGGAAAAGCCACTCCGAGGCAGGCCAGATGACATCCCCGACCCCCAGCTATTACGCACCCACCGGCGGGCTGCCCCCGCAGTCACAGCTCGTGACCGACCGCGCCATCTTTACCGAGGCCTACGCGGTCATCCCGCGCGGCGTGATGTCCGACATCGTGACCAGCGCGCTGCCCTTCTGGCAGGGTGCGCGGTTCTGGGTGCTCGCGCGCCCGCTCAGCGGCTTTGCCGAGACCTTCTCGCAATACATCGCCGAACTCGCACCCGGTGGCGGCAGCAGCCGCCCCGAGACCGACAGCCGGGCCGAGGGCTCACTCTTCGTGGTCGAGGGCGAGGCCCATCTGGACTTTGGCGGCGAGACCCATTGCCTCAAGCCGGGCGGCTTTGCCTATCTGCCCGCCGGGCTGGACTGGGGCATCCGCAACCAGGGTGACAGCCCGTGCCGCTTTCACTGGATCCGCAAGCGCTATGTTGCGGTCGACGGGCTGGAGCCGCCTGCGGCCTTTGTCACCAGCGATCAGGCCATTCCCCCGGCGCCGATGCCCGACACTGAAGGCCGCTGGGCCACGACCCGGTTCATGGACCCTGCCGACATGCGCCATGACATGCATGTGACAATCGTCACCCTGCAGCCCGGCGCCTGCATCCCCTTCGCCGAAACCCATGTGATGGAACACGGGCTCTATGTGCTGCAGGGCAAGGGGGTCTATCACCTCAACCAGCGCTGGGTCGAGGTCGAGGCAGGCGATTTCATGTGGCTGCGCGCCTTCTGCCCGCAAGCCTGCTATGCGGGCGGTCCCGAGCCGTTCCGCTACCTGCTCTACAAGGATGTCAACCGCCACGCGGCGCTGCCGGGCTGACAAGCCATGCGCGTGCATTGCGCTCATGTCTTCGATGCGCCACGCAGATGCGACACTATCGCTCCCCGGAAAGGAATGGCGGCTCCAGTAGGGTGGGTGCTCTGCACCCACCATCCGCGTGCCGATGGGGCATATGAATGCGCACCCGAGTGATTCGCAACAAAATTCCCGCTCGTAAACGTCTGTTTTTAATTACCTATTTTGGAGTGAAATTTCAAGGTGGGTCAATTACATGCACGCCGGGTAGCATAAGCGTGCACAGGCATGGCAAACCGAGAAACGAAAAGGGCCCGCATGATGCGAGCCCTTTCTCTTTGCGTTGATGACCAGGTTGTCAGTCTGGGGTCGTGTTGGTCCCCGGGGATTTCCTCATGCGTGTTTTCTCGTACATCTGACGCATCTTTTCCTGATCGAAGTTGTCCTCGTAATTCGGCATGGTGAAGGGGGAATACCCCAGAGGAAATCCGGACTTTTGCGAAAAGGCCGCCGAGAAATGATCGATCAGGCAAACCTTGTCGGCGCTGAACGCGGACAAGCTGAAGGCTTCAATCAGCAATTCGATGACCAGTCCCCACCGGTGACAGGCCGCGAATGATAAACGCTTCAGGAAATCCTCGGTCACAAGGTCTTCAATCTGGACGC
>SKYA01000180.1 GCA_007128135.1 Paracoccaceae bacterium | reverse complement strand
GGTCAGTTCAGCAGCCCGGCATGACGCATCGCGTCGTCCATCCCGGCCTTTGCCGCCGCGCTCAGTCCGACCAGCGGCAGGCGCACTTCCTCGCTGCATCTGCCCAGACGCGACAGACCATACTTCGCCCCGACCAGCCCCGGTTCGGCAAAGATGGCCACATGCAGCGGCATCAACCGGTCATGCAGTTCCAGCGCGCGGGCATAATCGCCTGCCAGTGTCGCTTCCTGAAACTCGGCGCAAAGTCGCGGCGCAACATTGGCTGTGACCGAGATACAGCCCACACCTCCCTGCGCATTGAAGCCCGGCGCGGTCGCATCCTCGCCCGAAAGCTGGATGAAATCCGGCCCGCAGGCCATCCGTTGCAGGCTCACGCGCTCAAGCTTGCCGGTGGCATCCTTGACCCCGATGATGCGCGGCAGTTCCGCCAGCCGTGCCATCGTCTCGGGCATCATGTCCACGACCGACCGGCCGGGGATGTTGTAGATGATGATCGGCAACTCGCAGCAATCATGCAGCGCGGTGTAATGCGCGATCAGTCCCTCCTGTGTGGGCTTGTTGTAATAGGGCGTGACCACCAGGGCAGCATCCGCGCCCACCGCTTCGGCATGGCGCAGGAAACCGATCGCCTCGGTCGTGTTGTTGGACCCGGCACCGGCGATGACCGGCACGCGGCCTGCGGCCGCCCTGACCACTTCCTCGATCACGCGCTCATGCTCGGCATGGCTCAGCGTCGGGCTTTCGCCGGTGGTGCCCACCGGCACAAGTCCGTGCGAGCCCTCGGCGATCTGCCATTCGACCAGCGCGTGCAGCGCGTCAAGATCGAGCGCATTGTCCCTGAGCGGCGTCACCAATGCCGGCATGGACCCTCTGATCTGCATCTGCGCCTCCTCAGCCATGACCCTCGCGCGGGCAGCAGCGCGGTTGCGCAAATGTGTCTTGCCCTGCACCCCTCGCCGGTTAGAACGAGGACGACGCAGTTTCAAGGCAAAAAGAGGCCCCGACTTGCCCGCACCCCTTTGTCACGGCCCCTCACGCAGGGGCATCGCGATCCTGCTGGCACTGGTCCTGTCGGTGGCGCAGGCGCATGCGCAAGGCAGCCCCCCACCCTCGCGCGCGGCGGGGCTTCTGGGGGCGGCCATGCAGGCCGCCTTGTCGGGCGACTGGACCGAGGCCGAGGCGCGCGCGGCGCAGGGCGCGCCTGTGGCAGCGGATATCCTTCGCTGGATCGCCCTGCGCGAGGGTCGCGGCAGTTTTGCCGATTACATGGACTTCCTGAGCAACAGGGGGCACTGGCCACTCATCAATACCGTCCAGCGCGAGGCAGAGGCGCTGCTTGCGACCCAACCCTCCGAGGCCGCGCTGGCGCTTTTCGATCTGCGCCCGCCCGTGTCCGAGGGCGGCCAGCTTGCGCAGGTCCATGCGCTGCTGGAAAGGGGCCAGTCCTACGAGGCCGGTGCGCTGGCGGTCGCGCTCTGGCGCGAGGCCCCGCTCGGGGCCGAGAGCGAGTTGCGCCTGCTGCACAGATTTGACGATGTGCTGGCCCCCCACCACGGTGCCCGTGTCGACATGCTGCTCTGGCAGGGCCAGCGCAGCGCCGCCCTGCGCCACCTTGAACGCCTGTCCGGGCCCGAACGCACTGTCGCGCGCGCGCGCATCGCCTTGCAGGAGCGGGCGAACGGCGTCGATGCGCTGGTCGCTTCGGTGCCTGCCTCGCACCAGAACGATCCCGGGCTGATGCGCGACCGGTTCGAGTTCCGCATGCGTGCAGGCAATGTCGAGGGTGCGATCGCGCTGATCCTCGAGCAATCGCGCCACGCGGCGGGGCTGGGCCGTGCCGATGCCTGGGGCGCGCGCCGGGTGGGCCTTGTGCGCCGCGCCATGTCGGAAGGCGATTTCGCGCTGGCCTATGCGCTGGCCACTCCCAACGGGCTGGAGGACGGGCTGCATTTCGTCGACCTGGAGTTTCTGGCAGGCTTCATCGCGCTCGCTCATCTCGACCGGCCGCAGGACGCGCTCAACCATTTTCGCGCCCTGCGCGTGCGCAGCTCCAGCCCCATCAGCCTGGGCCGTGCTGGCTACTGGGAGGGGCGCGCACATGAGGCGCTGGGCAACGCCGATCTGGCGCAGGTCTCGTTCGAATTCGCCGCCGAGCACCAGACCAGCTTCTATGGCCAGCTCGCCGCCGACCATCTGGGCCTGACACTGGACCCGAGCCTTGTCGAGGGGCCCGAATACCCGCACTGGCGCGAGACTGCTCTGGCCGGGTCGGATCTGTTGCAGGCCGCACTGCTGCTGCGCGAGGCCGGGCAATGGCAGGAGGCGCGGCGCTTCGTGCTGTTCCTGGCCCGTCAGCTTGAAGACGAGGCCACGCTCGGTGCACTTTCGGATCTGATGCTCGAGATCGGCGAGCCGAATTTCGCGCTGAACGTCGCCAAGATCGCCGTGCAGAGCGAGATCGTGCTGCCGCGCGCCTATTTCCCGCTGACCGATCTGGCGCAGGCCGATCTGCCCGCACCGCCGGATCTGGTCAAGGCCATCGCGCGGCGCGAAAGCGAGTTCGACGCGGGCGTGGTCAGTCCGGCCGATGCGCGGGGGCTGATGCAGGTGCTGCCCGGCACCGGGCAGATGATGGCGCGCAAGCTGGGCGTGCCGTTTCAGGCCAGCGATCTGACCAGCGATCCGGTTCTCAACGCGCGACTGGGCGCGGCCTATCTGGCCGAGCTGCGCGAGGAATTCGGACCCTCGCTGGCGCTGGTTGCGGCGGGCTACAATGCTGGCCCCGGCAGGCCCCGGCAGTGGATTCCCCGCCTTGGCGATCCGCGTGACCCGGAAGTGGATTTCGTGACCTGGGTCGAAAGCGTGCCCTTTGCCGAAACGCGCAACTACATCATGCGTGTGGCCGAGTCGCTCGTGGTCTATCGCTCGCGGCTGGCTGGCAGCCCGCAGCCGATCGAGATGGAGCGGCTGTTGCGAGGGCAGTGACGCGCGGGAACGGTGGGTGCACAGCACCCACCCTACGGGCACCGCGGGGCATTCCCCGGCGGGGCGGGGCGGGGCTGCGCGCTCAGGTCAGCCCGATCACCATCCCGACCCCGATCAGCAGCACTCCGGCAATCCGGTTCATCCGTGCGAGCGCCTGCCCAGAGCGCAGGAGCGCGCGGGCACGGTCGATGGCAAGAGCCATGAGCAGGTTGCCGATGACCGGGATCGAGGCCGAGACCAGCAGGATGGCGGCAATATCGGGCCAGGTGACGCGACTGAGGTCAAAGAAACCGGGCAGCACCCCCATGTAGAACAGGATCGCCTTGGGGTTGGCCAGGATCACGGTCACCCCGGCCGCGAACCCTGCCAGCGCACCGGGGCGGGTCAGACGGCTGTCTGCGGCAAGCTGCGCGCGCGCATGGCGGATCAGTTGCACCCCCATGACGACGAACATCGCCATGGCGACCCATTTCATCATCTCGAGCAGGTCCCCATAGACCGAGAGGATCCAGGTCAGGCCGAAGATTGCCGCAAGCGGCCAGAACAGGTCGCCCAGCGCAACCCCGACCGCCAGTGGCGCGGCCGAGGCAAAGCCGCCCGACATGGCGCGCGCGGTCAGTGCCACCCAGACCGGGCCGGGCGTCAGGAACAGGATCAGGATCGCCCCTGCATAGAAGGCCAGTTCCAGCGCGGTCACGGTCATGCGGGCACCGGCAGGGTCAGGCTGCCATTCGCAGACAACGGCCAGAAAGGGTTATGCGCGAGTTCCCAGACATGGCCATCGGGGTCGGCAAAATAGCCCGAATAGCCGCCCCAGAAGACAGGCACGGGCGCTTTCAGCGCCTTTGCTCCGGCGACCAGCGCCGCAGCAAAGGCCGCGTCCACCTCGACGCGGCTGTCGAAATTCTGTGCAAGCGTCATCGCGCCCGTGCCCAGTTCCGCCCCTGGGCGCCCCTGGTCCGCGGCAAGATCCGCGCGCCCGAACAGCATCAGGGCCTGCCCGTGCAACTGGTAGCAGGCGAACTCGGCGCGCGCCTCGGCGGGCACCCATCCCAGCGCCTCGTAAAAAGCCTGCGCGCGTGCCAGATCCGCCACGCCAAGAGTGACAAGGCTGATGCGCTGGCGCGGCAGGGTCATGAGGGGGTCTCCTCCAGTTGCGAGTGGCCTGCGACGTCAGTCACACGGAAATGCTGTGCGCGGCGCCCGAGTCCGGTGAACAGTTCGGCGCCGGTCCCGGTCAGGAATGCCTGTACGCCGAGTCCGCACAGCATGTCATAGAGCGCGGTCCTGCGGGCCGCGTCAAGATGCGCCGCGACCTCATCCAGCAACAGCACTGGCGGCGTGCCGCGCTCGGCGGCCAGTGCCCGCGCATTGGCAAGGATCAGCGAGATCAGCAGCGCCTTCTGTTCGCCGGTGGAGCATTGCGCGGCGGGCATGCCCTTTGCCGCCCAGACCGCCGCCAGATCGGTGCGGTGCGGCCCGGTCAGGCTGCGGCCCGCCGCCATGTCGCGGCGGCGCCCCTCGGCAAGCGCCTGCGCCAGATCTGCCGCGCCGTCAGGCGCGGCCGCCTCAAGGGTCAGATCCGCAACCGGAAACGGACCATCGGGATCGGCATGGCGCGCCAGGGTGGCCAGCGCCATGGCCCGGCTGGCGCTGATCTGTACGCCAGCCTGCGCCATCTGCGCCTCGAGCGCACTATACCAGGCACTATCGCCCACACCTTCGCGCAACAGCCGGTTGCGCTCGCGCATGGCCTTCTCGTAGGTCAGGGTCTGCGCGGCGTGATCGGGCTGAAAGCTCATCACGATCCGGTCCAGAAACCGCCGCCGCCCCTCTGCCCCCTCGATCCAGAGCCGGTCCATCTGCGGTGTGAGCCAGAGCATACCGGTCACTTTCCCCAGCGCAATTTGCGGCGCGGGCTTGCCATCGATGCGCACCTGCCGCGCGGTCCCTGGCTCGGCCCATGTCTCGACCAGCCGCACGCCGTCCCTGCCTGCAACCTCGGCGCGCAGCTTCCAGCCCAGCGCCTGCGGTCGGCACGCGATCTCCTCGGGCGAGGCGCGGCGCAGGCCGCGCCCCGGCGAGAGCAGGGACACGGCTTCGAGAATATTGGTCTTGCCCGCGCCATTGGCACCCGAAAGCACCACCACCCGCCCGTCCAGGAGCATCCGCGTACGCAGATGCGAGCGGAAATGCGAGAGCATCAGGGAAGCGACATGCACGGCCATGCGCCAGCGGTAGAAAGAAACGCCGGCCATGACCAGACCAAAAAAGCCCCGCCGCAGGCGGGGCCTCCTC
>SKYA01000057.1 GCA_007128135.1 Paracoccaceae bacterium | reverse complement strand
GACGTGCTCTAGATGATCTGCAGTAGTTGCGCCTCGGCATAAGCCGCGTATGACGACTCGACCCCCAGAACCCAGTCATCTCCCTCGCGCAACACCAGCGCGCGCACTCCGAACGCATCGGTTTGCGCCACGGTATCGGGGGCAAAGGCGGTCGGGTGCAGATCGAGCGGACAGGCGATGGACATCGCAACGCCCGCATCCTGCCCTGACAGGGTGAAAAATGCCTGTGTATCCGAAATCAGCGTGATGGCGGTGTCATGGCTTGCAGTTTCCTGCATAAGCGCGGCCTCCAGCACGGCCTCGGCTTGTGCCGGGGCCATCAGCCTCCAACGCGACAGGCCGAGCCGCATCAGCGCGACTTGCCCATGCCGCGCCAGACTGCAGGGCCGGGTTGGCAGGTCCTGCACGATGCCTTGCAGGCGCGCGGCCAGTGCTTGCGGGGTGCCGCGCAGATCGAACAGCGCGCGTCTGTGCGGTTGCGATATGCGGATGACATACGCCATTGCTCAGCCTCTCATCCGCAGACCTTCGGGGTCGTGAAAGACCGGGGCAACCACCCGGGCGGCGATGCAGCGGTCCGGCAGGCGCACCTGCACCACCTTGTCGATTCGCGTGCGCCCATCGACCAGCAATGCCAGCCCCACACGCCGACCAAGGCTTGCCGAGTGCACGCAGGCCGTCACCAGCCCTTCCGAGGCCATCCGTTTCCCGCCCGGTGTGATCGGCGCACCTTCGGGCATATCTGCACCTGGATCCTCGGGGATCAGCCCGACCAGTTCGCGCCGTGGTTGTCCCGATCTGCGGCGCAAGAGCACCGAACGCAGGCCGATGAAATCGCCCTTCTTGCGCGCCATGGCCCAGCCCATGCCCAGATCATAGGGATCGACCGTGCCATCAGCCTCGTGTCCAAGTGACAGGAACCCCTTCTCAACCCGCAGCACATGATTGGCCTCTGACCCGATGGGAGTGATCTGCTCCGGTGCCCCGGCCTGAAGAAGTGCAGTCCAGAGCGATTGCAGATCGCGCGGGAGGACATTGATTTCATAGGACAACTCACCCGTGAAGCTGACCCGCGCCACCCGCGCGGGCAAGCCAGCCACCAGCCCCTCGCGCAAGCCCATGAAGGGGAAGGCCGCAGTCGAAAGGTCCATATCGGTCAGCCGCCCGAGCACGTCGCGGGCCAGCGGGCCGCAAATGGTGGCATTCATCCATTGATGGGTCAGATTGGTCACATGCACGCGCCAGTCCGGCCGGTCGATCTGCAGGATCTTCTCCAGATGCAGCCCAACCGCATCAGCATTGCCCGTCGAGCAGGACATCAGGAACCGATCCTCCGACAGGCGGAATGTCACGCCATCATCAAAGATCAGACCGTCCTCGGTCAGCATCAGCCCATACCGGCCCATGCCTGGCGTGAGCGTGCCGTAGCGCGCAGTGCAGGCATGTTCGATCAAGCGCAACGCATCTGGCCCCTCGATGGCATAGACCCCCAACGGCGCGCCGTCATAGATGGCAACCCCTTCGCGCACGGCCCGCGCCTCGCGATCGACGGTCTGCTGGAAGCTCTCGCCTGCGCGCGGATAATATCCGGGCCGCCGCCAGCGCGCACCGGCTTCATACATCACCGCGCCCTTTGCCATATGCCACCCTGTCAGCGGAGTATGGCGGAATGGAAGGACACCCGGTCCGGCCTTGCCGCCTGCGATGCTGCCAAAGCTGACGGGCGTATAGGGCGCGCGGAAGGTTGTGACACCTACCTGATCAGGTGTTTTGCCCTGCAATCCGGCCAGAATGCCGATCACATTGACATTGCCGGTCTTGCCCTGATCAAGCGCCATTCCAGAGGTGGTGTAGCGCTTGGCATGCTCGACCGCGCCGTATCCTTCGCGATCGGCAAGCGCGATGTCGTCCAAGGTGACATCATTCATCAGATCGACAAAGGCCTTGCCCTTGCCCGGTACAGACCAGAGCGGCGCGATGTTATAAGGCTGTTCCGTAGCGCGCGGCGTATCCGGCACAGCTAGGCCCAGATATGCGGCTACGGCTTCGGCCCCGGATTGCAGCGCTTGCGTCATGCCAAAACGCCCATCCGCTGCCCCCACTGAAGCCGAGGACTGCGCCACCGGATCGGGACGGAAGGCGGCGATGGCGTCATCCCAGCGCAAGCTCCCGCGCGATTGGGAGTGCAGATGCACCGCCGGAGTCCACCCCCCCGATACCGCCAACAGATCGCAGTTGATACGCGCGGCAGGTCCGCCACCCACAGGGGCAATCTCGACGCCGCGCAGCCCTGCGTGCCCGAAACTGCGTTGCACCTGATACCCGGCGCGCAATGGCAGATCAGCGGCCTCGACGCCCTCGCGGCTGTCGATGACGGCGGCAAGCTCCACGCCAGCAGCGCGCAGGTCGCGCGCTACTTCATGCGCGCTGTCGTTATTGGTGAAGATGACCGCGCGCTGACCGGGGCGCACGCCCCAGCGATTGACATAGGCCTGCATGGCCGAGGCCAGCATAACGCCGGGGCGGTCATTGCCGGGAAAGACGATCATCCGCTCGATCGCGCCAGTCGCACAGATGACATGGCCCGCGCGCACCCGCCAGCCGCGTTCGATCAGGCCCGGATGACCGGGCGCGCGCTGTTGTACCATGACCAGCCCGTGCTCACGCCAGCCCCATGCCGTGGCCTGTTGCAGATGCGTGACATTGGGCCGCTGCGCCAGTTCCGCGACGGCTCGCGCAACCCAGTCCATGGCAGGTCCGCCATCAATCTCGACCTTGCGCGCCAGCAGATTGCCCCCTGCCTCGATTCCCTCGTCCACCAGCATGACACGCGCATTGGCGCGCGCGGCGGTCAGTGCGGCCATCAGTCCTGCAGGACCAGCCCCCACAACCAGAAGGTCACAATGCGCGTTGCGCGTCTCGTATCGCCCCTCAGGGGCGGCTTCAGGCGCGGGAGCCAGCCCTGCGGCCTTGCGGATCGTGGGCTCGAACAGGTGCCAGTCCGGCCACATGAAGGTCTTGTAATAGAAGCCTGCCGGGATCAGGCGCGAGAACAGGCCCGCCACCGCGCCGAGGTCGAAGCGCACCGAGGGCCAGCCATGGATCGAGCGCACATCCAAGCCCTCTGTCAGTGGCAGCATCGTCGGCACGACATTGCCCTGCGCCGCCGACCCCGCAAGCGCCACAAGCGCGGCGGGTTCTTCCGCACCGGACCCCATGATCCCGCGTGGGCGGTGATATTTGAAGCTGCGCGTGACAATCCGCACCCCATTCGCCAGGAGCGCCGAGGCCAGCGTATCGCCCGGATGCCCGGTCATCTCGCGCCCGTCAAAGCGGAAGCGCAGCACCCGACGTCGGTCGATCCGCCCACCCTCGGCCAGCCGCTCAGGCGCCATGCCGCACCTCCAGAATCTCGTGCGTGCGTATGTCGCGCCGCACCGTCAGCCACGCCCCGCATCCTTTGGAATGGCACCAGCGCTCGGGCACCGGGCCGATACGGTTTTCGGGCACCGTCAACCAATCCACCCAGTCGGCATCGGATATCTGCGCCGGGTCATCCGGTCGGGGCAGGGCGGCGGGACCGCCATAGCTGAACTCGATTTCAGAGCGCGGCCCACAAAACGGGCAGTGGAGCAACAGCATGGACTACCTCGCCGTGGTTGTGCCCGCTTCGAGCACATATTCCAGATGTCGAAAACGTCTCAACCCGAAAGGTGTGGCCAGGGGATGCGGTGTGCCGGTCGCAAGCAGATGCGCAAGACAAAGCCCGCCCGCAGGGATTGCCTTGTAGCCACCCCACCACCCGGCAGAAACGAACAGGCCCGGCACATCCGTGGTCGAGATGATGGGGCTGGCATCATGGGCAATGTCCAGATGTCCGCCCCATTGCCGCAAGAGCTTCACACGGCGGAAGGCGGGAAACAGGTCGAGCATCGCTGCGACTGTATCTTCGAACACATGCTGTTTCACGTCGCGCCGGAAGGACTGGCCCAGATCGGTCGCGCCGCCAATGACAAGCTCTCCCTTGTCGGATTGGCTCAGATAGATCCCCAGATCGGGACAGTTCACCACCACATCTATGCAAGGCTGCAGAGGCTCTGAAACAAAGGCCGACAGGTTGATCGTGCGCAAGGGCAGGCGTAACCCTGCGGTCTCGCTCAGTGTGGTTGTATGGCCAGAGACCGCCAGCGCGACCTTGTTGGCGCGCACAAACCCGCGCGGGGTTTCGACCCCTGTCACCGCCCCGTCCGCGCCGCGCGTGATGGACGTGACGGGGGTATTTTGATGTATTTCTACCCCCATCGCATCGATGGCGCGCGCATAGCCCCAGGCAACGGCATCATGGCGATTGACGGCGGCATCCGGGTGGAATTCGGCGCCGAGAATCGGCATTCGTGCGTCCGGCCCGCCGCCGGTCAGTTTCGGCACCATGCGGCGCAAATCTTGAACACTCAGCGGGCGATAGCGCGCGCCATGCAAATCCATCGTCAGGCGCCTGCGCCGTCTGTCGCGGACCATCCCCCATGTCTGTAAAACATCCACCATGCCGCGCTTGGAATGCATGGTGTTGAAGTTCAGATCTTTCGTCAGACGGTCGAAAAATTCCACCGATTTCACGTAGAAGGGGATAGATTCATCGCGCATGTAATTCGAACGGATCGTGACCGTGTTGCGCGCAATGTTGCCCCCACCCAGCCAACCGGCCTCCAGCACCGCAATGTTGGTCAACCCATAGACCCGCGCCAAATGCCATGCCGTAGCCAGCCCGTGACCACCCGCGCCAACAAGGACGATATCATAATCTGACTTGAGCTCTGGCGTGCGCCAATGCTCTGTCCAGTTCCGATGCTCTGAAATGGCATTTCTTGCCAGGTTCAGAATCGAGAATCGCGCCATCGCTGCCTCATGTCTGACACAACATACATATGTAACATAACATTATCATAAACAATGGCATATCATATGCAATAATGTTTTGCTCGGGTGGGCGTCGGTGCAAAAGCAAGAAGGTGTTGCATCTCGGATGATCACATTTCGCGTCGGGTGCTCTGTGCGGGATCTGGATGACCCTGGCACCTTCCGATGCCCAAACGTTATCGAAGCAGGTGCTGAACTTGGTGTCGGCATCGCGGATGAGGAAGCTCGGCTCGATCCCGTGTTCGGCGCACCACATCAGCGTGTTGCGGGCCTGCTGCGTTACGCCCGGCATGGTTTGCGCACGGCGGGCCAGATCGGCGTCTTTGGCGGCGCGCTTCATCTTCGCGTCAAGGTCTGCAATCCGCGCGGTCAGACCATCAATCTGTTCCCGATAAATCTGG
>SKYA01000082.1 GCA_007128135.1 Paracoccaceae bacterium | reverse complement strand
GGTCGTACACAACGCCTGCACCCAGGTGGGTTGCATTGGCGAAGTCACGCGTAGCGCGCAACTGGACAGTGATTTCATCGAACGAAGCGTGCACGTCCAGACCATACTGGTCGAAGTTCACGCCACCGGTGCGGCGCTGGCCGTAGAAGGCGCGGACCGAGACCGGGTCGAAGTTGGCTTGACCGCTGATCAGCACGTGGCTGTCATTGCTGCCGTTCTGCTCATAACCCAGGCCGACGCCGAAGCCGTCCATCGTGTACGATGCACCGATCGAGTAAACCTGCGTTGCAGCAGCGCCGGTGAACTGGCCGACGCTCAGAGCGGCCTTGAAGCCGTCCATCGAGAATTCATACAGAGCGGCGGGCAGGTTGCCAGCTTGGCCCAGAACTGCGGTGCGTGCGCCGGCGCCACCGTTCTCGAGCACGCCGATGTGGCGGGTGCGGAACGAAGTTGCGTCCAGAGCCGAGCTAACATCGCCCATCGACAGTTTGCCGAAGTCGCCCGAGATGTAGACCGCACCGCCGGTGCCAAGAGCAGCGGCAGGAGCATTGTCAGCGCGGAAGGAGGCGCCGAACGCCATGCCGCTGTCGGTTTCGCCCGACATGGTGAAGGTGACGCGTGCGCGGCTGATCATCTGCACTTCGGGGGTTGCGTTGCTGGTGTAGCGCAGACCCATCCATGCGTCGCCCGACAGAGCAACATCTGCTGCTGCAACGCCTGCCGACATGACCACTGCGGTCGAAGCAAGAAGAAGCTTTTTCATTTTTTCCCTCGTTGTCTAAGGATTTCCTCGCCTCACCAGTTGCGGCGAGGTCTGAGCCTGTTTCATCCTTTCGCAGGCGATTTTCAAGCCAAAGCGCACGGCCTGTCACGCGTAGCGGGGGACATGATGCAGAATTGCCACGCCTTGTTCGTCCGAGGCGGCTGCGAGGGCCGGGCGGTGCCCTGAAAACAGGGTGTTGCGGGGCGTCTGTGTCTCTGCTCTTGTTCCAGCGCGGGTAACAAGCTAGAGATTGTCCATCTTTGGCGAGGGAACTTTGTCATGACGCTTTGGGGCAATTTTCGTGTCACCGTCCTGCTGGGTCTGATTCTGGGCCTGTCCGGCTGTGGTGGCGGTCTGGGCATGGGCAACTGGTTTCAGGGCGGAGAGCGGTCGCGTGCCGCGGCCGCAGAGATCCACGCACGCGAGCGCGAGGGCATGGTGGGGCGGCAATCGACTGTCTGGGACCTGTTCTCGAACGCGCAGTCACCGAGTGTCACGGTCGAGGTGAACCGCTATCTGTGGAATGCCGCGCTGGAAACACTGGATTTCCTGCCGGTGCAGTCGGTCGATCCGTTTTCCGGGGTGATCGTGACGGGGTTCGGCACACCGCCCGGTGGCGGGCGCGCCTATCGCGCTGCCGTGCTGATCAATGACCCGGCGCTGGATGCGCGCTCGCTGAATGTGGCGCTGATGACATCGAGCGGCCCTGCCAGCCGCGAGACGATCCGCGCGGTCGAGGATGCGATCCTGACGCGGGCACGGCAGTTGAGGGTGCGCGACAGGGGCCTGTAAGCGCGCTCCATGATCTGGACCTTGCCCAATGCGGGCGCTAAAGATGCCGGGCCGGTCGCGCCCGGCTTTTTTGTGACTTGATGCGGGGAACGATCATGGCCAGCCAGCAGGATGCGCGCTATCAGCCGCAAGCGATTGAAACCCGGTGGCAAGCCGCTTGGGACGAGGCGGCGGTTTTCAGGGCCGAACGCGACCCGGCGCGGCAGAAATACTATGTGCTGGAGATGTTCCCCTATCCTTCGGGGCGCATCCACATGGGCCATGTGCGCAACTACACGATGGGCGATGTGGTGGCGCGCTACAAGCTGGCGCAGGGGTATGCGGTGCTGCACCCGATGGGCTGGGATGCCTTCGGGATGCCGGCAGAGAATGCCGCGATGGCCTCGGGCGGGCACCCGAAGGACTGGACCTATGGCAATATTGCCGACATGCGCGCGCAGATGAAGCCGCTGGGCCTGTCGATCGACTGGAGCCGCGAGTTTGCCACCTGCGACCCCGAATATTACGGCCAGCAACAGGCGATGTTTCTGGACATGCTGGAGGCCGGGCTGGTTTACCGCCGGAATGCCGTGGTGAACTGGGACCCGGTGGACATGACGGTGCTGGCCAACGAGCAGGTGATCGACGGCAAGGGCTGGCGTTCCGGCGCCGAGGTGGAGCGGCGCGAGCTGACGCAATGGTTCTTTCGCATCTCGGAATATTCGCAGGAACTGCTGGAGGCGCTGGACGGGTTGAAGGACTGGCCCGAGAAGGTGCGGCTGATGCAGCGCAACTGGATCGGCCAGTCGCGCGGGTTGCAGTTTGCGTTTTCCACTGTGGACGCGCCCGAAGGGTTCGACCGGATCGAGGTCTATACCACTCGGCCCGATACGCTGCTGGGAGCGAGTTTCGTGGCCGTGTCGCCCGATCATCCGCTGGCAAAGCATCTGGAGCGGCATGAGCCGCGGGTCGCGGCTTTCAACGCCGAATGCCGCAAGATCGGCACCACCGAGGAGGCGCTGGAAAAGGCCGAGAAGCGCGGCTTTGACACGGGTATCCGCGTGCGTCATCCGTTCGATAACGATTGGGAATTACCGGTCTATATCGCGAATTTCATCCTGATGGATTACGGCACCGGTGCGATTTTCGGCTGCCCCGCGCATGACCAGCGCGACCTGGATTTCGCCCGAAAATACGGCCTGCCGCACCCGGATGTGTTTCTCGCGCTGGACGCTGAAGCTCCGGTCACCGTCACCGCCTTCGTGCCGCCCAAGACCGAGAAGGTGCGCTATGTGCGCGGTTTTGCGGGCGAGGAGATGCAGACCGGCGAGGTGGCAGTCGAGGCGGCCATTTCATTCTGCGAATCGCGCGGCGTGGGGCATGGCGTCACGCAATACCGCCTGCGCGACTGGGGGCTGTCGCGTCAGCGCTATTGGGGTTGTCCGATTCCGGTGGTGCATTGCCCGGCTTGTGGCGTGGTGCCGGAAAAGAAGGAAAACCTGCCCATCGCGCTACCCTATGACGAAGATGGCAGGCCGATTGATTTCAGTGTGCCGGGCAACCCGCTGGACCGTCATCCCAGCTGGCGCAGCTGCCCCTGCCCCAGATGCGGCGGCGCGGCGCAGCGCGAGACCGACACGATGGACACCTTTGTCGACTCAAGCTGGTATTATGCGCGCTTTACCGCGCCGCGCGCAGCCACGCCCACGGACCCCGAGGATGCCGCCTACTGGATGAATGTGGACCAGTATATCGGCGGCATCGAGCACGCGATCCTGCACCTGCTGTATTCGCGTTTCTTTGCCCGCGCGATGGTCAGGACGGGGCATCTGCCCGAGAGCGCGAAAGAGCCGTTCAACGCGCTGTTCACCCAAGGCATGGTGACGCATGAGATCTACGAGACTCGCGACGACAAGGGCCGCCCGGTCTATCACCTGCCCGAAGATGTCGAGAATGGTCGCCTGAAGGCCACAGGCGAGGTGGTACGGATTGTTCCCTCGGCCAAGATGTCGAAATCCAAGAAGAATGTCGTGGACCCGGTCGCGATTGTCGAGGCATTCGGTGCCGATACCGCGCGCTGGTTCGTCCTGTCCGACAGCCCGCCCGAGCGCGATGTGGAATGGACCTCTGCTGGGGCCGAGGCGACCTTCAAGCATCTGGGCCGCGTCTGGGCGCTGAGCGAACGGATTGCGGCCATGCAGGACAGCACACCCGGCGAGGCTGACACCGACCTGCTGCGTTCCATGCACCGCACGATTGCCGATTGTACCCGCGCCATCGAGGGTTTCGCCTTCAACAAGGCGATCGCCGAATGCTACGCCTTTACCAACACGCTGTCGAAATCCACGGCCAGCGGCGCGGCGCAGACAACCGCCATGCGGACGTTCGCGCAACTGATGGCGCCCATGGTGCCGCATCTGGCGGAAGAGATCTGGGCGCGGCAGGGTGGCGAGGGGCTGGTCGCGCAGGCCCGCTGGCCCAGGGCTGACCCGGCCATGCTGGTGCGCGACACGCTTATCATGCCCATCCAGATCAACGGCAAGCGGCGCAGCGAGATCGAGGTTCCAGCCGATGCCAGCAAGGAAGAGGTTGAAAAACGCGCGCTTGCGGATGATGCTGTGGTCAAGGCTTTGGCGGGCTGCGCGCCCAGAAAGCTGATCGTCGTACCGGGGCGGATTGTGAATGTGGTTGTCTGATCGCCGAGCCTTGTTGGCGGCCCTCGCGGCCCTGCCGCTGGCGGCCTGCGGCTTCAGCCCGGCCTATGCACCGGGCGGCGCAGGCGAGGCGCTGCGCGGTCAGGTTCGCGCCGCCGACCCGCAACACACAAGAGACTTCGATTTCGTCGCGGCTTTCGAGGAGCGTCTGGGCCGCCCGGTGGCTGCCAGATACACGCTTGACTATCAGATCTCGACCTTCGAGCGTGGCGCGGCGCATGTGCCCGGCATGGGTGAGACGCGCATCTCGCTCTTTGGCACGCTTTCCTACACCCTGACCGACATCGCCAGTGGCGACGTGGTTACGCAAGGCAGCCTGCGCAACTTCACCAATTACTCGACGACAGACTCGCAGCTAGCCACCCGCCGCGCGCAGGAAGATGCCGCAGCCCGGCTGATGCGCACCCTCGCCGATCAGGTCGCCGCGCGCCTGATGACAGCGCTGGCGGAATGAAGCTCAGCCCCCGCGATCTGGCCCGCCTTGTCGCCAAGCCCGACCCGGCCCTGGGGGGAATCCTGATCTTCGGTCAGGACCCGATGCGCGTGGCGCTCAGGCGGCAGGATCTGGTTACTGCGATCATAGGCCCGCAGGGCGAGGCAGAGATGCGCCTCGAGCGGATCCAGGCGTCAGAGCTGCGGCGCGGGGCGCTGCTGTCCGACCTGCTCAAGGCACAGTGCTTTTTCCCCGGTCCGCGCGTGGTGCTGGTCGAAGAGGCCAATGACAGCCATGCCGAGCCGATCCTGGCCGCCCTTCAGCACTGGCAGCGGGGTGATTCGCATCTGGTGGTGACCGCAGGTGCGCTCAAGACCAGTTCGAAGCTGCGCAAGGGGTTCGAGGCCGGCAAGACGGCTGGGGCTGCCGCGATCTATGATGACCCCCCCTCCCGCGATGAGGTGAAGGCCGCACTTGCGAAGGCCGGGCTGACCCCCGGTACGGAGGCACTGGACGATCTGATGGCGCTGTCGCGCGCGCTCGATCCCGGTGATTTCCGCCAGACCGTCGAGAAACTCGCGCTTTACAAGCATGATGATCCTGCGCCACTCTCGGTTGCGGATATTGCCGCCATCGCCCCCATCAGCACCGAAGCCGCCGTCGATGACCTGCTGCACGCGGTGGCCGAAGGTCAGTCTGCCCGGATCGGCCCCCTGCTGGTGCGGCTTCAGGCGCAGGGCGTGGCAGCCGTGACGCTTGCCATCATTGCGTTGCGCCATTTTCGTGCGCTGCATGTCATGTCCTCTGACCCCGCAGGACCCTCGGCAGGGATCCACCGTCTGCGCCCGCCAGTGTTCGGCCCGCGCCGTGACCGGCTTCTGGGGCAGGCGCAGCGTTGGGGGCTTGTGCGCCTGGAACGTGCGCTCGCAGAGTTGATCGAGACCGATCTGACCTTGCGCTCGGCCTCGAACGCGCCCAGCATGGCTGTCATGGAACGCGCGCTGATCCGCATTGCGATGCTGGCGGGGCGCTAGCGACAGCCAGCACGAACACGGAGAAGGCATGTACACAGTCATCGGCCGCACGAACAGCCGCGCGACCCGCGTCCTCTGGATGCTTGAGGAACTTGGGCAGCCCTATGAGCATGTGCCCGCCGCACCGCGTTCCGAGGGGGTGGTCAGCTTCAATCCGGCCGGCAAGGTGCCGGTCCTGATCGAGGATGGGACGCCGATCACTGATTCGACCGCGATCATCCAGTATCTGGCCGACAAGCATGGCGCGCTGACCTATCCTGCCGGGACGCTCGACCGTGCGCGTCAGGACAGTCTGACCCAGTTTCTGCTCGACGAATTCGACGCTGCCCTCTGGATGGCCGCACGCCATTCCTTCGTTCTGCCAGAGGAACTGCGTCAGTCGGCGATCAAGGCTTCGCTGATCTGGGAATTCACCAACAGTCAGAAAACGCTTGTGCACCGGATGGGCGAGGGGCCTTTCCTGATGGGGCAAAGCATGACGGTGCCCGACATCATCCTGACCCATTGCGGCATCTGGGCCAAGGTGGCGAGATTCCCGATCCATGAGCCGCGCCTCTCGGCCTATCTCGAACGCATGACCGCGCGCCCGGCCCTCAAGCGCGTTCTCGCCATAATGGCCTGAGCCCTTCATTTTCATGCCGGGAATATGCTCTGCGGGCATTTTAACGGCGGGTGTCGCCAATGCCGCCCGGGCCAGCAGCCCGGCAATGCCGACCCACTGCAAGCGGGTGGTCCGGGGCGCTGACACTCTTCGGATGCCCGTCCCTGCAAAACCCCTACTTTCGTGCCGGGTCTGCCGGATAGGTTCCCAGAATGCGCAGGTATGAGGTGAAATAGCGCAGTTCTTCGAGCGCGAGCAGCACGTTCTCGTCCTCCGGGTGGCCTTCGATCTCGGCGAAGAACTGTGTCGCGGTGAAGGAGCCACCCACCATGTAGCTCTCGAGCTTGACCATGTTCACGCCATTGGTCGCAAAGCCCCCCATCGCCTTGTAGAGCGCGGCCGGAATGTTGCGCACCCGGAACAGGAAGCTGGTCATCATGCCATGCTCCCCGCGGCGTGTGCTGTCGGTCTCGCGCCCCATGACCAGAAAGCGAGTCGTGTTGCTGCCCTGATCCTCGATGTGCCGCGCGATCACATCCAGTCCGTAGATCTCGCCTGCGAGTTCCGAGGCAAGCGCCGCGAGGCTGCGTTCACGCCGCGCGGCGACCTCACGGGCGGAACCTGCCGTGTCGGCCCCCTTCACGCGATGGATGCCATGCTCCTTCAGAAAGACCCTGCATTGCCCCAGCAGCATGGTGTGGCTCATTGCGTGAGTGATTTCGGACAATGGCACGCCTGGCAGCGCCAGCAGGTTGATATGGACGCGGACAAAGGCCTCGTCCAGGATATGCAATCCGCTTTCTGGCAGAAGGTGATGGATATCTGCAACCCGGCCGAAGGTCGAGTTCTCGACCGGAAGCATCGCCAGATCTGCCTTGTACAGGCGCACCATCTCGATCACATCCTCGAAAGTTCGGCATGGAATGGCCTCCATATCCGGATACTTGAGGCGACAGGCCTCGTGCGAATAGGCACCGGGTTCCCCCTGAAATGCGATCTTTCCCGTCATGTTTCCGCTCACACAGTCCATAATTCGCCCTGCCGGGCATTTCGTCGCGGTAACTACCGCTTGAATCCGATCAGGGGAAGCGGATAGATAACCCCAAATCCGTCAAATCCGGGAATGCGCTATGTTCGACACGATGGTCATCACCAAGGCAGTTGCGGCCCTGTGCGGGGCTTTGCTGGTTTTCCTCCTCGGCAACTGGGCGGCGTCGGCGATCTATGTCCCGCGCAACGCCAATGCGCCGCAGGCATTCATCATCGACACCGGCGCGGATGATGTGGCGGCGGAACCGGTCGCGGAGCTGACCTTCGAGGAAGCCTTCGAGATTGCCGATGCCGGGGCCGGGGCGCGACTTTGGTCGCAGTGCCGCGCCTGCCATGCTCTCGAGGCCGGGCGCAACGGCGTTGGCCCCTATCTGCACGGGGTCGTCAATCGCGAGATCGGCGCGGTTGACGGGTTCAACTATTCAGGCGCGCTGAACCAGGCGGGAGAGATCTGGACTCCCGAGGCGCTCTCGGCCTTCATCGAGAACCCCAGCGTGGTAACGCCTGGCACCTCGATGAGTTTCCGTGGCATCGCCAATGTCCAGGACCGGGCGAACCTGATCGCCTATATGGAAAGCGAGAGCTGACAGGCTTTCATGCCGACGGCTGTTGCGCAGGCCGCCCGCATCGCGGGCGGCCTGCTTGCTTTTCATCAACCACCATCAAATTACCTTGTCCATGTAGCGAAAGGGTTGCGCATGTGTCGACAGCAATCCACAAACGTCTAGATTAAGTAACAAGGGCCGAACGCAGAAACGGCCAGATCAGGAGGTATTGCCCCATGACGCGCACGTCGCTTCCCCGCCCTGCAAGCATTCCTGCCTTCCTGCGCGAGACCTGCATGGTTGTTTCGGTGCTGGTCCTTGCCGCCCTGCCGCCCGGCGTCGCGCATGCTGACGACGCGCCAGCGATCATCCGCACCCATGGCTACTCCTTCTATGGCGATCTGAGCTATGAGGCCGATTTCGAGCATCTGCGCTATGTGAATCCCGATGCGCCCCGTGGCGGGACAATCTCGATCTCGGCACAGGGGACGTTCGATTCCATGAACCCCTTTACCCGGCGTGGGCGCGCAGGGGCGTTCTCTTCGTCGATCTATGAAAGCCTTCTGGAAACGTCAGAACCCTTCGGTGCCGGTCTGGTCCCGGCCGATGCCTATGGCGAGGCTTAC
Organism: Paracoccaceae bacterium; assembly: GCA_007128135.1. Taxonomy (GTDB): domain Bacteria; phylum Pseudomonadota; class Alphaproteobacteria; order Rhodobacterales; family Rhodobacteraceae; genus Roseinatronobacter. Next base: position 9,176 of record SKYA01000082.1, on the reverse strand, counting down.
GGATTGCTGGCGCATTCGCTGGAGTACCCCGAAACCAAGGAATGGGTCATCTTCCACATGCGCCCCGAGGCGCGCTTTTCAGACGGCAACCCGCTGACGGCGCATGACGTGGTCTTTTCGCACAAACTGTTTCTTGAACAGGGGCTGCCCTCCTATGCGCAGGCCGTCAGCGCACGGGTGATCGATGCCGAGGCGCTGGACGATCACACGGTCAAGTTCACTTTCGCCGATGGAATCTCGCGGCGTTCCCTGATCGATCAGGTTGGCTCGACGCCGGTCTTCTCGAAAGCCTGGTACGAGGAAACCGGTGCGCGGCTGGACGAATCGCGTATGGAGATTTCGCCTGGGTCCGGCCCCTATGTGCTGCACGGGCTGGAGGTGAACCGCCGCATCACCTTCCGGCGCAATCCCGATTACTGGGGCGCGGACCTGCCGATCAACCGCGGCCGACATAATTTCGATGAGATAAGGGTCGAGTATTTCGCCGATGGTGCCGCGGCATTCGAGGCATTCAAGACCGGTGAATACACCTTCCGTGCCGAGAACAATTCGCGCCAGTGGGCCACGGGCTATGACTTCCCGGCGATCACTCGCGGGCATGTGGTGCGCGAAGAGCTGCGCACCGGCTTTGCCCCCACCCCCACCGGATTCGTGTTCAATCTGGAGCGTGACTTCCTGCAGGACCGGCGCGTTCGCGATGCCATCTCTCTGGCCTGGAATTTCGAGTGGACGAATGACACGCTGCAATATGGCTTGTTCCAGCAGCGGGTGTCCTTCACGCAAGGGACACGCTTTCAGGCCGGCGCCCCCCCCGAGGGACTGGAACTGGAATTGCTGCAATCGCTGGGCGATCTGGTCCCCGAAGAGGTGCTGAGCCAGCCTGCGCGAATGCCGCACACCTCGAACCCCGCGCGACTGGCCGACCGGGCAAATATTCGCCGCGCCCAGCAACTGTTGCAAGAGGCTGGGTGGCGGGTGGATGATGCAGGTGTGCTGCGCAATGGGGCAGGCGAGCGCATGACCATCGAGATCCCGGTTACAACGGCAGGCTCGGCGACGATGGATTCGATTATTGATTCCTTTACCCAGAACCTGCAGGGGCTGGGCATTGATGCCCGGTTTCAGCGCATTGACCCCGCCCAGCATACGGACCGCCGTCGCAATCGCGACTATGACATGATCTTCGACCAGTACGCGGCCTTCATGGACACGGGCACCGGGCTGCACCAGCGATACGGCTCCGAGGCGGCGGGTGATGTGTTCAACCCTGCCGGTCTGCGCAGCCCGCTGGTGGATGCAGTGATCGACCTGTCACTGGATGCGCCCGATCCCGAAACGCGCGATGCCGCGCTGATGGCGCTGGACCGGGTGCTGCGTTACGAACATTTCATCATCCCGGCCTGGTTCAACGACACGGTCTGGATTGCGCATTGGGATATTTTCGAGCGCCCTGAAGAGACCCCGCCCTATTCCACCGGCGAGCTTGATTTCTGGTGGTTCAACAGCGAACGTTTCGACGAATTGCGTGCTGTGGGCGCAATGAGGTAAGCCATGGGCGCCTATATCGCGCGACGCCTTGCCCTGATCATCCCGACACTGTTCGGGGTGATGGTGATCAATTTCCTTCTGGTGCAGTTCGTGCCCGGCGGCCCGATCGAGCAGGTGATTGCCCAGATGGAAGGGCAGGGCAACGTGTTCGGCGCATTTGACGGCGGGGCCGCCGATATCAATGTCGGCGCGGTCGAGAACGAACGCTATCAGGGTGCGCGCGGTCTGCCGCCTGAGTTCATTGCCCAGCTTGAGCGGGAGTTCGGCTTCGACAAACCCCCGCTCGAGCGGTTCCTGCACATGATGTGGAACTATATCCGCCTCGATTTCGGGACCAGCTATTTCCGCTCGATCACGGTGATTGATCTGGTGATCGAGAAATTGCCGGTCTCGATCACGCTGGGGCTGTGGTCGACCCTGATCGCCTATATGGTCTCGATTCCGCTGGGTGTTCGCAAGGCTGTGCGTGACGGCACGCGGTTCGACACCTTCACCTCGGGGCTGATCATCGTGGCCTATGCGATCCCGGGCTTCCTGTTCGCGATCCTTCTGTTGGTGCTGTTTGCGGGAGGGTCCTACTGGCAGATATTTCCGGCGCGCGGGCTTACCTCGTCGCAGGAGGTCTGGGAGACACTCACACCGTTGGGCAAGGTGCTGGATTACTTCTGGCACATCACGCTGCCGGTCATCGCCTCGACAATCTCGGCTTTTGCCACGCTGACGCTGCTGACAAAGAACAGTTTCCTGGAGGAAATCCGCAAGCAGTATGTCATGACCGCCCGCGCCAAGGGCCTGACCGAGCGGCGCGTGCTCTATGGTCATGTCTTCCGTAACGGGATGCTTATCGTTATTGCGGGCTTTCCCGCGGTGTTCGTCGGCGTGTTCTTTGGCGGGTCGCTGATCATCGAGACGATCTTCTCGCTGGACGGGCTGGGGCGGCTGGCATTCGAGGCGACGGTTGCGCGCGATTATCCGGTGATGTTCGGCACCCTCTTTGTCTTCGGCCTGATCGGGCTGGTCGTGGGGCTGATTTCGGACCTGATGTATGTCTGGATCGACCCGCGCATCGATTTCGAGACGCGGGAGACCTGATCCATGGACCAGCGCGTCGACAGTTTCGTTTCTGCCCCTGATCCGCATCCACAGACCGATGAGGGCAGGGGCGCGCTGCCTCCGCCAAGAAAGCGTTTTGGAATAACAATTTCAGCCCTGAACCGGCGGCGCTGGCGGAACTTCCGTTCCAATCGCCGTGCCTTCTGGTCGCTGATCGTTCTCGGGGTGCTCTACGGGTTGTCGCTCTTTGCCGAATATATCGCCAATGACCGCCCGATCGTCGTGAACTTTCGCGGCGGTTACTACTTCCCAATTCACAATTTCCATGCCGAGACCTTCTTTGGCGGCGATTTCCGCACCGAGGCGGTCTATCGCAGTCCCGAAGTGCAATGCCTGATCCGGACGGGCGGGGCGCAACTCTGCATGGACGACCCTGATGAAGCCTTGGCACAGGCGGCCACCGGCATTGTCGATGGCGAAGAGATCGTGCCGGGCTGGATGATCTGGCCGATCATCCCCTACAGTTTCAACACGATCAACGATATCGGGCGCGCTGCCCCTTCGCCCCCTGACGGACAGCACCTTCTGGGAACCGATGACCGTGCGCGCGACGTGCTGGCGCGGATCATATATGGCTTCCGGCTGTCGATAAGCTTTGCTCTGGTTGTCACGGCGCTGACCTCCGCCATCGGGATCGCGGCCGGGGCTGTGCAGGGCTATTTCGGGGGGCTGCTCGATCTGTTCTTCCAGCGGGTGATCGAGTTGTGGAACTCGGTGCCCTCGCTCTATGTCATCATCATCCTGTCTTCGATGTTCATGATGAATTTCTGGCTGCTGGTCTTCCTCATGACACTGTTCGGCTGGACCGGGCTTGTCGGTGTGGTGCGTGCAGAATTCCTGCGCGCGCGCAATTTCGAATATGTGCGCGCGGCCCGCGCGCTCGGGGTCTCCAACGCCAGGATCATGTTCCGCCATGTGCTGCCCAATGCCATGGTTGCGACGCTGACCTTTCTGCCGTTCATCATCACGGGCGTCATCGGTTCGCTGGCTGCACTTGATTTCCTCGGCTTCGGCCTGCCCTCCTCGGCGCCAAGCCTCGGTGAGTTGACGCTACAGGCCAAGAACAACCTGCAAGCTCCCTGGCTGGGTTTCTCGGCCTTCTTCACCTTTGCCATCATGCTCTCGCTTCTGGTGTTCATCTTTGAGGGTGTGCGCGATGCCTTCGACCCCAGAAAGACCTTTACATGAGCGGCGTGCTGGATATCCGCAACCTCTCGGTCACCTTCCGCATGGAGGGGCGCGAGGTCCATGCCGTGCGCAACATTTCCTTTCGCGTCGACAAGGGCGAGACCGTGGCTCTGGTAGGCGAGTCCGGCTCGGGCAAATCAGTAAGCGCATTGTCCGCTGTAGGGCTCTTGCCGGATTCGGCGCAGGTCGAAGGGTCCGTGACCTTCAAGGGGCAGGAATTGGTCGGCGCATCTGACGGACAGTTGCGGCAGGTGCGCGGCAATGACATCAGCTTCATCTTTCAGGAGCCGATGACCTCGCTCAACCCGCTGCACACGATTGAAAAGCAGATCACCGAGAGCCTGTCGCTGCACCAGGGGCTGGGCGGCGCGAAGGCGCGCGTGCGCGTTCTGGAGTTGCTGGAAAAGGTCGGCATCCACGATGCTGAAAGCCGCCTCTCGGCCTATCCGCACCAGTTGTCGGGCGGGCAGCGGCAGCGGGTGATGATCGCGATGGCGCTTGCGAACGGGCCGGAACTGCTGGTCGCGGACGAGCCGACGACAGCGCTTGATGTCACGATCCAGGCGCAGATACTGGAATTGCTGGTCGAGTTGAAACGCGCCGAGGGCATGAGCCTGCTGTTCATCACGCATGACCTGAATATCGTGCGCCGTTTTGCCGACCGTGTCTGTGTGATGCAGGGCGGCGAGATTGTCGAACAGGGTGTGACAGAGGAGATCTTTGCCAACCCGCAGCATCCCTATACCCGCAAGCTGCTGGCGGCCGAATCCACAGGTGCACCCGCGCCCGTGCCCGCGCAGGCACAGGAGATCCTGCGCACCGAAAACCTGCGCATCTGGTTCCCGATCCAGCGGGGATTCCTGCGCCGGACCGTTGGGCATGTGAAGGCTGTCAACAATGCAAGCCTGACGCTGCGCAGTGGCGAGACGCTGGGCATCGTAGGCGAATCGGGATCGGGCAAGACTACGCTCGCGCTGGCGATCCTGCGGCTGATTTCCAGTGACGGGCCGATCTGGTTCGATGGCGGAAATATCCAGGGTCGCAGGTCGCAGGCACTGCGCAGTCTGCGGCGGGACTTGCAGATCGTGTTTCAGGACCCCTTCGGCAGCCTCAGTCCGCGGATGACGGTCGAGCAGATCATCGCTGAAGGGCTGGGCGTGCATGGGGTGCCAACCGGGCGCTCCGCGCGTGAACTGGTGGCCGAGATCATGACGGAGGTGGGACTCGATCCTTCCACGATGGCGCGTTACCCGCATGAGTTCTCGGGCGGCCAGCGCCAGCGGATTGCAATAGCCCGCGCCATGATCCTGCGCCCGAAACTCGTGGTTCTGGACGAGCCTACTTCGGCGCTGGACATGACGGTACAGGTTCAGATCGTCGAGCTATTGCGCAGCCTGCAACGCAAATACGGGCTCGCCTATCTATTCATAAGCCATGATCTGCGGGTGGTGCGCGCGCTTTCGCACAAGGTGATCGTGATGAAGCATGGCGATGTGGTCGAAGCAGGCCTGATCGACCAGGTTTTCGACACCCCGCAGGATCCATATACAAAGCAGTTGCTTGCGGCGGCCTTCGATATCACGGCGATCGGCGCGGCCTGAAGCATGCGGATTCTGCTGGTCCATCAGAATTTCCCGGGCCAGTTTCGTCATCTTGCGCCGGCGCTTGAAGCGCGTGGGCATCAGCTAGTTGCCCTGACCGCCGAGAAGAATCAGCAGAGCACGGCGACCCGCACCTATCGCTATCCCATGCACGACACACCGCCCGACCCGAGGCATTCGCGGCTGGGCACGACCTATACGGCGATGACAGACCGTGCGCATCGCGTTGCACGCGCCGCCATCCAGTTGCGCGACAGGGTGGGCTTTCGTCCCGATGTGATCTTCGGGCATTCTGGCTGGGGTGAGACATTGTTTCTGCGCGAGGTCTGGCCCGAGGCGCGGCATCTGGTCTATGCCGAGTTCTACTATGCGCCCAAGGGGCTTGATGTGGGTTTCGACCCCGAGTTCAGCCGCGACGATCTGGGCACGAGGTTCTCGGTGGTGGCGCGGCAGGCGCATCTGGCGCTCTCGATGGTGCAGGCCGATGCGGCGCTCTCGCCCACCGAATGGCAGGCTGACAGCTTTCCGCCCTGTTTCCGCGACAAGATCACGATCATTCATGACGGGGTCGATACCGAGGCACTGACCGCCAACCGCGAGGCGGTCTATCGGTTGCCGACCGGGCAGTTGATCCGGGCGGGCGATGAGGTGCTGACATATATTGCCCGCAATATCGAACCCTATCGCGGCTCGCATATCTTTATGCGGGCGTTGCCCGAGGTACTCGCCGCACGGCCCGAGGCGCAGGTGGTCATCATAGGTGGCGATGGTGTCAGCTATGGCTCGGCTCCACCGAATGGCTCGTGGCGCGAGGTCTTTCTGGCCGAACTGGAAGGCCGGCTTGACCTCTCCCGCGTGCATTTCCTGGGACGTGTGCCCTACGCGGATTTCATCCGGCTGATGCAGATCAGCCGCGTCCATGCCTATCTGACTGTCCCTTTCGTGCTGTCCTGGTCAATGCTGGAGGCAATGGCGATGGAAGCCTGTGTCGTCGCTTCGCGCACCGGACCTGTGGAGGAGGTCATCACTGATGGAGTCAACGGGCGACTGGTCGATTTCTTCGACATCGAGGCATGGTCCGAAATGCTGACCAATGCACTGGCGTCCCCGCAGCGCTACACCGCGCTGCGTCAGGCCGCGCGCCGCACGATTGTCGAGAACTACGATCTTTCGCGCGTCTGCCTGCCACGCCAGTTGCGATTTGTCGAGGCAGAGGCCTGAGCGCGGTCAGATGGCCGAAGAATGACCCGACTGCGCCATGGCGTATTCGTCAAAGAGGGTGGCGATCATCCGCGTCAGGGGCTGGCCCTCGGGCGGGATCGACAATCCTTCGCGTGTACGCCGGACAAAACTGCCGTAACGCAGTACGGCCTTGTCCATAAGCGCATCGAGCGCCTCGGGATCCGCGCCGAAATCGCCGATTAGTTCGGCGCGCGACAGGTGGAAATCGCACATCAGCGCCTCGATGGCGCGCCCGCGCCAGTGATCGGCTGGGGTAAAGACATGACCCCGCACCGTAGCGAAGTGCCCCGCCTCGATTGCCTTCTTCCACTGGGCGGTGGCGGGCGCGTTCTGGGCAAAGCCCTGGGGAAAGCGCGAGATGGAGGACGCACCCAGCCCGATCAGGAGGGGTGAGGTATCATCGGTGTAGCCCTGGAAATTCCGCCGCAACGTGCCTGTTCTGGCAGCCTTTGCGAGTCCGTCATGCGGACGGGCGAAGTGGTCGATCCCGATTTCCTCGTAGCCGTCCCAGACCAGAAGTCGGCGGGCCGTTTCGAACAGGTCGAGCCGCTCCTCTGGGCGGGGCAGAGTGTCCGAGGGAATCATCTGCTGGCGCCGCGCCATCCAGGGCACATGCGCATAGCCATAAAGCGCGATCCGGTCGGGGCTCAGGGTCAGGAGTTTCTGGATCGAATCGGATATGCGCTGGCTTGTCTGATTGGGCAGGCCATAGAGGATATCGGCATTCAGCGACTCGACTCCGCGCGCGCGAATGGAATCGGCGGTGGATTTGGTGATCTCGAAACTCTGGTCACGACCGATGATGGACTGGATTTCGGGATCAAAATCCTGGACTCCGATCGAGGCGCGGTTCATGCCCGCCTCTATCAGGGCATCCAGCCGGACCTCGTCAATCTCGTTCGGGTCAATCTCGACCGAAAACTCGCCGCCTTCGGACAGGGGCGTGATCTCGAAGATCTGGCGCGCGAGGGCGCGAATCTGTTGAGGCGGCATCAATGTCGGCGTGCCGCCGCCCCAGTGCAGCCGCGAGAGCGTCACGCCCTCGGGCAGGGTCTGGCGCAGAAGCTCCAGCTCCTGTCCAAGCGACTTGACATAGGCCACCACCGGCGCTTCGCTGCGCGTGCCCTGGGTGCGGCAGGCGCAGAACCAGCACAGCCTGCGACAGAAAGGCACATGCAGATAAAGAGATATCTTGCTGTTTGGCTCTATTGACCTGATCCAGCTTGAGAAAACGTCATCCGTGAGCGTGGGCGAGAACTGGGGCGCAGTCGGATAGCTCGTATACCTTGGTACACGCGCGTCAAATAATCCGAGTTGTGTAAGTTGATTTACATCTGACATGTGTTTACGTTTGACAGGATAATCCAGTTTCTGCCTTGATATAGATCAACGAGTATGACCCGAACCAGTCCCAAGCTTCAGCCTTATTCGCAGGAATGCAGTGATTGCCCGATTCGTCACCGGGCCGTCTGTGCCAGATGTGAAACCGACGAGTTGGAGCGGCTGGAACAGATCAAGTTCTATCGCAGCTTCGAGGCCGGTCAGACCGTGGTCTGGGCCGGTGACAAGATGGATTTCGTGGCCTCGGTCGTCACCGGCATCGCCACGCTCAGCCAGACGATGGAAGATGGACGTCGCCAGATGGTCGGACTGTTGCTGCCATCGGATTTTGCCGGGCGACCCGGGCGCGAGACCTCGGCCTATGACGTGACTGCGGCAACCGATCTGGTGATGTGCTGTTTCCGCAAGAAGCCGTTTGAAGAAATCATGCTCAAGACGCCCCATATCGGCCAGCGCCTGCTGGAGATGACGCTGGATGAACTGGACGCGGCCCGCGAATGGATGCTGCTTCTGGGCCGCAAGACCGCGCGCGAGAAGATCGCAAGCCTGATCTGCATCATTGCGCGGCGGGATGCGTCCCTGCAGTTGCGTGCTTCGGATGGCCAGTTGCGCTTCGACCTCCCGCTTACCCGCGAGGCGATGTCGGAGTATCTTGGCCTCACTCTGGAAACCGTCAGCCGCCAGATGTCCATCCTGCGCAAGGAGGGGCTGATCGTGACCGAGGGCAAGCGCCAGATCATCATCCCCGATTTCGACCGCCTGCTCGAGGAAACCGGGGACGATTCGGACGGCGGTTTCCTGGTCTGATCGGGCGCGGGCAGGCGACTGCCACTTAAAAGTCACACCCTGTACATAGTTATTCCCCTTTTCGGGCTATCCTGAAGTCTTGCGCTTGTGTCCTTCTGCAATCTTGGGGTGAATGGACTCAAGCCGACTCATTCGCAGGTTGTCATGGGGGGCAGCACATGTTTGACTGGGACAAGGACTACGCCGATCTGGTCGAAGGACCGGGCCACGGGGCACTGACCGATCAGACTCTTGCCTCGCAAATCCACTGCGCAAGCGTGCTTGCAGCGGTTTCAGATCGGGACAAGGCAGAACCACATTTCCTGCGCCGCCATTTCATGACCCTTGTGTTGGGCG
>SKYA01000163.1 GCA_007128135.1 Paracoccaceae bacterium | reverse complement strand
CAGCACGGTTTCAGGTTTGTCCGAGTTTTGCAAGTCCTTGTCGTGCATTGAAGGCCACGCCAAAGACTTGCCGCTCCGGCCCGGTGGCTCCGTATCCGCGGTGCGCATGAAAAGGGCCAAGCCCCGCAGACGGGTCCCGGCAGAAGGCTATGGACGGATCAGCACATCCACGAAATCGCCGTTCGCATCATGTCCGAAGACCCGTCCTTCGATCACGCGCGGGATCAGCCCGTCGTCCCTCGCCTCGACATGGCCGTAAACCAGCCGGATCTCCTCGTTGCCGTAGCTTCCGATCATTTCGGCGGCGAAGGGGCCGGTCTGGCGCAGCGTAATGCGCGCGCCTGCCATCACGCGGAACCGCACATCGAATTCGCCTTCCGTCGGCAGTGGTCGGACGCGCACGCCGAAGGCGAGCAGGCGCTGATCGAGCGAGAGGTTCTGGACCTGCCCCTCTTCCTCGTAGCGCCGCCAGTAGACGGCGATCGGGTTGCGCCTGTCCAACCGGCCCTGCGCGTCGAACCTGGCCGCGTAGATCACGGTATTGCGGTTCTTGGAACGCTGCACATAGAAAAGCTGGGCGGGTTCGGCGGGCACCGGAGTGTCCGTCCGCATGACCGCAGGCGTGTCCGGGCGCGTAATCGAGATGATGCGCCCTGAAGCGGCATCGGCCGCGGGTGCAATACCCGACAGCGCAAACGCGAGAAGGAATGTGACGAGAAGCTGACGAACCATGGCGCAGTATCCCGGAAATCCGCCCCCGATCAAACCTAGTTCCGGCCACTTCCCCGTGTTCTGACGGGAAGGTGAAAGCACGGTCCGGCCGCCCTGCGCCGTGACTGGTCATCACGCGGGACCGATGCTAGAGAGTTGCGCAATTCGAGCGGGGGCAGTCTGGCAATATCGCCATGGGCCGCTGGCGTCGGCAGGGGCCGGGCGTGCCGTCAAGGCTGTTCTGTCCCGGGGCGTCAACCAGTCAGGCACCCTGCTCATAGGGGGCGTGTCGCTGGCCGGGCTCCTGCCGGGGCCAGACCGGTGACGGCATTTGCGAAAGGGCGTGCCATGAGCGTGAAAATCCTGCCCGTCAGGGACCGCCGCGCCTTGTGGCAGTTCATCGACCTGCCGCCCGTGCTTTACGCGGGGTTTTCCGGCTTCGAGCCCCCCATGCGCATGGACCGTGCACTGCTGCTTGACCCGCGCAAGAGTGCCTTTTGCAAGCGCGGCGTCGTCCAGTACTGGATTGCCTTGCGCGATGGGGTGCCGGTAGGGCGCATCTCGGCGCAGATTGCCGAGCATCCGGCCCTGGGGATGCCCGAGGGGACCGGATTGTTCGGTTGTCTCGATGTGATCGATGATCGCGAGGTCGTGGCTGCGCTGATCGACGTGGCGGAAGCCTGGCTGCGCGAACGCGGTTGCCGCCATGTCTCCGGGCCGCATCTGCTGGACATGAATGGCGAACCGGGGCTGATGGTCGGCGGATTCGACCTGCCGCCGATGACCGCGACAGGCTGGCACCCGCCCTATCTGCAGTCGCATCTCGAAGCGATGGGCTATGCCAAGTGGAAGGATCTGCACTATTGGGGCATTGATCTGCGTAAGACCGATCACGCAGCTTTGCGCCAGTCCCTGCGCCTTGATCGGCGCCGCCTCAGGGTCACCGCGCGACCGATTACCAGGCGCTCTCTCGCGGCTGAGCTGCCGCTTATGCGCGACCTGTTCAATGATGGCTGGAGTGACAACTGGGGCCATGTGCCGCTGACCCTTGACGACATGCAGGGTCTGCTACTCCTGAGACCCTTCCTGCCTCCCCAGGCGGGACGAGTCTTCGAACTGGACGGTGCTCCGGTCGCGATCTGGATCGCCATTCCCAATATGTTCGAACTGACCCGCGGGGTGGGACCAAGACCCTCGCCCCTCGGCTGGCTCAAACTCGCTTGGCGCGCAATCCGGTTCCGGCCGCGAAGCGGGTTGATGGTCCTGTTCGGCATATCGCGTCGGTTGCGGTTCAGCATAGCCTCCGCCGAGGTCATCCTGAAGCTGGTCGATGAACTGATCGAAGTCCATCTGGCCGTTGGCTATGACTGGGTCGAGGCCGGCTGGGCGCTCGAGGACAATACTGCATTGACAAAGCTGTTGACGCGTTACAATTTCGAGATCAGACGCACATATCGTGTTTTTGGAAAGTGTTTGTCAGTGCGATAACGAGCGAGTGAGCGTATGACCGATGAAACGAGAGAGTGAGCGTATGACCGATGACTCCGCCGCGCCCGAAACGCATGGCACGGGCAGCCTGAAAGAGGACGCGCGGCTACCGGCGCCGACCACCTGGCCAGCCCTGTCCGAGGAAGGGATGCTCGACGAGATCATCGCGATCATCGTGGAGGAGGGCAAGGTCGCGCCCGAGGCCGTGGTGCCCGAAGCCACGCTCGAAAGTCTTGGCCTTGTCTCGATAGACGTGCTGTCGATTCTCATGGGCGTCGAGGAGAAATTCAATGTCTATCTGCCCATGAGCGAAGACCTGTCATCGGCACGCAATCTGGCGGAACTGATCGAGGTCATCGCCGCGCAAATGCGTCCGGACGAGCTTCAGAATATCGGCGTGAACACGTGACATCCCGCGTCGGCATTACCGGCATGGGCGCAGTCAGCGCCGCCGGCATCGGTGCCGAGATGCTCTGGTCTGCCGCACGCGACGGGGTCAGCGGCGTGCGCCGGGTCGATCTGCCGCGCGGCGACTCCCTGCGCGTGCGCATTGCCGCCACGGTGCCGGATTTCGACCCCGAGGCGCTGCTGGGTGCGCCTGTCCCGCACACGAGCGAGCGGGTCACGCATTTCGCCCTGGTCGCTGCCGCAGAAGCAATCGCACAGGCGGGCATCTCGCCGGATGAACTGGCTGGAAGGCGCAGCGCCGCGATTATCGGAACGGGGATTGGCGGGGCAGGGACAATCGACGACAATGCCTGCCAGTTCTACGGTGGCGCCGGTGCCGAGCTGCGCCCCGAGCCCATGACTGTCCCCAGAACCATGCCGAGTTCGGCGGTGTCGCATGTCTCGATTGCGCATGGCATCACGGGACCGAGCTTCGGACTCGTCAGTGCCTGCGCCTCGGGCGCGCAATCCATCGGGCTGGCGGCGCAGATGATCAGGTCCGGTCTTGTAGAGCGCGCGCTGGCGGGCGGGACCGAGGCGTGCATCACACCTGCGACCATGCGGGCATGGGAATTGTTGCGGGTACTTTCGCCGCGCGCCTGCCAGCCCTTCTCGGCCGGGCGCACCGGAATGGTGCTGGGCGAGGGCGCCGCAGTCTTCGTGCTGGAATCCGAAGATGCGCTGAACCGTCGCGGGGTCACTCCGCTTGCCTGGCTCGATGGCTACGGCACCAGCAGCGACGCGCATGACATGATCCAGCCCGATATCGAGGGGGCAGCCGCCGCGATGCGCGAGGCGCTGGACCTTGCCGGCGTTGCGCCCGGACAGGTTGGCTATGTCAATGCCCATGGCACGGGAACTGTCCTCAACGACATCACCGAGGCGGCGGCGCTGCGCGCCGTCTTCGGCACATGGATCGACCGGATCCCGGTGTCGTCGTCAAAGCCGGTCCTGGGACATGCGCTGGGGGCTGCCGGTGCTCTGGAACTGATCGTGGCGGTGCAGGCGCTGCGCCATCAGATGGTGCCACCACAGGCGAATTTCACTCAGCCTGACCCCAAATGCCCACTGCTGCTGCCCACGCAGGGCGCGGTACCGGCTGATCTGGACGCGGTGATGTCGAATTCCTTTGCCTTCGGAGGGATCAATGCCGCGCTGCTACTGCGCCGTGCAGCATGAGCAATATCGGCCATATGCGCCAGATCGGTGTATTCGAGGTCACGGTCGGGCAAGAGGCCGTCGCTGCCTTTGCCGCTGCGCTGGGAAAGACCCCTTCTGCGGGCGCTTCCGGGACCGTGCCCCTGACATTCCCGATGTTCTGGCTGTCCGATCCGGGCATCCATGAGGCACTGATGCCTCTGCTCAGGCGCGACGCGACGGGTGCCGAGAGATTCCCCGTCTATCTCGAACAGCACATCCAGATGCACCGGCCGCTCCGTATTGGCGCGCGCTATCTGCTGACACTGGCCCTTGATGGCCCGGACAGCCGCGAAATGGTGCGGATCACCTTGCGGCTGAGCGATTCCGAGGGGCGCCTTGCCGGGGTTTTCGAGACGGGCCTCGTCCTTGTGCCCGCCCGGCACGGAGAGATGCGATGGGCAAGGAACCGATGATCGGCCTGCGCCTGCCCGGTGTGGACCTGCCGCTGTCCGACCATGCCTTGATTGCGGCCTATGTCGCCGCTTCCGGAGATGACAATCCGCTGCATGCCGATACCGCACTCGCGTGTGCCGTCGAGTTCGACGATATTCTGGTGCCCGGCATGCTTGTCATGGGGCAGATGTCCGAAGCGCTTGCCGCATGGCCGCGCTGTGTGGTGATAGAGAGTTTCCGGTGTCGATTTGTCGAGCCTGTGGTCGTGGGCACAAGATTGCGTTGCGAGGGGCGCGTAGTCGCGACCCTGCCGGCAGCCCGGGTTGTGATTCGCATCACGGCCGGCAGCACCCGGCGATTTTCGGTGGTTGGCGAGGCTGTCATCCACATCGCCTGATCCGGTCCGCGCGTCACAAGCCGTCAAGGTCGAGCGTCAGAGCCGCATGATCGCTTGCATGGGGCCGGTGTGCGCCGACATCGGTCAGGCGCTGCTCCTGCGTGCGACCGGCATCCCGGTCGAGCCCCGCACGCAGTGCGCGTGGCACGGCGTCCGGCCAGCCGCGCGCCAGTTCCGGCGCTGCCAGCAGCGCGTCGGGACGCGCATATTGCCCGCCCTGCGCGTCATAGAAGGTCCATCGTTCGGCTCTGGGCATCCGCGCCAGCAGATCGACCGAGAATGGCGGCAAAAGGGGGGCAATAGCGGGCTCCGTGCCAGCGGTGGCGACCGGCTCGTTCAGATCACCGAGAATCAGCCAGAGCGCGGCCGGGTCGCGTTCCAGATGCGCCTCGACCAGCCTGCGCACAGCCAGCGCCTCCATCCGCCGGACCGGCCAGGCGCGGTCGGCATCGGGCCATGGTGCCTTGAAATGACAATGAAACAGGCGTAGCCCGGCGACGCTGAAGGCCAGGCAGTCGCGCCGGAAGACCGGTATCTCGGGCCGGATGCCGCGCGGCGGCACCAGTCCCAGATCCGCGGGCAGGAGCCTTGCATGGCTGCGCACATCCGCAAGCGGCAGGCGGCTCAGCACGGCCAGATCGCGCCCGCCGCCGTCATTCCCGGGCAGACACACCCGGTGCGGATAGGGGCGCAGACCGGCATGGCGCAGCAGGTGGTCATGGAAAAAATCGAGCGTCTCGGGGTCGAACACTTCCTGCAGGCAGACCACATCCGCATCGGCCTGCGCGAGAATGGCACTGGTCAGCCGCCGGTCTGCCAGATCGAGCGCCGCCGCCTGGGGCGTGCTGTCCTCGGGCACATCGCCATCGCGCGCGCCGTCAAGCCGGGATCGCCCGGCCTTGCGCCGCAGGCGCAGGTTCTGCACGTTGAAACTCGCGATGCGCATGGTCCCTGATGGCGCCGGTCCGCCCTGTCGGTCAAGCCAAAAGCGGCGCATCCGTGACGGGCGCGCCTTGCCTCTGGACGCGTCCTGCTGCGCCTCCTATAACGCGCCCCATGCAGATCGTGGCGATCATCCAGCGAATTAGCGTCCCGGCACTCTGACCATTGCGCCCGGAGTGCCGGGTCCTCCTTGGCGCCTCTCCCCCACAATGCGAAAGATGAGCCCATGACGCCCGACTACAAAGACACGCTCTTCCTGCCCGAGACCGATTTTCCGATGCGCGCAGGACTGCCGCAACGCGAGCCCGAATGGCTTGCCCGCTGGGAACGGCTGGGCATCTATGACCGGCTGCGCGCCAGTGCAGCGGACCGCCGCCCTTTCATCCTGCATGATGGTCCTCCCTATGCCAACGGGCATCTGCATATCGGTCATGCCCTCAACAAGGTGCTGAAGGATTTCATCACCCGCAGCCAGCAGATGCTCGGGCGTGACGCGCGCTATGTCCCCGGCTGGGACTGCCACGGTCTTCCCATCGAATGGAAGATCGAGGAACAGTATCGCGCCAGGGGGCTCGACAAGGACAAGGTCGATATGGTGGATTTTCGTCAGGAATGCCGCCGCTTCGCCGAAGGCTGGATTGACGTGCAGCGCGAGGAGTTCAAGCGCCTCGGCATCACCGGCAAGTGGGACGATCCCTATCTGACGATGGATTTCCACGCCGAGGCCGTGATTGCCGAGGAGTTCATGAAGCTCCTGATGAACGGCGCGCTCTATCAGGGCTCCAAGCCGGTGATGTGGTCTCCGGTGGAAAAGACCGCGCTTGCCGAGGCCGAGGTCGAGTATCACGACAAGCAGAGCCCGACCATCTGGGTGAAGTTCCATGTCTCGGGGATCGAGGGCACCGAGGCGCTGACCGATTACCTGCTGGAGCAGCATGGCGGGGCGGCCTTCTCGGGGGCGGTTCAGCAGATGGCGACGGATTTCGCCAGCGCCTTTGTCGTGATCTGGACCACGACCCCGTGGACCATCCCCTCGAACCGCGGTGTCGTCTTCGGGCCCGAAATCGCCTATGGCCTCTATGAAGTGCTCGAGACGCCCGAGGAATGCTATGCCCGCGTTGGCGAGAAATACCTTCTCGCCGACAAGCTGGCCGCCGATGTCATGGCGCAGGCGCGGCTGGGCGAGGGGCAGTATCGCCGCCTGCGCAGCGTCACGCCCGTTGAGCTGGAGAGCCTGAAGCTATCGCACCCGCTGGCCAATGTCTCGAAGGCCGGGGGGGAATGGAACGCACCGCGAGATTTCCGCGCTGCCCCCTTCGTGACCGACGAGGAGGGCACCGGCTTCGTGCATTGCGCGCCCAGCCACGGCATGGAGGAATACGAACTCTACCGCGACCTCGGGATGCTCGATCAGGTTCTGGCCTACAATGTACTCGAGGATGGCAGCTTCCGCGAGGACCTGCCGCTGTTTGGCGGGTTGCGCATCCTGACACCCGAGGGAAAGGAAGGCGACGCCAACGCCGCCATCATCGAGAAGCTGGCCGAGCATGGCAGCCTGCTGGCACGCGGGCGTATCCGGCACAGCTATCCCCATAGCTGGCGTTCGAAGGCTCCGCTGATCTATCTGAACACGCCGCAATGGTTCGCGGCCATCGACAAGCCGCTTGCGGATGGCATGGGCGCGCATGGCGACACCATCCGCGAACGCGCGCTGACCTCGATCGACAAGCTGGTGACATGGACCCCGCCGTCCGGGCGCAACCGGCTGCATTCTATGATCGAGGCGCGGCCCGACTGGGTACTCTCGCGCCAGCGGGCATGGGGCGTGCCGCTGACCTGTTTCGTCAGGAAGGACGCAAAGCCGACCGACCCCGGTTTCCTGCTGCGCGATGCCGAAGTGAATGCCCGCATCGTCGCGGCGTTCAAGAAGGAAGGCGCCGATGTCTGGTATGCTGCGGGCTTCAAGGAGCGTGTACTCGATGGCCTGCACGACCCCGCAGTCTATGAGCAGGTGTTCGACATCCTCGACGTGTGGTTCGATTCCGGCTCTACCCATGCCTTCGTGCTGCGTGATCGCGCGGATGGCGCGCCCGACGGAATTGCGGACCTCTATCTCGAAGGGACCGACCAGCATCGTGGCTGGTTCCATTCCTCGATGCTGCAAGCCTGTGCCACAAGGGGCCGCGCACCCTATCACGGCGTGCTGACACATGGCTTCACTCTGGACGAGAAGGGCATGAAGATGTCCAAGTCCCTTGGCAACACGGTCGCACCGCAAGAGGTGATCGACCAGTATGGCGCCGACATCCTGCGGCTCTGGGTGGCACAATCGGATTACACGGCCGATCTGCGCATCGGCAAGGAGATCCTGAAAGGGGTGGCCGACAGCTACCGGCGCCTGCGCAACACCATGCGCTTCATGCTGGGCAATCTGGCAGGGTTCGATGAGACCGAGCGTGTGGACCCCGCCGAGATGCCCGAACTGGAGCAGTGGGTCCTGCACCGTCTGGCCGACCTGGATGAACAGGTGCGCAAGGGCTATGCGGCCTATGATTTTCAGGGCGTGTTCCAGAAGCTCTTCAGCTTTGCGACATCGGACCTCTCCGCCTTCTATTTCGACATCCGCAAGGATGCGCTGTATTGCGATTCCGCAGGCAGCCTGCGCCGTCGCGCGGCGCGCACCGTGCTGGACATCCTGTTCCATCGGTTGACAACCTGGCTTGCACCGATCCTTGTCTTCACCATGGAGGATGTCTGGCTGGCGCGCTTCCCTGACGAGGAATCGTCCGTGCATCTGCAGGACTTCCCCGAGACCCCCGCCGACTGGCGCAATGAACCGCTGGCGCAGAAATGGGCCGGCATCCGCGCCGCGCGGCGGGTGGTGACAGCGGCGCTGGAAATCCAGCGCCGCGACAAGGTCATCGGGGCATCGCTCGAGGCCGCGCCGGTTGTGCATGTGCGCGACGATGCGGTTCTCACGGCGCTGAAATCGGTCGATTTCGCCGATATCTGCATCACCTCTGCCGTGGTTCTGACTCCGGACCCGATCCCGGCCGAGGCATTCCGGCTGCCCGAAGTGCAGGGTGTGGGCGTCGTCTTCGAACATGCCGATGGCGAGAAATGCCAGCGCTGCTGGAAGATCCGCCCCGATGTCGGCAGCCATGCGCATCCGGGCACCTGCAGGCGATGCAGCGCCGCGCTGTCATGAAGCTTCGCATTGTCACGGGGCTGCTGATGGGCACGATGATGTCGGTGGTGATTTCCGGCATCATCACCTTCATAAATACCGGATTCGACGCAGGTTATCCCGCGCGCTGGCTGCGGGCCTGGTTCGTGGCCTGGTGCATCGCGGTTCCGATGGCGGTTGTCCTGTCTCCGATCGCACGGCAATGGGCCGAACGCCTGACCGCCATGAAATAAGGCAGACGCCGCTCGTGCGGATATGGAAATGTACTCTGAAATAATGGCTTGCGCGGCGTTGTTCATGTTGATCGCGCCAGCAGGAGCCGCTGATGCGCGCGATTGCCGCTGCACTGCGGGCCGAAGCCGCGTTGCAGGCTGCGCAGGCGCAACGTCCGGTGCAGGCAACTCAGGCAGGCCGACCGATTTGCCTGTCGCGTCCTGCTGGCTGCTGGAAAGGGCGAAACCTGCCGCTAGCTTGCCTGACGAGAACTGGAGGGCGGATGCAGCGGGCTTTGGTCATCGGATCGTCGGGCGGGATCGGACAGGCGCTTTGCGACAGGCTCGCCGGGCTGGGCTGGCAGGTCACCGGCCTGTCACGCCGTGACGACGGGCTGGACATTACCGACGAAGCATCCATCAGTGCCTGTCTTGGCGCGCTCGAGGGGCCGTTTCAGCGTATCCTGATTGTGACCGGCGCGCTGGAAATCGACGGTCACGCCCCCGAGAAGGCCCTCAGACACCTGAGTTTCGACGGCATGTCACGCCAGTTCGCCGTCAACGCCATCGGCCCCGCGCTGGTCATGAAACATGCATCCCCCCTGTTGCCGCGCGACATGCCCTCGGTCATGGCCGCGCTTTCGGCGCGCGTGGGTTCGATTGGTGACAATCGCGCCGGAGGCTGGCACAGCTATCGCGCCTCGAAGGCGGCGCTGAACCAGATCATCCGCTCTGCGGCCATCGAACTTGGTCGCACCCATCCGCGGGCGGTCTGCGTGGCATTGCATCCGGGCACCGTGGCGACGCCCTTCACCGAAAAATATCTTGGCCGTCATCCGGCTGTCCCGCCCGCAGAGGCCGCCCGCAACCTTCTGCGCGTGATCGACGCCCTCTCGCCGGACGACACGGGCGCGTTCTTCGACTGGGCCGGGAAACCCGTGCCATGGTGAGGCTGGTTCTGGTGCTGGGCGACCAGCTTTCGGACGGGCTGAGCGCGCTGAAACGGGCAGACAGGGCGCGCGATGTGGTGGTGATGGCCGAGGTCGCGACAGAGGCCGGCTATGTGCCCCATCACCCCAAGAAGATCGCCTTCACGTTCACCGCAATGCGCAAATTCGCTGCCCATCTGCGCGCTCAGGGCTGGCGTGTGGCCTACAGCACGCTTGACGACCCGGAAAATGCCGGCTCCATCCCGGGTGAGTTGCTGCGTCGCGCGCAGAAATTCGGCACCAGTGCGGTGCTGGCCACCGAGCCCGGCGAATGGCGGCTGATCGCGGCCTTGCAGAATATGCCGCTGGACCTGACGCTCCTGCCCGATGACCGTTTTCTATGTTCGCACGAGGAGTTTGCGCGCTGGGCCGAAGGGCGCAAGGTGCTGCGCATGGAGTATTTCTACCGCGAGATGCGTCGCAAGACAGGTCTGCTGATGGATGGCGACCGTCCCGAGGGTGGCAAGTGGAACTTCGATCATGACAACCGCAAACCGGCTGCGGTTGATCTGTTTCGCAGGCGGCCGCCCACGCCGAAGCGCGATCCGGTGCTCGACGAGGTTCTTGATCTGGTCGAGCACCACTACG
Organism: Paracoccaceae bacterium; assembly: GCA_007128135.1. Classification (GTDB taxonomy): domain Bacteria; phylum Pseudomonadota; class Alphaproteobacteria; order Rhodobacterales; family Rhodobacteraceae; genus Roseinatronobacter. Next base: position 7,279 of record SKYA01000163.1, on the reverse strand, counting down.
CGGGCAATTTCGGCGAACTGCGCCCGTTTCGTTTCCAGACGGACCGTGCGGGTGCCTTGCGGACGCTCGAGCATTTCATCACCCATTCCCTGCCGGATTTCGGCCCCTATCAGGACGCCATGCTCGAGGGTGAACCCTATCTCCATCACGCCGTGATCGGGCTTTACTTGAATGCCGGGCTGCTGGTACCGCTCGAGGTCTGTGCGCGCGCCGAGGCAGCCTATCGCGCGGGCGATGCGCCGCTCAACTCGGTCGAGGGCTTTATTCGCCAGATCATCGGCTGGCGCGAATATGTCCGTGGGGTCTATTTCCTTGAAGGTCCGGACTATCCGCGCCGCAATGCGCTGGGCCACCACCGCAAACTGCCCGCATTCTACTGGGGCGAGACGACGAACATGAATTGCGTCTCGCAAGCTGTTGCCCAGACAAGAGAGTTGTCCTATGCGCATCACATCCAGCGGCTGATGGTGACGGGGAATTTCGCGCTGCTCGCAGGCATTGATCCGGGCGCGGTGCATGAGTGGTATCTGGCGGTCTATGCCGATGCCTATGAATGGGTCGAGGCCCCCAACACGGTCGGCATGTCGCAATTCGCCGATGGCGGGATTGTCGCGTCGAAACCCTATGTCAGTTCGGGTGCCTATATCGACCGGATGTCGGATTACTGCCGCGGCTGTCATTACCTGGTGAAGGACAAGACCGGCGATCGCGCCTGCCCGTTCAACCTGCTGTACTGGCATTTCCTGTTCCGTCACCGCGCGCGGTTCGAGGGCAATCCGCGCATGGCGCAGATGTATCGCAGCTTCGACCGGATGGATGAGGATCGGCGCAGGAGCGTGCTGGCCGAGGCCGAGGCGTTTCTCGACCGGCTTGACCGGGGTAAAGTCGTCTGAGCGCGGCCCCTTGCTCCGGCCGCAGGGCTCGCCTATCCATGCAGCATGAACACGCCGCGCTATACGGAACTGGTAACCGGTTTGCCTGCCACGGTGCCCTTTGTCGGGCCCGAGGCGCTCATGCGCGCCTCGGGGCGGTCAATTGTTGCTCGCCTGGGCGCGAATGAAAGCGGCTTCGGCCCGTCGCCGAAAGCGGTCTGCGCAATGCAGCAGGTCGCGGGTGATCTCTGGATGTATGGCGATTCCGAATGCCATGACCTGCGCGCTGCTCTGGCCGCGCATCATGGTGTGGCGCCCGAAAATATCCTCGTGGGCGAGGGAATTGACGGGCTTCTCGGCAATCTGGTGCGTCTGACGGTTGCCCCGGGCGATGCCGTCGTGACCTCGGACGGGGCCTACCCCACCTTTAATTATCATGTCGCCGGCTTTGGCGGGGTGCTGCACAAGGTGCCCTATCGTGACGACCATGAAGATCCGGCCGCGCTTCTGGTCCGTGCCGAGGAACTGGGTGCGAAGCTGCTTTATTTCTGCAACCCGGACAACCCGATGGGAAGCTGGCACCCGGCGCGCATCGTGCAGCGGATGATCGATGCCGTCCCCGAAGGCACGCTGATGGTGCTGGACGAGGCCTATATCGACGCGGCGCCCCAGGGAACGGCACCCGTGCTCGATCCGGCCAATTCGCGCGTGATCCGCATGCGCACCTTCTCCAAGCTCTATGGTCTGGCCGGGTTGCGGGTGGGATATGCCATAGGGGCCGCGCCCCTGATTGCCATGTTTGACCGGATCCGCAATCATTTCGGTATCGGGCGGCTGGCACAGGCTGGTGCGCTGGCGGCCTTGCAGGACCAGACCTGGCTGCAGCAGGTGCAGCAGGACTTGCAGGCTGCAAAGAACCGGTTGCGCGCGATCGCAGCCGAGCACGGGCTGCATGCGCTGCCATCGGGGACGAATTTCGTGACCATTGATTGCGGTCGCGACGGGGCCTATGCCCGCGCATTGGTGGCAGAGATGGCCAGGCAGGACATCTTCATCCGCATGCCCTTCGTCGCACCACATGACCGCTGCATACGCGTTTCGGCTGGCCCCGAGCAGCAGTTGGCCCTGTTCGACGCGGCACTCGGGCCTGCGCTGCGCCGCCTTGGGTGACTCCCTTCGCCGCTCCTGCGCAATCGGCGTGGTCAGCGCAACCATTTCCAGGTATCACCGCCGCATGTTCTGAAGCAATGTCAGTGCAGTTGCCGCGCCGCTCAACATGCCCTGGCTTTGACGCAGCTGCGACATCACGAGAAAGCGGGTTGTCACTTTCCCGAGGAGTTCAGGACTTGCCAGTGCGTCGATCCTGTCGGTGCCGAAGCGCCGCTGCATGGCGCTGCGGATGCGCGTGACCTGATCATCCAGATCGAGCGTGCCGAACTCCCTGGGCAGCCCGAGGGTGGTCTCCAGGATCTGTCGCAAGGGCGGATTGGCCAGCGCGCCATACCAGCGGGCAGTCTCGTTTCTGTATTGCGACACAAGCTGCGGCAATTCGCGCTGCAGCGAGAGCCCGAGGCGCAAGGTATCGTCCTGAGCACCCACGGCGATCTCGAATTCGCGCGTCTGGAACTGGGTGATGACCCGGTCGGGCAGGTCCCGGGCCGGTGCGGTCTCGGGAATCCTCGCCAGATGGGAAAACGCTGTCGCGAAGGCCAGATAGCGCTTGTCGGACAGGCGATTGGCAAGTGCGCCCCGCTCCGTCGTGCCGTCTTCGAGCACTCTGCGGATGAAGGCACGGTTGTCGAGATCGTCCTGCAGCCCGAAGGCTCCGAGTGCGACCCGCAGCAGGCGCCGGTCTGCCACCAGCGCATCGGCTGTCTCGACCTGCGCGAATCTTGCGCGAAAATGAGCAGTATCGCGTGCAACGGTTGGAGTTGCGACAAAGCTCGATTCCTGCCTCTCCCGCGTGCGGCTCAGAAAGGCCCAGCCCGCCAGACCCGGGGCCGGGATGATCGGGCTGAAGCTCATGCCCGGCCTGCCGCGAACAGTCGCGCCTCGCGCGGCAGCAGTCCCCTGAGCGACTTGAGCGCCTGGTAATAGTCGTTCTCCAGCACCCGCTCCGTCGCCGTCCCCAGCATCGCGCGGCTGTCAGGGTCCGAAAAGACCTGGCTGAGTTGCTCGATGGCGCGCAGAAGAGGGGTCCGGATATCTTCGGGGGCGGAATCTCCGGCAAGGACCAACTGAGCGAGATAGCATGTCCGCTTCACGGGTGTATTTGCCTGATCGGGGTGAATGGCGTCGCGCAGGCGCAGCACTTTGGCGTGCGGTGTCCTGATCGACAGGCTCGTGCGCCGGTCACCGTTCTCGATCACGGCCCCATTGAGCAACACGCGCTCATGCGGCGCGAGGCGGATGACGAGGCCGGTCATGACATGTCCTCCTTGCCCGACAAGCCGCGCAGGATAGCGAGGTTGATATCGACAAGGACATCCCCGTGCTGATGTCCTGCGAGAATGGCTTCGGTGTGGCGCAGGGTGAATTGCGCGAGGCCGAGAATGCTGGCCCTGAGCGCAAGTGGCAGGGCGTTGTCCGGGCCTGCGACATCGCTGGCGAGTTCCACCCAGAGCCTGCGGTTTTCATCGAGTGCGGCGACAAGTGCCGGATAATCGGTCGAACTGTCGCGAATGGCGTTGCGCAGGCGCGAGGTGATGCGCGAGATCACGTCATATTCGGCCGAGCGCGCGGATTTCTGAGCCATGTTCGGATTGGCATATGCAGCATGGGCCAGGGCATGGGCATTCATTCCAGGAGCCTTTCGGGACGTATGGGAAGGGTGGCGTGACCCCCGTTCAAGCGGAGGTCACGCGGCGCGACTCAGCGGAAGAGCGCAAGGATGTTCTGCGGCTGCTGGTTCGCGATCGAGAGCGACTGCGTGGCCAGCTGCTGTTGCACCTGCAAGGCCTGCAGTCGCGCAGAGGCTGCCTCCATATCGGCATCGACCAGACTGCCGATCCCGCTGGTGAGCGAATCCATAAGGTTCTGGATGAACTCCGCCTGGGTGTCGATCCTTGCCTGTGCCGAGCCGAACCCGGCTGCGGCATTGACCGACACCTCGATCAGATCATCGATCATGGCGAGGGCAGCATCTGCTCCGCTGTTGGTGGTCACGTTGATGGTCTGCAACGCCTGCAGCCCTCCGGCGCCACCTGCTGCGCCCGGTGTCCCGCCAGCAGAGACTGCCGCGCCGACGCGCATCGCTGCGCCGCTGTCATTCTCGATCACGATCTGGCCGTTCGTCCCGAGTGACGCGACATAGCTGGGGTCACCGGCCCCGTTTGCCGGTGTCGCAGCTGCGAAGAAGGCATTGAGCTGATCGACCATGTTCGAGGCGACATCCGCGACACCGTCATTGGGGCCGGCGACATAGCTGAACACCCGGTTGCCGACAGTCTGTGTGCCATCCTGCATCAGCACATTGATGCCCGTCAGGGCGATCTGGAAGCTGGCCCCGTTATAGGCCTGCCCGACTGTCAGCGTGATGTCGTTGCCCGAAGTCACCTCTGCCGTGTTGGCAGTCGCCCAGGTCACCGGACCGCCATGCATGGTCTGGGTGTCGACTCCCGGGACCGAGAACAGGGCGTCACGATCTGCAGGTGTGGTCCCGACCTGCGTCGTGCCGATCGTCTGGGTGGCGGGCGTCCCGCTGACCGAGAGGCTCTGCCGGGCAACGGAAATGTTCGCGGCATTCACATTCCCGTTCGAGTCGCGATCAAGCGACGACAGCACGTTGACAGCCTGGGTTGACGAGCCGTTGACAAGGTTCAGGCCATTGAACTGTGCGGCATTGATCACCGAGGAGATCTGCTCGCGCAAGGCGACGATATCCGTCTGGATCTTCGCGCGGTCGACGTTTTCTTCTTGCGCCGCCACGATCAGGCCCTTCATCTGCGTCAGCAGATCGGTCGTTGTCTCGGCGGCCTGCCGCGCGACGGCCACTGTGGACTGGCCCAGCGCGAGGCTGTCGGAGATCGCCCTGAAGCCATTGACATCCGACTCCATGGTTTTGGAGATCGCCCAAACTGCGGCATTGTCGCGCGCGCTGCCGACGGACTTGCCGGTCGAGATTTCGCTCTGGGTCTGGGCGAGGTTCTTGTTGATGCCGCGAAGGGTTTGCAGCGCGACCATGGCGCTGGAATTGGTCAGAATGCTTGACATGAGTTCACCTATTCAGGACGTGCCTTTTGCACGCGATTGAGGAACACCTTTCGTTGGTGTGCGAAGATGCATTCTGCATTTGTGCGTTTCGGAAAAACGCAGTGGCAGCTGTCCTGCTGTCACTGAACACTCTCAATTCGAGATGTTGAGAGTTTCTGAATCAAAACCGGTTTTTCTGTGACAGGACCGGGAAAAACCGTGTCATGGTAAACGCGGATCACGCCTTGCGCTCGACCTGACGCCCGACGTCGCGCATCATCCGGCAGGAGCCGTCTGCCTGATAGAGCGCCGTCGCGACCGGAGGCGCGGCAACGAGGTTCTTGATGGCGGTGCGGAACCCGTCGCTGGCCGCCGCCATCAGAGTGGCATTGTCGGCGAGCGCCGCGCGCAACTTCGCAAGCAGCAGGGGGGGCGGCGGATTCGCAGCCACAGAGCGGACGAGACGTTCCTTGCGTCGCGCAAGCTCTTCCAGCAGCGCATACTCTCCGCTCAGCACGGCAGTGCGTTCGGTGGCAAGAAGATCGCGCAACTGCGCTGCGTTCCGGTGGGCCTTGGGCGGCATCATGACCCGCTGTCCGCGTCGGACAACAGCTTGCGCAGGATCATCTCGGCCAATCCGATTCCGCCGCGCGCTGCGATCCGTTCCGCCTGCTGATCGACCAGGAAAGAGCCGAACTGCTCTTCCCCGATCCCTCCGCCGAAACTCTCTGCGGGCTGTCCTGCTCCGGCGGCGCGCAGCATCTCCGACAGGAAAGCTGCCTCGAAGGCGCGCGCGCTGGCCCGCAGGGCGTCGTCCCTGTGCGGCGGTGCCGGCATCGCCGGACTGGCGCCGCCTGTCGTGTTGAACCCCTCTATCTGCACCTGGCAGTCTCCTTTCCTCGTGACAGGGTCAGTGTCGGCGCTGTCGGTAAAGATTCGGTAAGCAATTGATGCGAAACAGGTGGGGATCGAGTTTTGTCAGGACCGCCGCCGCGCATGCAAATTCTCCCGTCTCTCCAACCGATGACAAGGGATGCCGCCCGAACGCAGACCCCGAGCCAGGTGTTGGCGCAGATATCCACATTTGCCGACATCCTCGGCGCGGAAGACGGGGATGCAGATGAAATCACCAGCCTGTCCCCTGTCCCGGGGCACAGCATGGCCGAGCCAGTGGGTACGGGGCCGCAGGGCGCGCCCTTCGGCCAGAGGATGGCTGCGCCGCGTACAGGGCCGGTAGCGGATGTATCCGACCCTCAGACACCAGCCTGGCGCGGTGCGACGTCCTCGGTCCCGCCCGAGGCAACGCGGCAGGGCGCGGACGGGACATCGCAAAACTCCGCGCAGGCCCGGCTCGAGACAGTGGAGCAGCGGTTGTGGGATGCGGATGGGGTGCCCCTTCGGCAACAACAGCCGCTGCCTTCGTTGCCCGGTGCTCCTCCGTCAATGGCGTCTGCGCTTGCCGAAGCGGGTCGCGCGCATCAGCCCGAACCCGCTCTACGGCACGCGGCCAGCGCGGCGCCGCGATATTTTGCCCAGAGAGTGCTGGAAATCCCTGCCCCGGTCGCAGAGCCCCGGGCCAGAAATGTACCAGAGGTCATCGAGGCATATCTGCCTTCCGGACACAAAGACATCGCCGACAGGGCAGATACTGGCGCAGGGACCATGCCGGAAGCCCCCATCTCCCGCGACTCGGGCGCGCGATCCGGTTTGTTGCAAGACATTCAGGCCGGGATCGGCATCGAGCCACCGCCTGAGAACGTGTTGCGAGTCACACCTGACGCCGAAAGCACGGCGGCGCTTGCTGCACGCACGGGACCGGTGACAGAGACCGAACGCCGGTTCCCGGACCTGCAGGCCGCTGTCGCTGCCCGGCATGCAGAGCCAGCGGCGAGGGGCCGGGACATATCCGTGCCCGGTCGGCCGGAACCTGCGCGTCCTGTGTCCGACCCGGCAAGGGTTGATGTCGTTCGGGCGGTTACAGCGTCGCCGTCCCGCCCGGCGTCCTTGGCGCAGATTTCACCTGAAGGCACGGCCCGACCCGTATCAGTGCCGTATGCAGAGCCATTGCCACCTGCATTGTCTTTTGCGCATGCAACGCCTTTGCCGGATGCGTCGGCGACGGATCCGGTCCGCCTGCGTCCGGCTTCGGCACCGGTGCCCGGGTCATACCCCGTCGCGCAGCCCGGCCTCGAACGCGGACAGGCGTCGGAGGGGGT
>SKYA01000173.1 GCA_007128135.1 Paracoccaceae bacterium | reverse complement strand
TTCTGGTAATGCGCCTTGCCGATCAGTGCCGTCCGCCAGCCTGCGGCGCGCAGCACGTCGGCATAGGTGGTGCTATCGAGCGCGAGGGGAATCCCGTTCTGCCGGCAGCCATTGACGGTCGAGAGCTGGCCGGTGGCGAGGCAGGCGCGGTTGGGCTGGCAGATCGGGTTGGAAACGTGAAACCCCTCGACCCGCAGCCCGGCGCGGGCGATTGCGTCCATGTTCGGCGTCTGCACCACCTTGTTGCCATAGGCGCCCATATGGTCCCATCGCTGCTGGTCGGTCATCACGATCAGGAAGTTCGGGCGGCGGGATTCGGGCATGGCGGGTCTCCTGGGCCGGGGGCGCGACGGCTCAGAGGAAGCTGAGAGGCCAGGTCACGATCTGAGGGAAGGCAAAGACGATGGCGATGGCAAGCAGGTCGCAGATCACGAAGGGGATTGCGGCGCGGTAGATGTCACCCATGGTGGTGTTGCGCGGCGCGACGGCCTTCATCACGAAGAGGGCCGCGCCGAAGGGGGGCGAGGTGGCGCCGGTCTCTATGGCGATCAGGAACAGCACACCGAACCAGACCGGGTTGTAGCCCAGTTCGATCACCACCGGGATATAGATCGGCAGCGTGATCAGCATGATCGGCAGCGGCCCCATGAAGGTGCCGAGCAGGATGACCGAGCCGATCATGATCAGGATCAGCATGTCCGGCGAGACATCCAACCCCATCACGAAATCGACCATGCCGAAGGTCGCCCCGGTAAAGGACAGAAGCTGGCTGAAGCCCACCGCGCCCGCCACGATCAGCAGCACCATGGCCGAGATGTTGGTGGCGCTGAACAGGCTTTCGCCAAAGATCCGGGCCGAAAGCCTGCCGCGGACGGCGGCAAGCATCAGCGTGGTCACGGCCCCCATCGCGGCGGCCTCGGTCGGGGTGGCGATGCCCAGCAGGATCAGCCCGACCACCGAGAACACCACCACCGAGAGCGGCAGGATATTGACCGCCGTTGCGCGGAGTTTCTCGCTGACCGGGGTCTCGGGCACCTCGAAGGGCGGGGCGAGATGGGGCTGAAGCCAGCAGCGCCCCCAGATATAGGCAGCATAGATCACTGCCATCAGCAGGCCCGGCAGGATGATGGCGATCAGGATCTGCGCGATCGACAGCCGCCCGATGACGCCCAGGATCACCGCCAGAGACGAGGGCGGGATCATGATGGCAAGCCCTGCCGAGCCGAGGATCGGCCCCAGTGACATCGGCTTGGCATAGCCGCGCTTCTCCATCTCGGGTACCAGCGCCGAACCCAGCAGCGCGGTCGAGCCCATCGAGTTTCCGGTCAGGGTCGAGAACAGCACACCGCCGCCCACCGCCATGAAGGCGAGCCGCCCGCGCAATTGGCCGATCCACTTGTCCACCGTGTCCATCAGGTCGATGGCGATCCGCGAGCGGAACATCACCTCGCCCATGATCATGAACAGCGCGATGGGCACGAGGGTGAAGGACATCAGCGATGCGGCGGTGTTCGAGATCAGCTGCTCGACCCCGACAAACCCGCCCAGCAGCAGATAGGCCGCGACCGCATTCACCAGCAGGAAGGAAAACGCGACCGGCAGGCCCAGCAGCATCAGCCCGAGCAGGCCGAAGATCACGATGGCGAAAGTGGCATACCATTCCATCACGCTTGCTCCTGCCGGTCGCTGATGGCGGCGACCATCTGATCGAGGAATTGCAGCGCCATCAGGCCGGTGCCGAGGGGAAAGGCCGCAAAGATGTACCAGCTGCGCGGGGCCATCACCGAGATGCGCCTCATGCCCATTGCGTACTGGTCAAGCACAAGCTGCGCCCCCTTGACGGTCAGCAGCAGGCACAGGGCGCAGCCCAGCGCCGCGATCAGCAGGGCAAGCGCGCGTGCCGCGCGCCCGCTCAGGCTGGAAAGGAACAGGTCAACCGTGACATGGCGGTTGTGCTGCAGCAGATAGGGCGCTGCGAGAAAGGTGATGTAGAGCAGAGAGTATTCGCTCACCTCTGTCACCCAGAGTTGTGACCGCCCGCCCAGATAGCGCCAGCTGACCTCGGCGAAGATCATCATCGTCACGGCGAAGAGCACGATGGTCGCAATGATGGCAAGGCCCAGATTGAGATGGCCTGCGGCCGTCATCACGCGGCGATATGTCTGGGTGATGACGGCTGGCATGGCGATCGGTCTCCGGGCCTGGATGGTGTTGGGATGGCAGGCGTGTCGGGGGCTGAGGGGCAGACGGGCAGGGTGCAGACACCCTGCCCGTCCGGAAAGGCTCAGTCCACCATTAAGGCGCGCAATTCGTCGGCATGGACCGGTGCGCGTTCGGCCATCGCGTCCCATGCGGCATCGAGTGCCATGGTCAGATAGGCCTGCGCGGCCTCGCCCTCGAGGGTGATGCGCTCGAACCCGGCTTCGGCCATCTGGGCGTCGCCCGCAGCCAGCATCCCGTCCCACATGCCGTCGATCTCCGGGGCAAGTTCGGTCAAGATGAAATCGACCACGCGGGTCTGCAGATCGGCGTCAAGCCGTCCCCAGGCACGCGGATTGACCAGAATCGGGAAGCCCGCCCGATAGAAGCTGGGCGCGATGTAATGGGTGACGACGCCCTTGAACTGCTCGGCCCAGCCGACCGAGCCGCGCACGAAGCCGTCCACGAGCCCGCGCTCCATGGCAGTGAAGATCTCTTCCTGCGGCATCACGATCGGCTCTGCCCCCAGTGCGCGGACAAAGGGCAGGACAGTCGGGAAGACGCGGATGCGTCGGTTCGCGAGATCCTCGATGCTCTCGATGGGACGGTTGAGGAAGATATAGAACTGCACCTCGGTGGCCGGCACCTCGCCGATCAGTTCCAGCCCCACCTCGCGGTGGATTTCGGCCATGCGCTCGAAATAGCCGCTGTCGCGAATTTCCTCGAAGGATTTGAGCGACAGGTTCGGCGTGGCGGCGGCTGGCAGCAGCCCCTCGTAGAAGCTGGGGCTGACAAAGGCCATGTCGATGGCGCCCGCGCGCACGGCATTGCCCTGCTCGAAGGGCGGGATGACTTCCGGCCCGCCGCGCCAGGTGATCTGCAGTTCGCCCTCGAATTCGGCGTTGATGCGCTGCACGAAATGGTGAAAGCCCTGCGAAATGTCGGCAGCCGCCGGTGCGAAGGAGACGGCATTGAGCCGCACTTCGGCCGAGGCGGTGCCAGCAAGCGTGAACAGCGCCGCGCCCATGAGGGTGGATTTCAGAAGCGTTTTCATTGTCGTCTCCGTGTTGGTGATGGCGTTGTTTTCAGGTTCGGAAGGTGTCAGGCGAGTTCCGCAGACCAGGCGTGGTAGCCATAGACCCAGTCGGCATTGCCCTTGGTCTTGAGCCATTCATTGGCCAGCGACGAGCGCTGGATCTCGGCGGTGCGCGGGATGCGCGCGCGCTCGTAGGCTTGCAGCGCCGCGGGCAGCCCGGCGCTGCTGCACCCTTCGACAGCGCGGGCCAGCATGATCGCATCCTCGATTGCCATGCAGGCGCCCTGCGCCATGAAGGGCACCATCGGGTGGGCGGCGTCGCCCAGCAGCGTCACGCGGCCCACGGACCAGTGTTCCATCGGTTCGCGGACATGCAGCGCCGAGCGGGTGACACTGTCGCAGGCGTCCAGCAGGGCGCGGGCCTCGGGGTGGAAATCGGCATAGGCGGCGCGCAACTCCTCGATATCGCCGGGCAGGGTCCAGCCTTCCTCGATCCAGCCTTCCTGCGCATTGGTGGCAAAGACGAAGATTTCCTTGCCATGGGTCAGCGGGAAGGTCACGATCTGGCGGTCGGCTGTGGGCCCCCACCATTTCGTGAAGGCGTCGAGGTCGGGAATGTCGCCCGCGCGTTCGCGCGGAAAGACGGCGCGCCAGGACACGAGCCCGGTGAATTTCGGGTCATCCGGGCCGAACAGCGCGGTCCGCACGGCCGAATGGATGCCATCCGCGCCGATGACCAGATCGAAGTCCCGTTCTTGCCCGTCGGCGAATCGCACCTGGGCCTTGTCGGCGTCCTGCGTGATTCCGGCGACGCGGGCACCGAAGCGGATGACGCCTTCGGGCAGCTTCGCTTCCAGTGCGGCCAGCAGGTCGGCGCGATGGATGGTCAGCTGCGGCGCGCCATAGCGGCTTTCGGCGTCAGTGCTCATCGGCAGGCGCGAGGTTTCCTCGCCGGTGTCCCAGGCGCGGCTGATTCGATGGGTCGGGCGCGCGGCGGTCTCGCGCAGCTTCTCGCCCACGCCGAGGCGGTCGAGTGCATGAACGGCGTTGGGGGTCAGGTTCACATCGGCACCGACTCGGCCGAATTGCGGGGCCTGCTCGAAGATCGTGACATGATGGCCCTGCGCGCGCAGCGCAATCGCGACCGCCATGCCGCCGACCCCGCCGCCGCAGACTGCGATTGAAAGAGGTGTCATCCTGGTCTCCCTTGTCGGTTCATATGTGTTCATATGTGATCGCACTGTTCATAATATTTCGATCAAGACTGGCCTGTCAACCCCCGTTCTGCCCTGGTTCATCAAAGAAACCTGACTTTCACAGGCAATCCGCAATTGACAAGCCCCGCGCCGAACGTTATCAATATTGCACAGTATGGTCAAATATGAACTTTTACGACCGGAGCCGGGCTCATCCCCACGACCATGCAAGGCATGCAGCACAGGAGAAACGGACATGGCCGCAGCACCCGCGAAATTCCCCTCGATCGAGCCGGATGACGTGCAGATTCCCGAGGGCAAGACGCTTGGCGAATGGATAGAAAGCCGCGTCGCACGCTATGAGACGCGCACGCTGGACTGGGACGCGCTGAAATTCCAGGCCGATCATGACCCCAAGTATCGCCGCGCGCAGATGCGCTATATCGGCACAGGGGCAACCGGGATCACGGATGACGAGAATGTGGTGCCGGCCGAGCATTTCACCTTCTCGACCATGGTTCTGCCTGCGGGCTGCGAAGGGCCACTGCATATCCATCGCGACGCCGAGGAAGTGTTCTTCATCCTCAAGGGCCACAAGATCCGGCTGTTCATCGAGCACAAGGGCGAGATGATCGAGACAGTGCTGACCGAGCGTGACATCATCTCGGTGCCGGCGGGGCTCTACCGGGGCCTGCGCAACGAGGGGATCGAGGAGGCGCTGATGTGCGTGATGATCGGCAATCCCAAGCCGGTGACGCCGACCTATCCGCCCGATCATCCGGTCTCGAAGATCAAGCGTCCGTCAAAGTGAGCGGGGGCGGGGCGATGCGCGTGCATGTGACCAACGGGATCGGCTGGCGGGAAAGGCCCGGCACCGGGTCGGTGTTGGTCTGCCTGCACGGCATCGGCTCGGAGCCGCGCGGCTTTGACGCGCTGGCCGCGCATCTGCCTGCCGGGATGCGCGTGATCGCCTGGTCCGTGCCCGGCTATGGCGACAGTCTGCCGCTGGCGCCGCACTGGCCCGTTGCGGCGGATTATGCAGGCGCGCTGGCCGCGCTGGTGGGCGCGCTGGGGCTGGGCCGGTTTCATCTGCTGGGCCATTCGCTGGGCACGCTGATCGCGGCGGAATTTGCCCTGAATCATCCGCAGTGGCTGGAGGGCCTGGTGCTTGTCTCCTGCGCGCAGGGGATGGGCGTGGCGCCGGGCAGTGCGCTGCCCGCGGCAGCGCAGGCGCGACTTGACGACCTGGAGCGGCTGGGCCCCGAGGGCTTTGCCCGCGCGCGCGCCGCGCGGCTGGTCCATGACCCCGACTCGCACCCGGATCTGGTGGCGGCCGTCAGGGCCGGAATGGCACGGGTGCGGATGCCCGGTTACGCGCAGGCCGTGCGGATGCTGGCCTCGGGCGATCTGGCGGGCACGGCGCGGCGCCTGCAGGTGCCGACCACGATTGTTGTGGGCGCGCAGGACATCGTCACGCCGCCCGCGCAATCCCGCGCTGTCCACGCGGCGCTTCCCCCCGCCGCGCGGCAGGGTTTCGAGCTGTTGGCCGATACGGGCCATGCAGTTCCACAGCAGGCGCCAGAAGCGCTTGCACGGATCACCACCCGGGCCATACGCCTGGAACAGGGAGAGAAACAATGACCGAGTTCGTTCGTGTCGCGGCGCTGCGTGGCATTGTCATGCGCGCACCGGGGATCACCGCAACCCGCGATTTCTATATCGACAACTGGGGTCTCACGCTGGCGCATGAGGAGGAGGGCGCGGTGTGGCTGCGTGGGACCGGCACCGAGCCCTTCATCTACGGGCTGATGGAAGGCCCGGTTTATGGCATCGAATATGTCCATTTCGCCATGCCCGACCGCGCCGCGATGGCCGCGCTGCATGGGCAGGCCGTCGCCGCCGGGGCGACAGTGCTGGGCGCGCCCGGACCCTTCGACGATTTCGCCGGTGGCTGGGGTTTCGAGATGCTCGACCCCGATAACCGGCGCCTGCGGTTTCGCTGCGAGCCGCGCATGGGCGAGCCGCGCGACGACTGGGCGCGACCGAAGAAGGTCAGCCATGTCGTGCTCAACACCGCCGATATGGACGGGCTCGAGGCATGGTATCGCGATGTGCTGGGCTTTCGCGTCTCGGATTACAGCGCCGATCAGATGGTGTTCCTGCGCTGCGCCTCGGACCATCATTCGATCGCGCTGGTGCGCGGGCAGTACCCGAGCGTCAACCATGTTGCCTTCGAATTGCCGACGCTCAACGAGTTCATGCGCTCGATCGGGCGGATGAAGCAGAAGGGCATCGTGCCCACCTGGGGGCCGGGGCGCCACGGGCCGGGGGACAACCCCTTTGCCTATTTCTGCTCGCCGTCGGGGTTCGTGATCGAATTCACCAGCGAGTTGCAGCAGATCGACGAGGCCACGCATGAAGCACAGGTCTGGTCGCGCGACGACCCCGAGGCAATGGACCGCTGGATGACCGCCGGTCCGCCGACATCTGCACAACGCGCCATCATGCAGGGCCGCCCCGATCCGGGCTGGCCGGAACTGCGCGCAGGGAAGGATCCGACATGAAACCATATGAGGGCATGACCGCCGTTGTCACAGGCGGGTCTTCGGGCATCGGGCTGGCCACGGTGCGGCTGTTGCTGGAACAGGGCGCGCGCGTCGCGCTTTGTGCGCGCAACGAGGGACGGCTGAACGATGTCGCCCGCCTGCTCGCCCGCGACCATGGCGAGGAGCGGGTGCTGGCGCGCGCCTTTTCGGTGCTCGATCCCGAGGCAGTGCAGGGCTTTGCCGCCGAGGTCGCGGCGCGGTTCGACGGCTGCAACCTGCTGGTCAACAATGCCGGGCAGGGGCGGCAATCGACCTTTGCCGACACCACGGACGCGGACTGGCGCGCGGAATACGACCTCAAGCTGTTCAGCCAGATCCATCCGGTCCGGGCGTTCCTGCCGATGCTGCGCAGCGCGAAAGGGGCCATCGTGGCGGTGAATTCGCTGCTGGCCTATCAGCCCGAGGCACACATGGTCTGCACCTCCTCGGCACGGGCCGGGGTGCAGAACCTGCTCAAGTCGCTCAGTGTCGAGCTTGCCCCCGATGTGCGGGTGAACTCTATCCTGCTGGGGCTTGTCGGCTCGGGCCAGTGGACCCGGCGCTTTGCCGAACGTCCCGACCAGTCGGTCAGCCGCAGCGAATGGTATGACGCGCTTGCCCGCGAGAAGGGCATTCCGCTGGGCCGCCTGGGCGAGCCCGAGGAGGCCGCAGCCGCCATCGCCTTTCTGGGCAGCAGGGCGGCAAGCTACATCACTGGCGCACAGCTCGAGGTTTCGGGCGGTCTGTCACGGCATATCTGAAGGAATACGATCATGGAAAACCTGCTGGACGAGGCCCGCCCCGAAACGGTTGCGACCTATTCGCCCGACCTGC
The DNA here is from genome assembly GCA_007128135.1 of Paracoccaceae bacterium. Taxonomy (GTDB): domain Bacteria; phylum Pseudomonadota; class Alphaproteobacteria; order Rhodobacterales; family Rhodobacteraceae; genus Roseinatronobacter. Next base: position 10,066 of record SKYA01000173.1, on the reverse strand, counting down.
CCGAGACCGTGGGCGACTTCATCGCGCGCTACCTGGCCGAGATCGGGGTGCGCACGGTCTTTGGTGTGATCTCGATCCATAACATGCCGATCCTCGATGCCATCGCGCGGCAGGGACGCATCCGATTCGTGCCCGCGCGGGGCGAGGCGGGCGCGATGAACATGGCCGATGCCCATGCGCGGGTCACGGGGGCGCTGGGCGTGGTGCTGACCTCGACCGGCACGGCAGCGGGCAATGCCGCCGGCGCGCAGGTCGAGGCGCTGACAGCGGGCACGCCGCTGCTGCACATCACATCGACCGTGGACAGCCAGTACATGGACCGCGACCGCGCGCCGATCCATGACGTGCCGCGCCAGCCCGAGATGCTGAAGGGCATTTCCAAGGCCTATATCCGCATGTGGGACGCGGGCAGCGCCATCGGCGCGCTGACAGCGGCCGTTGCAGCGGCGATCAGCGCGCCATCGGGCCCTGTCGCGCTGGAGATCCCCGTCGATGTGCAGCGCAGCAGGATGACGCGCGCGACATGCATCCATGCGCCGGTCGCGCAGCGTCCGCGCGCCGCTGCCGGGGCAGTCGAGGCCATGGCCGAACGTATCCGCGCCGCGAAGCGGCCCTTCCTGTGGCTGGGCGGTGGCGCGCGCGACGCGCAGGACGAGGCCGAGGAACTGGTGCGACGCGGTTTCGTGGCCGTCACGTCGGTCAACGGGCGCGGGGTCGTGTCGGAAGAGAACCCCGCCAGCCTGGGGGCCTTCAACATGACGCCCGAGGCACAGGCGCTCTATGACAGGTCCGACCTGATGCTGGTTGTGGGCTCGCGCCTGCGCGGCAACGAGACGCTCAACAACACCATGGTTCTGCCCTGGCCGCTGCTGCAGATCGATGCCGATCCCTATCAGGGCGGGCGCAACTATCCGGTCGAGGTCTTTGCCCATGGTGATGCGGCGGGTACCCTGCGCGCGCTTCTCGATCTGCTGCCCGACCGGCTTGCGGTCGATCCCGACCATGCTTTCGAGGTGGCGATGGCGCGAGCGACCAGCGAAGGGATCATGCGTACCAGGATGGGCCCCTATGAGGTCATGGCGCAGGCACTGATGGAGCGGGTCGGCCCCGGCCATCACCCCTGGGTGCGCGATGTCACGATCTCGAACTCGACCTTCGGCAACCGCTTCGTCAAGATCGCGGCCCCCCGGCTGGGTGTTCATGCGCTGGGCGGCGGCATCGGGCAGGGCGTGGCCATGGGTATCGGCGCGGCACTGGCCACGACCGGGCCCAAGGCCATCGTGCTGATCGGTGACGGGGGCACGCAACTGGGCATAGCCGAGATGATCACGGCGGTCGAGGAGAAGGCGCCGCTCGTCTTCGTGCTGATGAACGATCAGGCCTACGGGGTCATCCGCAACATCCAGGATGCCCAGTATGACAGCCGCCATCACTACTCGGCGCTGCACACGCCCGATTTCGGCGCGCATTGCGCCTCAATCGGCCTTGCGCACCACCGCATAGACAATATCGACGCCTTCGCGCCTGCCCTCGATGCGGCGCTGGCCACCGAGGGGCCGCAGCTGATCGAGGTTGACATGGTCGCCATCGGTGCCTTTGCCGAGAGCTTTTCCGGCCCGCCCGCCGGGGCCGCCGGGAACCGGTTCTGACATGCGGCTGGGGATCATCGGATATGGCGCGATCGCGCGCGAACTGCTGGCCGTGCTGGCGCGCGAGGGGGCCGCGCCCGAGGCCGTGATCGTGCTGATGCGCGACCCGGCGCAGGGCAAGTGTGACCTGCCGGGGATGGTGACGGTCGGTTCGGCACGCGCGCTTGCGGATGCGCGCCCCGATCTGGTGATCGAATGCGCCGGGGCTGCGGCCGTGCGCGAGCATGTGCCGACCTGCCTTGCTGCCGGGGTCGATACGGTCATTGCCTCGGTCGGCGCACTGGCCGATGACGGGCTGCATGCGGCGCTGCGCGCCGCCGCGCGGGCGGGCGCAAGCCGCATCGTGCTGCCCGCCGGAGCGCTTGGCGCGGTCGATCTGCTGGCCGCGCTGCGACCTTCGGGGATCGAGGAACTGGTCTATACCGGCCGCAAGCCGCCGGCGGCGTGGCGCGGCTCTCTGGCCGAGGACCTGGTCGATCTGGACGGGCTGAACGCGCCGGTCACCTTCTTTTCCGGCGATGCCCGGCAGGCCGCGCGCGACTTTCCGAAAAACGCCAATGTCGCGGCCACGCTGGCGCTTGCAGGTCCCGGCTTTGCCGCGACACGGGTGCAACTGGTGGCCGACCCCGGCGCAACCTGCAACCTGCACGAGGTCAGCCTGCGCGCGGGTGTCGCGAATTTCACCATCCGCATCGAGGGCAAGCCCTCGCCCGACAACCCCCGCACATCGCTGACGACAGCCTATTCGCTGGCGCGCGAAGTGCTCAACCACAGCCGCGAGGTGGCGATATGACCGACATGTCCATGCCCGACGGGCGCCTGTTCATTGGTGGCGAATGGCAGATCGGAACCGGGGCCGAGATCACCTCTGTCTATCCGGCGGATGGCAGCGTCAACCTGGTTCTGCGAGGGGCCAGCCGCAGCGACGGCGAACTGGCCATCGCCCGCGCCCGCGCCGCGCAGGCCGATCCGGCCTGGCGCGGGATGAAGGCGCATGAGCGCGCCCGCATCCTGCATCGCATCGCCGACGGGATCGAGGCCGCGGCCGGACGGATTGCCTTCATCCAGACCCGCGACACGGGCAAGACCCTGCGCGAGACCGGCGCGCTGGTGGCCTCGGCCGCGGGCACGTTCCGCTATACCGCCGCCGCGCTCGAGACGCTGGATGACGCATTGACCGTGCCGCGCGGCGATTACCTGACCATGTCGCTGCACGAGCCCATCGGGCTGGTGGGCGCGATCACGCCCTGGAATTCTCCGATTGCATCGGACGCGCAGAAGGTGGCCCCGGCGCTTGCGGCAGGCAATGCGGTGCTGCTCAAGCCTGCAAGCTGGTCGCCGCTGGTGGCGCTGGAACTGGCACGAATCGTCGAGGCTGCGGGTCTGCCGAAGGGGCTGTTCTCGGTCCTGCCCGGCGCGGGGCGCGAGATCGGCAACCTGCTGGTCGAGCACCCCGCCATCGGCAAGATCAGCTTCACCGGTGGCACCGAGACAGGGCGGATGCTGGCGCGGCAGGCTGCCGAAAAGCTGATGCCGGTCTCGCTGGAGCTGGGCGGCAAGTCGCCCTCGATCGTGTTCGCGGATGCCGATATCGACCTGACCATCGCCGGGGTGCTCTACGGGGTGTTCTCCTCCAGCGGGCAAAGCTGCATCGCGGGCACGCGGCTCTTCGTGCAGCGCAGCATATACGAGGAATTCGTCGCACGGCTGGTGCGCGCCACGCAGGCGCTGCGCGTGGGCGACCCGTTCGACCCCGAGACCCAGGTTGCGCCGCTGGTCCATGCCGATCACCGTGACGCGGTTGCCGCGATGGTCGATCAGGCGCGCGGCGCGGGCGCCGAAGTGCTGTGCGGCGGTGCGCGCCCCGTAGGGCTGGAGTCCGGCGCCTATTACCTGCCGACAATTCTAGCCGGGATGCTCAATACGGCCACGATCTGCCGGGAGGAGGTCTTTGGCCCGGTGCTGTGCGTGCTGCCCTTCGAGGATGAGGCCGATGTGATCGCGCAGGCCAATGACAATGCCTATGGTCTGGCCTGCGGGATCTGGACGCGCGATTTCCCCCGCGCCTGGCGGGTGGCGCGCGCCATCACTACCGGCACGGTCTGGATCAACACCTACAAGCAGTTCTCCATCGCCACACCCTTTGGCGGCGAGAAGGATGCCGGTCTGGGCCGCGAGAAGGGGCGCGAGGGGATCCGCGCCTATATGGCGCAGAAATCACTCTATCTGGACCTGTCGGGCCGCCCGCTGCCCTGGGCCGGGATCGCGCGGTCCTGAGCCCCGCCGCCTTTCGTCCGCCGGCCGTTCGCCCCTCATCTGCCGCCCAGCCGCGCATTGCGCACCGCGAAAGTGCCATCGAAGGTCACGGGCAGGGGGGTGCCGCGCAGCAGGGCCGCGGGGTCTGTGCCGCGCTGGACATGGACATGCAGGTGCGGCTCGCCGGAATGGCCGGAATTGCCGACCTCGGCCAGCGTCTGGCCAGTGGTCACGGACTCGCCCTCGGCTACGCGCAGCGAGCCTTGCCGCAGATGCGCGAGATAGACGAGGAAATCGCCGCAATCGATCATCACCTCGTTGCCGCCCCGGTTGATCAGGTCGAGTTCCGGCACTGGCAGATCCGCGCGCGCGCCCTCGGTATGGGTCACGATGCCATCGCAGGGGGCCAGCACCCGCGCGCCGAAGATCAGGTAATCGGCCGGGTCCTCGGTGCCCAGCGGCGTGGTCGCGCGCCAGCCCGTTCGGTCGATGCCGATCAGGTCCACGGCGAAGCTCTGGCCGCGGTAATCGGCAAGCTCGGGGTTGTCGAGCGTCATGAAATGCGCATTCAGCAGCGGATGATGGCCGCCATTGACCACCAGATAGCGGCCCGTCTCCAGCGGAAAGGCGATGTCCACGGCGTCGGGCGGTGCCTGCCGGCCGGCCAGGACGCCCGGCAGGGGCAGCAGCGAGAGCGCGAGCAGCAGTGCCGCGAGCCCGTATTCGCCCCGTCGCCGCCAGCGCCCCGGATGCGACTCGGCCCGGCGCAGGCGCCGCACGGCGGCCCATGTCGCAAGACCTGCAAGGGCGAACAGAAGCCACGGTGTCCAGAAGGGTGGAAAGGCCCAGAATCCGATCAGGCCGAGCAGCGCGCAGAAGGCCAGCAGCGCCAGCGTGCGCAGCCAGAGCCCCGTCCGCGAGGCCGGGCGCAGGGTCGCATGGCCGAGGATCAGCGCGAGCGGCAGCAGGATCTGCAGGGCAAGCATGACAAGAAAGAGCAGCATGGCGATCCTCCGTTTCCCCGGTCGGTTCTACCAAGGTCCCGACGCGCGGGCCAGAGGCTGCATGCGATCCTCTCGCCGGACTTGCGCGCCGCCGACTTGAGCAGGATCAAGGCGGGCGGTGCAGCGCCGCGCTAGCCTGGGCGCAAGGAGGACCGCGAATGTACAAGAACATCCTGATGCCGCTGGCCTATCGCCCCGGCCATCACCCCAACACCGAAACCCGTGCGGCCCGCGCGCTTTGCGCGCCGGGCGGGCGAATCACGCTGCTGCATGTGATGGGCGCCGTGCCCGAATTCCGAACCGAGGAATCGGTGAGCAGATCGGCGCTGGCCCAGATCATCGAACATGATCTGGAGCGCCTCGCCGATAAATTCGTCGAGGCAGAGGTTATGGTGGTCGAGGGCGAACCGGCCGAGACCATCCTTGATCTGGCCGCCAGCAGGGGGGTGGACTGCATCGTGCTGGCCCCGCACCGGACCGATGCGGGCGAATATGGCTCGACCGCCGCGCAGGTGGTGCGCCATGCGCCCTGCACGGTGCATCTGGTGCGTTAGCGGGTCGCATCCGTTGCGGTTGCGCGCGCATTTCCGCCCGCAACTGCGCACAATCCCGTCGTTCAGATGATCTTGCCTTCGGGCAGGAAACGCTGGGTCAGGACAGTTTCCTGGAGCCGCATCAGGCGATGGGCGTTGTGCATGTGTTCGGCCAGGATGGCGCGCGCGGCCGCGCTATCGCCTTTGCGCAGGGCGGCAACAAGGCGCGACTGGTAGTCCAGACCCGATGACCACAATTCCTGATTGGGCTGGGCATAGAGTTTGCGCGAGACGGTGATATCGGCCAGCATGTTGGCAATGAACCGGATCAGGAAGCGCAGCAGCGGATTGCCCGACATTTCCGCCAGAAGCGCATGGAAGCGCAGCGAGGCGATGTGCTGTTCGCGTTCCTCCTGCGCCGAGCGGGCGGGTTCGGCATAGCAGGTCATCACGTCTTCGAGCGCGCGCAGTTGCGCCTCGCTCAGTCTGCCCGCCAGCGAGGCGGCCAGTTCCGGCTCCAGCACGGTGCGGATCTGATACACATCATCGATCGTCAGATTCTGGAAGTAGAAGTAGTTGCCCAGAAGGGCCGTTGCACGTTCCTCTGACACCTGGTGCACGAAGACCCCGCCACCAGGGCCGGTGCGGGACTTGACCAGACCCTGTGCCTCGAGAATGCGGATCGCCTCGCGGATCGTGCCCTTGGCCATGCTGAACCGTTCGATCAGGTCCATCTCGGAAGGCAGCCGATGGCCCGGCCCCCAGCCATTCGCCATCACCCAGGACTTGATCGCCTCGGCCACCTGCTGCGGGCGCGACAGGCGTTCAGGACTCGAGCGGGTGATGGCAGGCGGCAAACTGGTCTCCCTCAACAGCGCGAAGTTCCGGCACATCCCGGCGGCACAGGTCGGATGCCCGGGGGCAGCGTCCGGCAAAGGCACATCCCGGCGGCGGGTTCAGCGGGTCGGGCAATTCACCCGATTGCGCGCCTCCCAGCGGGCGACCCACGACCGGCGCCGAGTCCGCCAGCAGCTTGGTATAGGGATGGCGCGGGGCTGCAAAGACCTTTTCCGCCGGACCGGTCTCGACCACGGATCCGAAATACAGCACCGCGATGCGGTCGCTGACGGCCTCGACCACGGCAAGGTCATGGCTGATGAACAGATAGGTCAGGTTGAACTCCGTCTTCAGCTCTGCCAGCAGGTTCAGTACCTGCGCCTGCACCGAGACATCCAGCGCCGAGACCGGCTCATCCAGGATCAGGATGCGCGGGCTTGCGGCCAGTGCGCGGGCAATCCCGATCCGCTGCGCCTGCCCGCCGGAAAATTCATGCGGATAGCGGGTCAGGAACTCGGGCCGCAGATTGACCGCATCGAACAGCTCTGCGATCCGGGCATCGAGCGCGCGACCGCGCAGCCCGTGCAGCAGGCGCAGCGGCACTTCCATGATCTGCCTGATGGTCTTGCGCGGGTTCAGGCTGGAAACCGGGTCCTGGAACACATACTGGATCAGCCGCCCGAAGGCCGCCGGGTCGGCGCGGTCCAGCGCCTTGCCCTCGATTTCTATCGTGCCCGATGTCGGCGGTGTCAGCCCCACCAGCATCCGCGCCAGCGTGGACTTGCCGCAGCCGGATTCGCCGACGATACCCAGCGTCTCGCCGGTCTTCACATCCAGCGACACCGGATGCACGGCACGAACCTGTGCGCGCGGCGGGCCGATCAGGCGCTTGCCAATGTCAAATGTCTTGGTGAGATCAGTGGTCTTCAGCGCCAGCGTCATTGGGCCATCTCCGGGAACAGGCAACGTACCTGCCGCTCCGCGCCCTGCAGGTCGATCTCGCCCTTGCGGCAGGCGTCCTGCGCCTTGTGGCAGCGTGGCGCAAAGGCACAGCCCGGTGGCAGATCATCGACAGCGGGTGGCAGGCCCGGAATGGCTGCGAGCACGCGCCGCCCGGCCCCCAGTTCCGGCACGCAGGCGATCAGGCGCTTGGTGTACGGGTGCGCGGGTGCGGCCAATACGTCAGCGGTCGGCCCGGACTCGACGATCCGGCCGCCATACATGACCGCCACCCGGTCGCACAACTGGCCCACGACCCCAAAATCATGGGTGATGAACAGGATCGCCAGCCCGCGTTCGCGCCGCAGATCGGACAGAAGTGCCAGGATCTGCGCCTGCACCGTCACGTCAAGCGCCGTGGTCGGTTCATCCGCGATGATGATATCGGGATCATTGGCCAACGCCATGGCAATGCCGACGCGCTGGCGCATCCCGCCTGACAGCTCGTGCGGGTAAGCCTTCGCGCGCGCGGCGGCATTGGGGATGCGCACATCCTCCAGCAGCCTGACCGCGCGCTTGTGGGCTTCGGCATGGCTGACAGGCTCATGCACGCGGATCGCCTCGATCAACTGGTCGCCAATGCGGTAGAGCGGGTGCAGCGTCGAAAGCGGGTCCTGAAAGATATATGCCACCTTGCGCCCCCTGAGCGAGCGCAGCAACTCATAGGGCGCACCGATCAGATCCCGCCCCTCCAGCCGTACCGCGCCCCCCGTGATCACCCCGGGGGGCGAGGCCACCAGCCCCATCACTGACAGCGCCGTGACCGATTTGCCCGAGCCGGACTCGCCGATCAGCCCGAGGCATTCGCCGGGCCTGAGGTCAAGCGAGACCTTGTTGACCGCCCGGTAAACCCGCTTGCCTATCTGAAACTGGGTCTCCAGATCGTCAATCCGCAACAGCCCGTCGGCTCTGGGTGCGGGGGTGCTTGCCCGTTCCACCCGCGTCGTCGCCATGGGTCGCGCCAGCGCGCCCGAGCGCAGGCGCGGGTCCAGCGCGTCGCGGATGCCGTCGCCCAGCAGGTTTACCGACATCACGATCAAGAGGATCATCACGCCCGGCACGATCGAGGTGTGCGGTGCCGTGATCAGCGCCGAGCGCGCCTCGCCCAGCATTGAGCCCAGGTCAGCCTGCGGCGGCTGGCTGCCGAGGCCAAGAAAGGACAGACCCGCCGTCTCCAGAATCATCCATCCGATGGTCGTGGACATGGCGATCACCACCACGGGCACGATATTCGGCACCACCTCGGTCAGCAGGATGCGCGTATGCCCCATGCCTGCCAGTTTCGCCGCGTCAATGAACTCGCGATGCGCGATGCCCACGGTCACGCCGCGAATGTTGCGCGCGAAGAAGGGGATATTCACCACCGCCACCGCAATCAGCGCATTCAACAGCCCCGGCCCCAGCACTGCAACAATGGCCAGCGCGAGCAGGATGTAGGGGAAGGCCATCAGCATATCGACGCCGCGCATCGTGACATTATCCGTGCGTCCGCCAAAATAGCCCGCAATCACCCCGATGGCGGCCCCTGCCAGCCCCGCGATCAGCGCCGCGGCGAAACCCACCGCAAGCGACAGCCGCGTGCCCCACAGCAGACGCGACAGCAGGTCACGCCCCAGATGATCGGTGCCCAGCATATGCCCCTCGGACAGGGGGCGCAGAAAGCGGTTGGCAGTGTTGGTGGCATTGGGCGGGTGCAGAGGCAGGACGGGCGTCAGCAGCGCCAGCACCACGATCGCGCCCAGCACCACGGCCCCGAACCCGGCCAGCCTGTTGCGAAACAGCAAACGCAGGAACAGGCTCATGTCTTGATCCTCGGGTCAAGCCAGGCCTGCGCCACATCCACCACGATGTTGAAACCGACATAACAGGCCGCGACAAAGACCACGCCGCCCTGCACCAGCAGGATGTCGCGCTTGAGGATGCCATCGACCAGCATCCGCCCGACACCGGGCCACTGAAACACCATCTCGATATAGACCGCGCCCGACAGCACGAAGCCCGCCTGGATGCCCAACACCGGAATGATGCCGACCATCGCGGCGCGCAGCGCATGGCCCCAGATCACGCGGCGTTCATGCACGCCCTTGGCGCGCGCGGTGCGGATGAAATCCTGCCGCAGCACCTCCAGCATGGCACCCCGCGAGAGCCGCGCGATCACGCCCGTTGCCACCACAGACAGCGCCAGCGCCGGCATCGTCAGATGCCGGATCAAATCGGGCAGATCGCCGCCGCCCCAGATCGAATACATCCCCGAGACAGGAAACCAGCGCAGCTGCACGGCAAACAGCAGGATCATCATCATGCCAAGAAAGAACGAGGGCACCGAAATACCCAGGATCACCACGAAGGTGATCGCCTTGTCCGCCAGCCCGTACTGGCGCGCGGCGGAGACCACACCCGCCAGAATCCCCAGAAGCGAACACAGCACGAAAGCCGTACCGGCAAGGATCAGCGTGGCCGAAAACCGGTCGAGGATTTCATCCAGCACCGGCCGGTTCAGCGCGAAGGAGCGCCCGAAATCACCTTGCAGCAGATTGCCCAGCCAGATGAAATACTGCCGCCACAAGGGCTGATCCAGCCCCAGATGCCGGTTCAGCCGTTCGACATTTTCCGGCGTGGCATAGCTGCCCAGAATCGCCGTGGCCGGATCACCCGGGATCAAGGCCATGATCAGGAACACGATCACCGTGATCCCCAGAAGCACCGGAATGGCCGACAAGAGCCGTTTCAGGATATAGCCGCCCAAACCCCTGTTCCCCTTGCCGCTTCATCTTGCCGGAAATACTCG
>SKYA01000113.1 GCA_007128135.1 Paracoccaceae bacterium | reverse complement strand
GGGACGGGAGATCGATCACGGCTGGAACGTTCACCAATACTCAGTTCTTGCTGCTCGAGGGGTCAAGCTGGACCGTGAACGCCAATCTTGTCACGAATGGCGGACGGATCGACATGAACGACGGTGCCGCCGGCGACAATCTTGTGATCAATGGCAACATGTCCGGAGATACCTCGCTGCATCTCGATGTCGACCTGAGCGTCCCGAACGCCGGAGTCAGCGACACGATCACGGTCAATGGCGAGGTGGATGGACGCATCCGGTTCAAGTTCAGTCCGATCCTGTCGGCACCGGGCGTGTTTTCGCTGCAAGACAATCCCATTGTTCTGGTCGATGCCGATTCGCTGGGCGGCAACCTCGACCTCTCGATGCAGGGCCTTCCGCAAGGCAATGCACTGGTGGTCTACAATCTCGACACCATTGACGCCACCAGTGACATCGTCCTGCGTTCTGGCATCAACCCGACACTGGGGGGTGTTGCCGGATCCTTCAGCGTCGTGCAGGGGATCATTGGTGCCATCGTGAACCGCCCCAGCGGAACCTTCGCTACAAGCATCGCCTTCGATGCAGAGAACAACTGCAGCACCGGCACTTGGGCCCGGGCGAATGCGGGGCAGGTTTCCACGCGTGCCTCGACGACCAGCGCCAACACCAATCTTACGCGTAATTCCAGCCTGAACGTCGATTATCGCGGCATTCAGGGCGGCGTTGACTTCGGCTGCTTCAATTCCTTCGAAGGTGGCTGGGACATCTCGGGCGGGCTGCTGTTCGGCTACAATATGGGCAACATCCGGGCCAGTGGTGGTACGACGGGGACCTTCAGCCAGGGGTTCCTTGGTGCCTATATCAACGCGGCTACCGGCGATTTCCTGGCCGAAGCGCAGATCCGTGGCGAGCGGGGGCGATTCGATTATGTCAACTCCGACCTCGGGCTGGACGATTCGGTGACGACGAACGCTGTTACCTTCAGCGGTTCGGCCAGTTACCGGTTCGCCCTGGATGATGGCTGGGCAGTCATACCGACGGCTGGCCTCTCTGCATCTCGCACCACTAGCGGCGCGTTGTCCTTCGTCGCACCGGCCGGCGAGCTTCAGATGCAACCGCACAACAATCTTCTCGGTTTCCTTGGTGTGACAGTCGGGCGCACCATGCTGGTTGACGATACATCTGCGGTGAACCTGTTCTCTACGCTGACCCATTACCGGGACTTCAGCAGCGACCGGATCTCGACCTTCACGACCATGGGCGGAATTGGCAGTGACACGCTGAGCACCCAGCCGATCAAGCAATATAATGAAGTCAGTGTCGGTCTGAATTATATCAACGTGATCAACAATGGCACGTCAGGCTTCCGGCAGCTCAATGCCAACCTCCGGGCAGACTACCGCTTCGGCCCCGACCTGAAGAGTGCCGGTGTGACAGCTCAGATGCGCCTGCAATTCTGATACGCTTTATTGAGCATCTTGTGGAAACACCCTTTGGTCCTTGATCGGACCAGAGGGTTTTTCTTTTGTACCGCAGGGCATCGGGTTCAGTCGGGAATCTCTGGTTTCGGACAGGCATCTCAGCAAGCAGATAGATGACAGGGCGTGCCCGGCCTGCTAAAGTGGGTGTGCTGTCCATTTCCTACCGGAGACCGTTCTTGCCTCCCGCCTCGCGCATTTCCGACACGCATGTCTGTCCCATGGTAACGCCCGGCACGCCACCTGTGCCGCATGTAGGAGGGCCGATCGTGATGGGGGCACCCACAGTGCTGGTGGCTGGAATGCCTCAGGCGCGCGTCAGCGACCAATGCACCTGCGTCGGTCCGCCTGATGTGATCGTCATGGGCAGTCCGACGGTTCTTGTCTGCGGAATGCCTGCCGCGCGAATGGGTGATTCGACCGCCCATGGCGGCACCATTGTCTCGGGTGCGCCCAATGTGCTGATTGGCTGAGCGGCGCGAGCGGAGCATCCTGAGGTAAGATTGTACGGTCGACCCCGGTGTGCGGATTGACCCGCCCGGGACAGGGCGAAGTAGAGGAATCGACGTGTCTTGGAGAGGGTGGCCGTGACGCCTGGACGCCCTACGCATTTCTTCTGAACAGGAACGAGCCGGACAACACCCTGAAAACCTCGGCTTCAGCCCATTGCAGAGTGCGTGACAGATGTGGGCCTGACCACAATTGATGGCGGCCATTTTCGGTCCGAACCAGTCGCCATGGGAGTCGGACAAATCATTACCGCTCGCATCCGCTCACCCACAATCGGATTCCCATGCTATGCGCAGGTTCTTGCCAGAGCGAAGGCGGGGTGTTGCAATGACTATCCAGACCCCACTGGATCTGCTATAATTGCAGAGTATGCGAGCGTGACGATTGTGGGGCGGACAATGGGAAACCCGACGCAGATGTCTCACTGCGGTCTAGGCGAACCGCTAATGGGTCTTTAAAGGCCCTTTAAGGCGGGCGAAACAAGACAGGATGAAAACATGACAGAAGCTCCGCGCAAATCCATCTCGGTCAAACTGCGCCTGCCCCTCGCACTGGGCGTGGCAGGGCTGATGGTGACAGGTTCGGCCGCCATGGCATGGCCAGTCCTGAAAACGGCTTTCGCGCCGATCACGTCTTCCTCTGCTGCCACCGCACCGGTTGACCCTGCTGCGGTAACGGGTTTCGTCGAGATGACCCGCGCGCAGATCTCGCCTGCGCTTGCGGATGTGGCCGAGATTCCTGAACCGACGCTTGCGAGCGCGTCCTATCTGATGCTTGATGCTGCTATCCTGCGCCAACCCCGTATGGAACCAGAAGTCCAACCCGTCGAGCAGGCGCAGCAGACCGAGGCCCCCGGTGTAGTTGGCGTACCCGTGCAGGTCGTCCAGGCCCAGACGATGCGACCGGCTCCGCGCCCCACTACGGCGATGGACGTACCTGTTACCGACATGGATCGTGCGGTCGTCGCAAGCCCCGCGCCAACGATGAGGGTGGTTCCTACCTCGAGTCCACGCGTTACGCAGAGCGAGGCTTCCGCCAATCAGACCCGGCAGCGGTTGCTGAACATGTGGATCTCAGGTGCCTATCGCTGAGGCCTGACGCGGCTTTTGCAAAGCCAGTGAGGTCTGCTGCAAGGATGCCGAACGACCATAACGTAGCATGTGCTATACGGTCCCGCATCGGCATCATGCATCATCGGGTGTCGTAATTTCCGAGAGGGCGTCTCGATAGGCGGCTATGACCCGCTCCTGATCATATTCGGTGACGATCTTGGCGCGCGCTGCCGCGCCCATGGCTTGCCGGCCCAGCTGCGGGAGTGCAAGAAAGGCGCGGCAGGCATCCGCAAGCGCATTTCCGTCCCGCGCCGCGCAGAGAAAGCCAGTGCGTTCATGATCAACGACCGCGCGACATCCGGGGACATCGCTTGCAATAAGCGGGCGAGCCATCGCGGCAGCTTCGATCAGTGTGCGCGGTGCCCCCTCGCGATAGGATGGTAGGACAACGCAATGAGCGTCGGCAATAGCCGGGCGAACATCATCTGTGGCGCCCAGATAGGTAATGATCCCCTCGCGCTGCCAGTCTTCCAGTTCGTGCCTGGCAATGGCAGAGCGGTTCTCTGCCCCAAGCGCGCCCAACAGCCGGAACTCCGCATCGGAGCGTTCGGCGCGCAGGATGCGGGCGGCATGAGCGTATTCCCTCACGCCCTTGTCGCCTATGAGCCGTGAAATCATCAGGAATACGACTGGACCTTCTGGTAGCGGAGCAGGCATGAAATGCGCAGTATCAACCCCCGACCCGGGCAGCACCCGTGCCTGGCCTGCGCCCGCCAGCTTGCGCGCGATGAACAGGTCACGGTCATCTGCGTTCTGAAAGAACACGACCGGCAATTTCCGGAACGCATGCGAATACAACCGTTCGGCAGCGAATTGCAGCACACCGCCAGTCAGAAACGCCGTGCCCAGCCCGGTAACATTGGGAATGAAGGGAACGCCTGCTGCACGTGCGGCCATCGCGCCGAACAGATTGGGTTTGATGGTAAAGCCCAGCACGCAATCAGGGGCCAGTGCATGCCATTCCGCACGATAGGCACGAAACAGCCCCGGCCCTTCTGCAGGGTTAAGCCCCTTGGCGCTTATCGAGATGGGCCGGAATCCGGCTCCGAGACCGCGCAACTGTCCAACGCTGTCATCCTCGGGTGAAAGGATGGTCACCCGGTGTCCATCTTCAAGCAGTGCTCCGACCAGCGCGCGGCGGAAATTCCATATGTTCCATGCTGTATTGGCTGTCATCACGACATGCAGGCCGCGCGCAGGCAGCCTGGCGGGTGCTATGTCATGTGTCAGGGCCACTGCAGGGGGGGTATCAGTCATTGTCTGGCGGGAACATCTCGGCGAGTATGGCGGAAAAGCTCTGGTTCAGATAGCCGCGTGCGCGGGTCAACAGAAGCGGGATCGGGCTGGAGGGCTCGGTTGCGGTGAAGTAGCGCTCAAGTGCGCTCATCATGCTTGAGGCGTCCGAACGGGTGGAAATCGTGACTGCCGAAGGCTTCGCAGACTCAGGTTCCGCGTTGCTTGCAGACGGGCCGTCTTCACCAATGTCTTCGTTGCTGCCCCCCCCGGCAGCGTCTTCGTCCGTTTCCATCTCAAGATCCGAAAGCGCGCGCATCCGCTCCATCGTCATCACGAAGCCCATATCGCGGCTGAAATCGATGCGTGCGTCCTCGAACTTGGACGGGACAAGCAATTCCAGTGCCTCGACCAGAGGGCGGCCCTGAAGCTGTCGCGCCTGACGCACCAGGAGGAAACTGGGTGACGAGGGTTCGTTCCGGGCGAAATACAGTTCAAGGGCCTCGAGTGCGAGGCGGGCCTGACGCGGGCTGGAAATACTCCCTGCCGGAACCACCGAAGGAGTTGATGCCGGGCCGCTGTCAGGCCCCGTTCCTTCGTCATCCTGGGTCGCATCGGCCGACATGGCCTCTTCACCGGCAAGATCGGGTCTGGCCTCGTGCAGCAAGGCCAGAAGCGCGTCAATCTGTCCGTGCACCTTTTCCAGGTTGGGCCTGAAGGGGCGGCTTTCGTCTGCAAGGCAGGCATATTCGATCCGCGTCATCGCCTCTTTCAGTCGAGTCACCAACCCGTGGCTGGCCGTTACCTGTTCGGAATTCTCGGCAGAGCGCAAAGCAGCCATAAGCGCATCCAGATCGCCCGGCTCGCCATCTTCGGAAACAGGGTTGCGCCGTCCGTCCGCAATCGCGACACGTCGCCATGTCAGGACATTCAACCGCCGATCCTTCGCCAGAGGCATGAATTCCAGAGGAAGGCGCATGCTGCTGGCCCCATCTAACATCTCGATCGCATTGCAGCGGTCGATCTCGTCCTCGCTGGTGCGCGGATGCAGCTGCGCGCCGTAGGTCTCCAGAAGTTCGGCCATCAACTCGATCGCTTCAACCATCGCGCCCAGATCCCGCGCCGCAGCACAGAACTGTGCCAGCCACGCCAGCACCCGCAGATCGCGCGAGCGCTCCATCAGCGCAGCGGCCTTGTCGATCTCGGCCTGGACCTTGATAGAGCCCGGGTCGACGCGGAACCTGCCCTCAGCATTGAAGAATTGCTGCGGCAACCGATCCTCGGCCTGAAGCATGTAGGACTCGAACGGGTCGTCCATCGCCTCGAACAGGTCGGGGCCACATGGGTTTTCAGGGCTTATCGGTTCCAGAAAACGCTTCAGGCTCATTGGGCACGGTTCCTCTGGTTCTTGGGGTTCATCAGGCGTCGCTCAGGGTTGTCTTGCAGGGCATGCAGGCGGGTTGGCAGGGTCGCGTGCCCGTGTGGCGCCTTCTGAAACGGCCTTTCCCGGGCAAGGTGAAGATATCCATTGCTCTCCTGTTCAGGGCGTGTCAGGCGCCAAATCCGGGCAGTTCCGAATAAATCACTCCAAAATAACAACCTTAAAGCGGATACAAGTGTATCAGGTCCCGAGTCGGGACAAAACTGCCAAAGACAGCGATATGCAAGGCAGACCGAAGACTGCGAAAATACACGATCGCGCCAGTTCGATCACAACGGACTCGTCCCGGCGCGGAAGTTGCGTTATTCTGGTACCATGTCGGCATGGTTTTCCAGACCAGTTATATATGACCCTGCCCGCAGCGGGTCTGTCGGGCTTGCCGGAAGGGTGCTGTTATGCGTCAGCATCGGGCTGGGGCTCGCCAGCGGCGCCGCCAATGCGGATGAAAGGCCGAGCTTCGATCTGATCTTCGTGGATGAGCCACCTGCCGCCACACCCACCTCGCTAACGAGACCGCAAGAGCCTGAGTCCCCACAGCGCGAGGACGTGACTGCGACACAGGCTCCTGTCGTTCTGCGTGCCCAGACCGAAATTCCGAATGTTGCAATCGAGCCGGAGAGCGTGCTGGCACGCGAGTTCGGAACGCTTCAGGTACGTGACCTTCCGCCCATGGACCCGGTTGGTCGCCTGGCTTCGCTCTCACCTCCCAAAGCCACAGAAGCAACTACCATTGACCTGCGTGCCCGCCTGGTTGGCACCGATGTCACGCTGCCACTCGACGAAGCACTTCCAGATGACGACCTCGCGACGCTGAGTCCCGTGGAACTAGCGCGCGAACTGCAGAGCGAACTGGCGCGAGTTGGCTGTTATCGACTTCGCGTCGACGGGCAATGGGGTCCAGGGTCCCGCAGGGCCCTCACCAGTTATCTGAACCGCAGCAATCAGTCCTCTGACGGACAGGAGCCCACCCCCGAGCTTGTTCGCATGGTTCGCGAGAGCGAGGGCGAGGTCTGCCCGGCTCCTGTGGCGCAGGCGCCTGCCGTGCGCGCAACCCCATCGGCGCGCACCGCTCCGCAGCCGGCGCGCCCTGCTCCTGCCGCGCCTCAGCGGCAGGTCAGCCCTGCTCCTGCCGCGCCTGCACCCAGTGGTGGTGCATCGCGGCTCGGGGATGCGATCCGGGGCGGGTTCCGCTGAGATGCGGCTCTTCCCGCTGACAAACGCTGCATAGCGCGCTCAAGGTCCGCATCGAATTGCATATGTAGGGGCAGGACAGGCGACTTTGCCCGATTTCCCCTCGCGAGACTCGCCTGCACCATCAATTCGGGCTAGAATGGTACGAAAGCGGTATTATCCAATGTTTCGAGTCATGACAGATTCATTTTCCGATCATGTCCTGCGTCTGGTGCGGTTGATGTTGCTCGCACTGCTGGTCGTTGTTCCGGAGAAGGCTCTGGCAGATGGACAGCGCATGGCGCTTGTCGTCGGCAACGGAAATTACGTTCATCTCGACCCTTTGCCCAACGCCACACGCGATGCGCGCGATATTGCAGCGGCATTGCAGAGGCAAGGTTTCGATGTCACGCTGGCATTGGATAGTGCATTCGACGATCTCAGGCGCACGCTCGAACAATTCGCACAGGCCGCGGCAGGTGCAGAGGCTGTTCTGTTCTATTTTTCGGGACACGGTTTTCAGAAATCCGGGGTGAACTACCTCGCTCCGGTCGATGCGGTGCTCGACAAGGTCGACCTTGTCGCAGACCAGACCCTGCGGCTTGATGGCATCACCGACCGGCTCAGCGCTGTCGGGCGGCACAGCATCATTCTCCTTGATGCCTGCCGAAACAATCCTCTCCTTGAGTCACTGGGCGCGGATATGCCGGCAGGTCTGGCGGTGCCTGAAACCGGGCGCGATACATTCGTGGCCTTCGCTACTCAACCCGGCAATCTGACCTATGACGGGCGCGAGGGCCAGAACAGCCCGTTCACACGGGCCCTGTTGCGCCATATAGGGACCGAAGGCCAACCGATCTCGGAACTGATGATCGAAGTCCGTAACGAGGTCGAGGCAGTGACAATGGGTCAGCAGATCCCATGGGACCAGTCATCGCTGACCGCCCCGTTCTTTTTCAATCCGCTGCGACCGACAGCTGAGGAGTTCGAGGCGCTGGCGATGATGCCCGACACCATGCGCGAGCGCATCCTGCGAACCTGGCGCGCGCAGGGAGTGCAGATTCCGGCCGATGGTACCGGGGTGATCGAACTGTCGAAAGCGGCGAGCGATTCGATGCAGATCAATCCGAACGACTCCACCGCCAGCACCCCTGGAGCCTCCAGCTCGGGCTTCGGCTTTGATCTCATCATCCTTGAGGACGAACCTTTGCCTGCGCCTGGCTTGAGCGAGGGGACGATCACGCTTGCTGCCCTGCCGGAACCCGCACCGCGCGATATAGGCGTGGCGCGTGCATTGCAACAACTCTCAGCCACCGAGGTTCTGGCCACTGCCCGCTCCCCGTTCATTCCCGACACACCGATCGCCTGGCTGGCCGCGCTGGATCCCGACTTGCGCAGCCTTGATTCACGCGCCTCGCTTCCCCGGATCAGGGGTGAAGATGTCACCCCGCCCGAACTCAACCTCCCCGAGATGACCGACGCCGAACTGGCTGCAGCGGTGCAGACGGAATTGCAGCGTGTCGGCTGCTACAGGATGCGCATCGACGGCGATTGGGGGAATGGCTCGCGCGGGGCGCTGCGACAGTATCTTGAAAGAACCGGACAGCGTGCCGAGGGTGTAGAACCTACCCCTGCCATTCTGCTGATGGTGAGGGCCAGCACCGATGTGGTCTGCCCTTCTCCAGAACCTGTCGTGCGCAACCAGCAGCAGCGCCAGCAGCAGCAAGCTGCGCCGCAACAGCGTCAACAGGCTGCTCCGCAACAGCAACCAGCCCAGCCGGCTCAGAGCAACCCGACCAATGCCGATCGATTGCGGAATGCCATTGAGAGAGGCAGGTTCTGATTGAGCCAGGTCGACCCCCGTTTCCTTCAGGCCCGCAAACAGGCCAGCCTGCGCCAGAAGCGCAAGAAGACGGGAATGCGCTGGCCACTTCTGGTCGTCGGCGGGCTGGTCATGCTGATGGGTCTGGCAGGGTCGGGCTGGATGGTCTGGCAAGCCGGTCTGATCCCGATTGCCGCAAGAGATCCGGGCGTCATGCCTGTCAAGGAGCCAGTTGCGGGAAATGGCGGGGCCGATGCAGGTCTTGCGACCACGCCGCTTCGCGACGCGGCTGAAGCGCCACTGTCCGCCCCTGCGCCCGAGGAGGACGATGGTCGTCAGGCCTTTCGCGGCTCCATCGATCTGCCTGGTGATCCCCTCTTGCTCAATCTTGGTCAGGCCGGTGGAGGTGCCGCACCGACGCGCCTGCCGAGACCTGACAGCTTGCCTGCGCCGCGCGGAGCAGGCGATGTCCTGCTTGTGCAGGCTCCATTGCTGGAGCCGGGCGAAAGGCTGAGCGTAAGCCTGCCCACCAGTCCCGAGGACTTTGCCATCTTTCAGGCTCAGCGGCAACGCATGATCCAGGCCAGCCAGCGGGGCGTCGAGGCCCCGATCGCGCCCGCCGATGGTCGCATTCCACGCCCGCAGAGTGTGGCAGAAGCCCGCGCGCTCGTGGCTCACGCCAGTGGCAGCGCCGGGCGGCTGGGTGCAGATGCGCATGCGCTGATACCGACCTACGCCCGTCAGCGTCCGATTTCTGACAGTTTCCTGAAGATCAGCCGTGGCGCGGATCTTGCGGGTCTGCTGGAACTCGAGGGGCTGTCTGCGCCTCAGGCAGAACAAGTCGCGCGGGTGGCGTCACAGGCTCTCGGGTTGGACCAACTGCAAGCGGGCCAGATCCTGGCGCTGCGCCAGTTGCGCCGACCCGACGGAAGCGTGCAATTTGCGCAACTCGCGATTTATGACGGTGATCGGTATCTGGGTGCGTTGGGACGGGGCGAAGCCCTCGATAGTGTATTGCGCGCGCCGATATCTGACGAGAGCGATCAAGGAATCAACCAGGCCGAACCCTTGCATTTCGATATCGGAATTGCCGCTGACCCCTGGCTACGTCAGGATCTGCCCGCGCTGCTGGAGGGTACTGCACGAAGCGGTGGTCAGAGCACATCCACTCCCCGAGTGATGGATGCGCTCTATGCCAGTGCTCTGCGCCACGGTCTTTCGCCGGGGCAGGTGGGGCAGATCATCATGCTCTTGGCGCAGACCCACAAGCTTGACGAGGATGCGATGCCCGACGACCGGATGACGCTGATGTTCAGCGCCACGCTGGGAGCAGCGCAGGACGCCGCTTCGGCCTCGGACCTCGACCAGATTCTCTATATCGCGCTTGAATCTGGCGCCGAGACAAGGCTGCGCTGCTATGTTCACCGTCCCGGCCCCGAGCGCGCGCCTGCCTGTTATGGTCCGACACGCGGCTCCGGTCCGGCGGCGACAACCACGGCAGGGGTGCAGGTTCGCGCAAGTGCGGGCACGCAATCTCTGACAGGAGGCGATGCTGTCGAGCATCTCGTGAACCGGATCATCCAGATCGAATCCGCCGGTCGGGCCGATGCGCGCAACCCCCTTTCCACCGCGACAGGCTTGGGACAGTTCATTGAAAGCACCTGGCTGCGCATGATGCGTACCTATCGGCCCGACCTCAGCGCCACACTGTCGCGCGCCGAGTTGCTAGCTCTGCGGACGGATCCCGATGTCTCGCGCGAGATGGTGCTGAATCTCGCGCGCGAAGGAGAGAGCTACCTGAGGGCGCGCGGACATGAAATCACGGCAGGGAGGCTTTATCTGGCGCATTTCCTTGGCATGGAGGGCGCCCATGCGGCGCTCAGCGCGGCACCTGAAACCGACTTGATGACCCTGTTCGGGGCAGGAGTGATCAATGCCAACCCTTTCCTGCGCGGGCGCGACGCAGGTTATGTCGTCAGCTGGGCAGAGTCGCGGATGCGTGGTGCGTCAGGCCGGATTGCAGTAATCCGCGAGCCTGATGGGTTGGTCGAGTTTCGCCAGACCATCGATGCGCTGCTGAGCACGCTCTGAAGCCGCCGACTTGCGTCCCCTCCCGCAGAGGGATGATTGATTGCCGACTGCAACACGGAAGGGGTCGCGTGGAGCCCCTTGTGCCTGTTGCCGCGTCCAGAGCAACTGGCGTCCGAGATCCTGAAGCCAGACAGTTTCCTGACAACGGATCCGACGGATTTGCGCCCACCGTTAGGGCAACAAGGCAACAGTTTCCGGCGTCTTCATCAAGCATAAGGGGGGTGCATTGCAAAACCGTCATGTTTCCGATACCCACAGGTTGTGTAGCTTGGTTGCGTTCCGGCAGTTGGTAGCGCATCGTCCCCTTGTGTCATTCGCACAGGATTCTCATGAACCTGCCAGATTTTTCTATAGCCCACTTTTCCAGCTTCGTGA
This sequence comes from Paracoccaceae bacterium, assembly GCA_007128135.1. Taxonomy (GTDB): domain Bacteria; phylum Pseudomonadota; class Alphaproteobacteria; order Rhodobacterales; family Rhodobacteraceae; genus Roseinatronobacter. Next base: position 6,791 of record SKYA01000113.1, on the reverse strand, counting down.
TTTCTGCCTCGCTTTGCGCTCTGATTGTCTATGCGGCGCGGCGCTGGCCCAACACACTTATTCCCCGCGCAGACCTTCGTGCGGTACAGGCTGCCCACAAGCAGCCAACTGCCCGCTTGGGCGGACTTGCGATCATCCTGGGGCTTCTGGGAGGAGGCAGTCTGGCATACTATGTTCACGAATCTATGGCCGGGGGCATGCTGCTTTTTCTGCTGGCGTCGCTGCTCCCCCTGGTGCTGGCTGGTCTGGCGGAGGATCTGGGGATCATGGTATCTCCGCGGAGGCGGCTTGTGGCTGCGTTCCTGTCCTCGCTTCTGGCGCTTCTTCTGTTCCAGACCTGGGTGACTCAGGTTGATCTCTTTCCTCTGGACGCCGTTTTTTCCGTGGCGGCGCTCGCGATCCCCTTGACGCTGATCTGGGGTAGCGGGATATGCCATGCTTTCAACCTGATCGACGGTGTGAACGGTCTCAGTTCCGGGGTGGCGGCTATCGCGGCGACGGGGTTGGCGGCCATCGCCATGCTTGCCGGACAGCCCGACATCGCGCTCATTGCATCGATCCTGGCCGCGGCGATTTTTGGTTTCATGTTGTTCAACTGGCCTCGTGGCAAGCTGTTCCTGGGGGATATGGGCGCATACGCTTTGGGCCATTTGCTGACTTGGCTGGGCATTCTGCTGATCGCACGGGTTCCGGAAGTCTCGTTTGCTGCTATCATCGGACTGTTCTTCTGGCCCTTGGCCGATACTGTGCTGGCGATCTATCGTCGCAGCCTTGCGGGGCAGCGGCTGGACAAGCCTGACCGGCTACATTTCCACCAGCTGGTTATGCGCGGTCTGGACATCGGCTATTTCGGGCGCGGAAGGCGGCATGTCTCGAACCCTGCGACGACAGCGCTCATCCTGCCCCTTGTCGCAGCAGGAACCCTTGGTCATGTGTTGCTTTGGGACAATGCATCGGCCGGTTATCTGTTTATCGTCGGACAAAGCCTCGCCTTCATCGCGATCTACACGCTCGGGATGCGTTTTTTCCGCCAGCCGAGAAAGCGCAATCGTACGAGAATCGAGCTCGAATTCACTCCGGAACTGGCAAAGCGGTTGGGCTGAGACGCTCGGGGGTTCCGATATCCGTCATGTTTGCAGTTGCGCCTGACCGGGTCAGTATGTATCGGCTCGGCCCCGAGGCTGTTCATCCCTACTGGCCGAATTCTGGCAGTGGCGTCGGTTCGCTTGTCCCGCATGTCAGTACCGGGGCTGCGTATTCAGCGAAGGCCAGAGGGATATCGCAAGGGAATGAAATGACATGAAGATTGCCATGATCGGGACAGGCTATGTCGGGCTCGTCTCGGGGGTGTGTTTTTCCGAATTCGGCCATGAAGTGACCTGCGCTGACAAGGATGCAAACAAGATCGCACGATTGCACGCTGGCGAGGTGCCTATCTACGAGCCGGGACTGGCTGCCATGATGGCGCGCAATGTCGCCGCAGGGCGGTTGCACTTTACCACAGATCTGACCAGCGCCGTCGCCGGAGCGGATGCGGTCTTCATCGCTGTCGGCACGCCCACAAGGCGTGGTGACGGACATGCCGATCTGACCCATGTCATGGCTGCTGCGCGCGAAATTGCGAAGGCGCTGACAGGCCATGCTGTCGTTGTCACGAAGTCCACAGTGCCTGTCGGCACCAACCGTAAGGTTGCAGGGGTGATCCGAGAGACTAACCCGCTGGCCGAGTTCGATATCGCATCAAATCCTGAGTTCCTGCGCGAAGGAGCTGCGATCGAGGATTTCATGAAGCCTGATCGTGTGGTGGTCGGCGTTGAAAGCGACCGCGCGAAAACAGTGATGGGCGAAGTCTACCGGCCACTGTATCTGCGTGATTTCCCTATCGTCTATACCGGGCTGGAAACCGCCGAGATGATAAAATACGCGGCCAATGCCTTCCTGGCCACCAAGATCAGTTTCATCAACGAAATCGCCGCATTGTGCGAGCGCGTGGGCGCGGATGTCAAGGATGTCGCCAAGGGGATCGGACTTGACGGTCGTATCGGGTCCAAGTTCCTGCATGCAGGCCCCGGCTATGGCGGGTCGTGTTTCCCCAAGGATACAAGTGCGCTCGCGCGTATTGGCCAGGAACATGGTGTGCCCCAGCGCATCACGGAAACGGTGATTACGGTCAATGACATGACCAAGCGTCGGATGATCGAGAAGGTGGTCGATGTCTGCTGCGGCTCCGTGAACGGCAAGTCGATTGCCGTGCTGGGAGTGACATTCAAGCCCGAAACCGACGACATGCGCGACGCGCCTTCACTCACGATCATTCCTGCCCTTGTCGGGGCTGGGGCCAGCGTGCGTGTCGTCGATCCGCAGGGCCAAAAGGAGGGTGCGGCGCTGTTGCCCGGGGTGACGTGGCTCGATGACCCCTATGTAGCGGCCGAAGGGGCTGACTGCCTGCTGATCCTGACCGAGTGGAACGAGTTTCGCGCGCTCGACCTCGCACGACTGGCGCGGGCGATGGCCACCCCGCGCATGGCTGATCTGCGCAATGTCTATGACGCCGCACGCGCGCAAGAGGCAGGTTTTGTTGCGTACGAGAGTGTCGGGCGCCCTGCCATGGCACTCGGAGGCAGCGCATGACGCCTCGGCGCGCCTTCATTACCGGCACTGCCGGCTTCATCGGCTTTCATCTGGCCGAATTGCTGCTGCAGCAGGGCTGGCACGTCACAGGTTATGATGGGCTGACCGACTATTATGATGTCGCGCTGAAGGAACGCCGCCATTCCTTGCTGGGACAACATGCGGGGTTCACTGCCCATGTCGCCATGCTCGAAGACATGGAGCGTCTGTCAAGGGCAATGGAGGACGCACGCCCCGATGTGGTCATCCATCTCGCGGCCCAGGCAGGGGTTCGCTACAGTCTCGAGAATCCTCGCGCCTATATCGACGCCAACATCGTCGGCAGCTTCAACGTGATGGAATGCGCGCGTTCGGTTCAGACCCGCCATCTGCTGATGGCTTCGACGTCGTCGGTCTATGGAGCGAATACGGAAATGCCCTTCGACGAGGGGCAGAAATGCGACACGCCCCTGACCATCTATGCAGCCACCAAGAAGGCAAACGAGGCGATGGGCCATTCCTGGGCGCATATTCACGGCCTGCCGGTCACAATGTTTCGTTTCTTTACTGTCTATGGCCCATGGGGACGCCCGGACATGGCATTGTTCAAGTTCACGCGCGGCATCCTGAACGGCACTCCCATCGACATCTACAATCATGGCCAGATGTGGCGCGATTTCACATATGTCACGGATCTTGTGCGGGGGATTGCAGGGCTGATCGATGCAGTACCGGGCGGACCGGAGACCGCCGTGGAGGGCGACAGTCTTTCGCCCGTCGCTCCGTTCCGTGTGGTCAATATCGGCAATTCCGACAGGGTCCGGCTGGAGGACTTCATCGACGCAATCGAGCAGGAACTGGGTCGTCCTGCCATCAGGAACTACATGGAGATGCAGCTTGGCGATGTCCCCGCGACCTGGGCCAACGGAAATCTTCTGTACCGTCTGACCGGTTATCGCCCGCAAACCCCCGTGCGCGAGGGGATTACCGCTTTCGTGCGCTGGTATCGGGAGTATCATGGTGTCTGACTTCTTGCCTGACCCGCCCGATTTCACTTCTGCAGCCCTGGCGGTGATCGGGCTGGGCTATGTCGGCCTGCCGCTTGCGGTTGAATTTGCCCGCTTGCGCGAGGTCATCGGATACGACGTGAACCCAGCGCGCGTCGCCGCCTTGCGTGCCGGCAATGATGCAACGGGAGAGGTCAGCCCCGGGCAACTGCAGGCTGCAACCGGGCTGCAGATCACGCATGATGCGGAGGCCCTGTCTCGCTGCCGCATCTATATCGTTACGGTTCCCACGCCAATCGATGCTCACAAGCGCCCAGATCTGACGCCGCTGATCCGCGCCTCGGAAACCGTCGGAAGGGTACTCAAGCGCGGCGATGTGGTGGTCTTCGAGTCCACGGTCTATCCGGGTGCGACCGAAGAAGAGTGCGTGCCGGTTCTCGAGCGCGTGTCGGGACTGCGCTTCAACACTGATTTCTTCGCAGGCTACAGCCCCGAGCGTGTCAACCCCGGCGATCGCGCTCACCGGCTGCCCGATATCGTCAAGGTCACGTCAGGCTCTACCCCCGAGGTGGCGCGCGGGATTGATGCGCTATATGCCTCGATCATCCTTGCAGGAACGCACCCTGCCGAGAGCATCCGCGTGGCCGAAGCCGCAAAGGTGATCGAGAACACCCAGCGCGATCTGAATATCGCTCTGGTCAACGAATTGGCGATCATCTTTCATCGCATGGGGCTGGACACCGATGCCGTGCTGCGCGCGGCTGGTACGAAGTGGAATTTCCTGCCCTTCCGACCCGGCCTGGTCGGTGGGCATTGCATCGGCGTGGACCCTTATTACCTGACCCACAAGGCCGAGGCACTGGGCTATCACCCTCAGGTCATCCTCGCCGGGCGGCGGATCAATGACGGGATGGGCACGCATGTGGCGGGGCGTCTGGTCAAGGCGATGGCGCAGCGAAGCTTGCCGGTCCATGGTGCGCGTGTGCTGGTGCTGGGGCTGACCTTCAAGGAAGATTGTCCGGATTTGCGCAATACGCGCGTGATCGACGTGGTGCAGGAGTTGCGCGACTATGGCATCACGGTCGATGTCCATGATCCCCATGCCGACCTTGCCGAGGCACAGCACGAATACGGGCTGGCTCTGACTGCGCCGGGCCAAGGGTATGACGCAGTTCTGATGGCTGTGGCACATCAGTGCTTTCGCGTGCGCGGGGCGGATTGGCTCCGCTCGCTTGGACATGCGCGCGCGGTGATCTTCGATCTCAAGAGCGTCTTTGATCGTGCCGAGGGGTTCGAGCGGCTATGACACGCGGACTGAGTCGCCGCAGTCAGAGCGTTACTGTCGTCATCCGCATCCGACCGTCCCGCCGATTGGCTTCAGACAGCGGCAACCAGCGGACCACCGCGCCGCCGGGGTTGCCCTGCCGGATACACAGGTCGGCCAGGATCAGCACGGGAACTTTCGGCGCGAGGTCCTGAACCGGATCGGAGCGGGGATGATGCGCGGCCAGTGTGTCATCCCCCAGCCACTCATCGACGGTCAGTGTCAGGCTGAGCAGCCGCGATGAACTCTCGATTGGCGGGGCCATTTCTGCCATCGGGCGCGCGCCAGGTCCTGTCAATCCCTACGCTCGCGTGCCCGGGGCGCGCGCGACTCGGCCCTGCGATCGGCCAGCGCCAGAGCCCATCCCGCTCCGAGTGCCAGTGCCTGACCAAGGCTTGCAGGGCGAGGCAGGGGGTGGCGGCGTGCCATCAGCGCGTGCCACCAGAACCGACCGAAATTGGCCAGCGCGCGTAGGCGCTGGCCTGCGCGCAGTGGGCAAGCCAACATTGTCTGGTAAGTATGGCAGGCCCCAAGCGGGGAGTCCATGCGCTTGCGTCTGATCCGGGCCGACAGACCGTCAGGCTGATATTCGGCACCCACTAGAACCTGATCGGACAGCCAGACCCGACTCTCTTTTCCCAGATCGAAAAGCAGGGCTGCCTCTGCAAGGAAATCCTCGCCTTCGAATTCGGGGAAACGCAGCCCGGGGGCAGCGCGACGCAGGATCAGCGTGCAGTCGAAAGGCGGGTCTTCGAGAGAGCGCTGGGCAAAGCTGACAGCACGGCGCGGGCGACCGAAGCTGAACTGCCGTCCTGCCCGGGGCACGACCAGCGGCGCGAGTATGGCGAAGACATCCTCTGGCACGGTCGCAGTCTCGGCCATCGCGCGCGGCAGCGCATCGGGGGTGCACCAGTCATCGCTGTCAACCACCATCACCCAGGGGGCACGAGCGGCCTGAAGCCCAAGATTGAGCGCGCGATGCTTGCCGCCATGCCGGGCGCGAAGGGTCCGCAAGCGGACCGCGCCGCCCTCGTGCGCAAGGTCATCCAGCAGGGTCGCGGTTGCATCGGTTGAACCATCATCGACCACCAGCCATTCGACCACGCCTTCGTCCACCGTCTGATGCGCGAGCGACGCGTGTAACCGGCCCAGCAGATGCGCCCTGTTGTAGCTTGCCGTCAGCACGGTCAGGTGGGGAGGCACCGGCATCAGCGAGCCCTGTCGCGCAGGTCTCGCAAATGCAGCAGATGGTCTCGCGGGTCGACACCGGCCACCTTGCCCGCACGCGCGCGCATCTGTTGCCAGCGCATCCGCAGGAACCACAGCCACAGCAATGGCGCCACCGGAGGAGGCGTGTCTGTGCCGCCCTGTTCCATGTACCAGCGGTCCAGCGCGGTGCGACGCCCCGGCAGGGCGCGCTGCAGCAGAAGCCGCACTCTTCCGCCCGCCCCGGCCTGAGCGATATCTGCCGCCAGACGCAATTCATTGCGCTGCCCGGGATCCTGAAACAGAAGCGCCATCGCGATATCGGGCGAAAGGGATACTCCCTTCTGCAAAGCTGTTTCCAGCCCTGCCAGCGCAACCTGCCTCTCGGACAGCAGCGACAGCGCCAGCGACAGCGCCCGTTCAATACCCAATGCAGATACCAGAGCCCCAAGTTTTGCCGGATCGGGCGGTGTCCTAGCAAGCAGATGGCGCAGATCGCTTATCAGGACAGGCCCATTGTTCAATTCGTGGTCATGCAGCGCGTGGACCACCAGATGCGCCAGCATGGCTTCGGGACCGGGGCAGGGCAGGGCCAGGCCACCACAGCGGGCCTTGTGTTCCCCTTGCCACAGGGCCGCATCAAG
>SKYA01000178.1 GCA_007128135.1 Paracoccaceae bacterium | reverse complement strand
TCAGGGTTGCCGGCGCTTCGCAATCGCGATGACGGTCCTGTCACGCGCCGCGAGAGGACCAGCGGATGATACCGTTTACGATTTTCCGATGGTTTGAAAGCTCGCTTTAGGGGTTGCAGAATTCAATGCGCTGTGCGCGGCAAGCTCTGCATCAGGATGCCACGACAAGCAAGCGATCTCCTGCGGATGTCTGAAAGCCGTGCTCTCAACTGGCTGGGGAGGCAGGATTCGAACCTGCAACCTGCGGTACCAAAAACCGTTGCGCTACCATTGCGCCACTCCCCAACTCTGCCGCGCGTTTTATCCAAGCGTATTGAGGCCTGCAAGCCAAATCTTGACGCGCCGGCGCAAGTTTCTGACAGGCCGATGACCGCTTGCGCGGCTTGCCCGGTCAGCCCTTCTTTGCAGGACAGGTATTGAGTCCTAGCAGGGAATAGAGCGGGCAGGTTTGCATCAGACCGGTCGCCAGCGGCACCAGGCCGATCAGATAGAGCCAGCGCAGGCTGGCCTCGGAATTGAGAAAGAATCCGGCAATCAGGGCAAGGCCGAGCACGATTCGCGCGATGCGATCAATGCCCCCGACATTTCTGGCAAGCATGGTTGGGACTCCTTTTACAGGCAATAGACATTCTGCCATTGCAAAATGAGAATGTCATTTGCAAGAGGATTCCGCAAGCCCCGGTACACCATCCGGGACCAGACACAGTGACGCAGATGGCGGGTCTATCCGGTCGGCCCGCGCCCGCGCGCGGCAAAGCGCGGCAGCAGTGCCGAGAAATCGCGTCCCCGGCCATCCTCCTGTTCGACAAACGCCTCGTAAAGTGCCATCGCCCGCGCACCCATCGGCGTGTCCGCATCGACCGCTTCGGCCGCCTGTTGCGACAGGCGCAGGTCCTTGAGCATCAGTTCGGCCGCAAATCCGGGCTTGTAATCATTGTCGGCCGGGCTTTGCGGGCCGACACCGGGGGCGGGACAATAGGCATTCATCGACCAACTGTGACCCGACGAGGTCGAGACAACATCGAACATCCGCGCCCGGTCCAGTCCCAGCTTGTCGGCCAGCGCAAAGGCCTCGCAGGTGACGGCCATGGTGGCGCCGAGGATCATGTTGTTGCAGATCTTGGCCGCCTGCCCTGCGCCGGGCGTACCACAATGCACCGCCTTCTGCCCCATCACCTCGAACAGCGGCCGCACAGACGCGAAACTGGCATCGCTGCCGCCCACCATGAAGGTCAGCGTGCCAGCGCTCGCACCGCCGACACCGCCCGAGACCGGCGCATCCAGCGCCCCCAGTCCTGCTTCCCTGGCCTGTTCCGCAACCGCGCGCGCGCTTGCCACATCGACTGTCGAACAGTCGCACAGCACCGCGCCAGCGGCCATGGCGGGAATGATCTCGTCGGCGACGCTGCGCAGGATAGCCCCATTGGGCAGCATGGTGATGACCACCTCGGCCCTCATGGCGGCCCCGGCTGCACTGGCAGCCTGCGTCACGCCTTCCGGGCAGGGGGCCACCGGATCGTAACCCTGCACCTCATGCCCGGCCTTCACCAGATTGGCCGCCATCGGCCCGCCCATGTTTCCCAGCCCAACAAACCCGATCTTCATTGGCTCTCCTCCTCGAATGCCAGTTCCGCATCGCCCAACGGGGCAAGCAGTGCAGCGACTTCCTGTTCGGTCACATCCTCCAGCCGCGCATGGCGCCAGCGGGGTGATCGGTCCTTGTCAATGATCGCCGCCCGGATGCCCTCGAGGAAATCCGTGTGCTCCATTGACCGCCATGTAAAGCGGTATTCCTGTGCCAGCGCCATGCGGATCGTGGCTCCGCGGCCCAGATTACGCAGCATGGCATGGGTACAGGCCACCGAAAGCGGGGAATTGCGGCGCAGCACCGACAGCGCGCGGCTGGCGAACCCCGACCCGTCGGACTCCAGCGCGGCAATCATTTCGTCCGGTGTCTCTGCACCGAACACCGCTTCTATCCGCGCTGCCTCGACTGCGAACGCAGCCTCGGGCGCGTCCGTCCCTGACAGCTTCTCGATATCGCCTGAGGCCACCAGGGCGGCCTTGGCAGGCTCCCAGCCGGATTGCGGCAGGTAGAAGTCGGCAAAACCCGCGCGGATTGCATCGCCCGGTCCCATCCGCGCACCTGTCAGGCCAAGATAGACTCCCAGCCCACCCGGGGCGCGCGCCAGCAGCAATGACCCGCCCACATCCGGCACCAGCCCTATGCCGCATTCCGGCATGGCAATCTGGCTCGTCTCACACACCACCCGGTGGCTGGCATGGCACCCGACGCCGACACCGCCCCCCATGACAAACCCTTGCAGAAAGGCGACAACCGGCTTGGAATATTCGGCCAGACGCGCATTCATGCGGTATTCATCCGACCAGAACCGGCGACCATAGGCGTAATCGCCTGCAGCCCCGGTCGCAAACATCTCGGCAATGTCACCGCCCGCGCAAAAGGCCTTCTCGCCCTCGGCGTCGATCAGCACCAGCGCGACCCGGTCATCCCTCGCCCAGTCCCGGAGGGCAGAATCGATCGCCAGACACATCTCGTAGCTCAGTGCATTCAATGCCTTGGGGCGGGCAAGTGTGATCCTGCCCGCACGGCCTTCGCGGCGGATATGAATATCGGCCATCAGCGCGCCGCCAGCATCTGCCGCGCCACGATCAGGCGCATGATCTCGTTCGTGCCCTCGAGAATCTGATGCACACGCAGATCGCGCACCAGTTTCTCGACGCCGTAATCGGCCAGATATCCATAGCCGCCGTGCAGTTGCAGGCACTGATCGGCCACACGACTGCCGGCTTCGGTAACGAATTTCTTCGCCATGGCGCAGAACTTGGTTGCATCGGGTGCCCCCTGATCGAGCTTCCAGGCCGCTTGCCGCAGGAACACCCGCGCGGCCTGCATCTCGATCTCCATCTCGGCCAGCCGGAATTGCAACGCCTGGAACTGATCGAGCGTCTGACCGAACGCACTGCGCTCGCCCATATAGGCCAGTGTGGCGTCAAGGGCTGCCTGTGCCCCGCCAAGGCTGCAGGCCGCAATGTTCAGCCGCCCGCCATCAAGCCCGGCCATGGCATAGCGGAATCCATGCCCCTCCTCACCCAGAAGCGCACCGGCCCCGACACGACACGCGTCGAGCTGCACCTGACGCGTGGGCTGAGAGCGCCAGCCCATCTTGTCCTCAAGCCCACCGAAACTCAGCCCTTCCGTGCCGTCCATCACGACAAGCGCCGAGATTCCGCGGGGGCCATCCTCACCGGTCCGGGCCATGACGATATAGCCATCCGAATAGCCGCCACCCGAGATGAACGCCTTGGTGCCATCAAGCACATAGCCTTCGTTGTCCCGCACCGCCCGCGTCTTGAGCGCCGCCGCATCCGAGCCCGATCCTGGTTCGGTCAGACAATAGGACATGAAGCACTCCAGCCCGACCACCCTCGGCAAGAGCTCCTCGCGCATTGCATCGGAGCCGAACTTGTCGATCATCGCCGCGCACATGTTGTGTATCGACAGGAACGCCGCCACCGAGGGACAGGCCATCGAGAGCGCCTCGAAGATCAGCGTGGCCTCCAGCCGCGAGAGCCCGGCCCCGCCCGTCTCCTCCCGGACATAGAGCCCGCCAAAGCCAAGCTCGGCGAATTTGGCCCATAGCTCTTTCGGGATCGTTCCCTCTGCCTCCCATTTGCGCGCGTTTGGCGCGATGTTCTCGGCACCGAAATCGCGCGCCATGTCGAAGATGGCCTGCGCCTCCTCGCTCAAGCTGAAATCCATACGCTCCTCCCGGATGATTGAGCGGCGTCAATAGGCCGCAACTGTTGCAGGAATTTTTCAGGTCCCTGACGGGACGTGTTGCGGCATCTTTCTTGCCGCGGATGCGGCAGGCTCCATCTGTGGAACGTATCATGATCGAGGGTGTCATGTTCGATCTTCACGATCATGACCGCAACGCCTCGATCCGGCACCATTTGCCCGCCGGATTGTCGGACAGGATTGCGTTGCGGGTGGTCAAGTTCATGCGCGTCTTTGCCGATGCATTCTTCGCGCGGCGCTATGGGCATCGCGCAGTCGTGCTGGAAACAGTCGCGGCCGTGCCCGGCATGGTCGGGGGCATGTTGCAACATCTCAAGGCGCTCCGGCACATCCGCGACGACGAGAGCTGGATACGCGAGCTTCTCGACGAAGCCGAGAACGAACGGATGCACCTGATGGCCTTCAGCAAGATCGCGAAACCCAGCCTGCTGGAGCGCGCGCTGCTCCTCGTCGCGCAGGGGGACTTCTTCAACCTTTACTTCCTGCTCTACCTGCTTGCTCCCCGGACGGCGCATCGCGTCGTGGGCTATCTCGAGAAAGAGGCCGTCATCAGCTATACGCAGTATCTGGAAATGGTGGATGCCGGTCATGTCGAGAGTGTCCCTCTCCGCAAATGGCCATCGACTACTGGAACCTGCCACCGGACGCACGCCTGCGTGAACTGATCATCGCCGTTCGCGCCGGCGAGGCCGGACATCGCGACAAGAACCACGAATATGCCGATGACATCGCCGCGGGCCGACGCAACTGAGCCGTGCCGCATTTTCTTGCCGAAAATACTCCATGGGGGATGCGGGCGGGGGGTCACCCCCCGCCCTCTCGATCAGTCCATTGCCTTGAAGTTGAAAGCAGCGCCCTGCTTGATGCCGGAAGGCCAGCGCGATGTCACGGTCTTGGTGCGGGTGTAGAACTTGAACGCATCCGGACCGTGCTGGTTGAGGTCACCAAAGCCCGATTTCTTCCAGCCTCCGAAGGTGTGATAGGCCAGCGGCACCGGAATCGGCACATTGATCCCGACCATGCCGATATTGATCCGATGCGCGAAATCGCGCGCCGCGTCGCCATCACGCGTGAAAATGGCCGTTCCGTTCCCGTATTCATGGTCCATGGCGAGGCCGAGCGCTTCTTCATAGCTTGCTGCGCGGACCATCGACAGCACAGGCCCGAAGATCTCCTTGCGGTAGATATCCATCTCGGGCGTAACGCGGTCAAAGAGGTGCGGGCCGACGAAAAAGCCGTCCTCGTAGCCCTGCAACCTGAAGTCGCGCCCGTCCACAACCAGTTCAGCACCCTGCTCGATACCCGATTCGACCAGTCGCAGGATGTTCTCCTTCGCCGCCGCGGTCACGACAGGGCCGTAATCGACATCATCACCTGCCGTCCAGGGACCGACCTTGAGCGCCTCGATCTTCGGCACAAGCCGCTCGCGCAGCGCCTCCGCCGTGCCTTCGCCCACAGGCACCGCAACCGAGATCGCCATGCAACGCTCGCCCGCCGCACCATAACCGGCACCCACCAGCGCGTCCGCTGCCTGGTCCATGTCGGCGTCGGGCATGATGATCATGTGGTTCTTGGCACCGCCAAAGCATTGCACCCGCTTGCCGGCCGCGCACCCGCGCGAGTAGATGTAGTGTGCAATCGGGGTGGAGCCGACGAAGCCCACGGCCTGAATGGTCTCGTTGTCGAGAATCGCATCGACGGCTTCCTTGTCGCCATTGACGACCTGCAACACACCGTCGGGCAGACCGGCTTCCTTGAAGATCGCAGCCAGCATCAGCGGCACCGACGGGTCGCGTTCCGAAGGCTTGAGGATCATCGCGTTGCCGCAGGCAAGCGCGGGGCCCATCTTCCATAGCGGGATCATGGCCGGAAAGTTGAACGGCGTGATGCCCGCGACCACACCGAGCGGCTGGCGCATCGAATACATGTCGATGCCGGGCCCGGCGCTGTCGGTGAACTCGCCCTTGAGCAGTTGCGGCGCGCCGATACAGTATTCGATAACTTCCAGCCCGCGCTGGATGTCACCCTTGGCATCGACAAAGGTCTTGCCATGCTCGGACGAGAGTTTCTCGGCAAGCTTGTCCATGTCGCGATTGATCAGGGCCACGGCAGCCATCATCACGCGGGCGCGCTTCTGCGGGTTGGTCGCCCCCCAGGCGCGCTGCGCCTCGGCGGCGCGCGCCACCGCGTGGTCGAGTTCGGCCTTCGATGCCAGCGGCACCCGCGCCTGCACGTCGCCCGTGGCCGGATTGAACACATCGGCAAACCGGCCCGAGGCTCCCGCAACACGCGCTCCATCAATCCAGTGGGAAAGCTCTTCCATCGATTCCTCCTCTTACGACTCAATGTTCACGATAGGTTTGCGAATTCGCCTTGGGAAGCGGGAAAATCTCAAACAAGTCTTGCATTTCTGCAATACATGGGCAGATTGGCCGCATGCGGGACTGGGACGACATGCGGATCTTTCTGGCGCTCGCGCGCACCGAAAGTCTGGGCCGGGCAGGACAACACCTGCGGCTGGACCCGGCCACCATCGGGAGACGTATCGCGCGGCTGGAAGAGGCCCTGGGGCGGCGACTGTTCACGCGCTCGCATCAGGGCTATGCACTGACCGAGGAAGGCGCGCGACTGATGCCCCATGCCGTCGCGGCCGAACTTGCCATGACCGAGGCAACGCAGGCGGCGCCCGTCAGGACCGGGCTGGCAGGCCAGATCCGCATCGGTGCGCCCGATGGCTGCGCGAATTACCTGCTGCCACAGGTGGTCGCAGCCATCTGCGAGGAAAACCCGTCGCTGGACGTCCAGATCATCGCATTGCCGCGCGTCTTCAACCTTTCAAGACGCGAGGCTGACATGGCCATCGGTGTCTCGGCACCGCAGGCCGGGCGACTGAGCGTGCAGAAGATCACCGATTACCGGCTTCATCTGGCTGCGGCGCAAGCCTATCTTGACCGGCATCCGGCGATCACGGATCTGGCGGATCTGCGTGCGCACCGGGTCATCGGCTATATCGCCGACATGATCTTCGACAGCGAGTTGGACTATCTTGCGGAGCTCGGGCTGGACCGGGTCGCGCTGGCCTCGAATTCGGTTGCGGTGCAATTCAACGCCATCCGGCTTGGTGCGGGCCTTGGTGTCGTGCATGACTTTGCCCTCCCCTCTGCCGGGGGCGTCCAGCGCATTCTGCCGGAAAGGTTCAGCCTGACGCGCAGTTTCTATCTGATCCGCCATCAGGACGACCGACGTGTTGCGCGGCTGAACCGTTTTGCCGACATGTTGTGCCGCAGGTTGCGCCAGGAAGTACAGCGGCTCGAGGCCCTGGTGGAAGACGATCGCGCAGGACCGGCCTAGAGACTGTCCTGTGGCCGCAATTGACCGGTGATCGGCGTCAACTCGCGTATCGGGACCACACCATGGCGCGCTTGCCTTGCGCAGAGGCTCAAGGCCAGAAAGCGCCGGATTTCACCAGGGTCATTGTCGGTCTGGAACCGAACGCCACAGATGACGCCACGCACCCAGCGCACCTGGACCGAGAACACGCAGCCCTTGGCATGCAGGCGCAAGACATCGCCCACCGCTGCATCTACGATCCCACGCAGCCGGACCCCGCCCGGCGAAACATCCTCGACATAGGCCAAGTCGCGTTGCGTGCCACGCATGACCCCCACTGACAGGGTGCGGCGCACCCGTCTGGCCCTCGGTTTCAAGCCTGCCTCCTGCTGCCATGACAAGATTGCCTCAAACTCTGGCAGCCTCGGGTTGCCGATCACTTAACGCAGACAGGATTTCTGGCTTTTCCTTGACATTATCATCGGCCCGGGTGCATCTTTTCTGTCACAACAAGCGGCATGAAAGCCGTTGGATCGAGCAGTATGATACGTATCGTCATGGCACTGGCCGTGGCGCTGGTGGCAGGAGGGTTCGGCGCGGCTGCGCAGGCCCCGCCGTTGGCGCAGGTCGAGGGGCTGCTTATGGCCTCTGGTTCCGCTGCCGACGGGCAGTCGGACGACGGCACATCAGACCCGACGCAGGAAGACGAAATCGACAGCGAATGGAGGCTCGCACTGTCGCATATGCGCGACAGCGCACCGCGCGCGGCCCTGCCGCATCTGGAGCGCCTCGTCTCACTCTCGCCCCAGACAGCCCGGTTCCGGCTGGAACTGGCCCGTGCCCTGTATCTCATCGAGGATGATGTCCGCGCCCTGCATCATTTCGAACTGGCGCTCGGAGGAGAGTTGAGCATCGCCGAGATCGCGACCGTTAATGAGTATCTGCGCGCAATGGACCGGCGCAAACCCTGGCAGGGGCATGCGCGCGCTGCCGTGGTGAGCCACTCCAACCCGTGGCATCGCTCGGGCGAGGAATATGTCAATATCGGCGGACATCTCATGCTGCCGCTGCCCCCAGTCGAGCGTGCGATCGGCCTGGAACTGGGGCTGGGCGCCACGCATCTTCCCCAGATCACGCAGGATCTGCACGCACGGGTGCATGTCATGGCCACCGGCCAAGTCTTCGAGAACAGCGCGCTGAACCGCTGGCACTTGCGGGGCGAGTTGGGACTGGTGGCGCTGGGCGATTACGGTCAGCAGATTTCCGGCGGGGTGACGCTGCAGGGCGCTTATGGCGCGGAAGGGCGCATCATGCATGGCGTGGGCCTCTATGCCGGGTTTCAGCGTCGCTTTGGCAACCGTTTCAGCCTTGGCCTGCAATTGAGCGCGGACCAGCTGCGCTATGCAGGCGTTCCGCAACTGGACGGGCCGCGCCTGACCGCCGCCGTCGAAGGCGCCTATCTTGTTTCACCCCGATTCCGTCTGCATGGCGGCGTGTCGCTTGCTCATGCCCAGACAGAGGCTTCATTCCACCGCAGAAGCACCGGCAGCCTGCGCCTTGGCGGGCAGTTCGCCTTTGCCGGAGGCACGGTTGCCGGTCTTGAGGCTCAGTTGAGCCATGCGCGCCTGCAGGAGGCGAATCCGCTGCAACTGCAATACGGACCCGAGCGCAGCAACCGGGCCGACCTGACTGCCCGGCTGATGCACCGCGATTTCAATATCAGGGGTTTCGCGCCGGTTGTCGTGATGGGCCTTACGCATCAGGCCAGCAACGTGCCGATGAACGCCTTCAGCAACATGCAGTTCTCGGTAGGCGCGACGCGCAGCTTCTGAAGTGCCTAGAGCGCCAGTTCCGCCCAGATCGGCACATGGTCGGACGGCTTTTCGCCCGCCCGCACGGCCCCGTCGATCCGGCAATCCTGCAACAGGTCGGCAGCATATGCATTGAGCAGGATGTGATCGATGCGGATGCCGTCATTGCGATCATAGGCACCGGCCTGATAATCCCAGAACGTATAATGGCCCGCGCCGGAGTTGCGCGCGCGAAAGGCGTCGGTCAGCCCGAAATGGAGCATGCGACGGAAGGCCTCGCGCGAGGGCAGGCGAAACAGCGCATCCTCGCGCCAGCTCTCAGGACGGGCCGCGTCTTCGGCCTGCGGGATGATGTTGTAGTCGCCCATCAGCGACAGTGGCATCTCGAGCGCCATCAAGTCGCGCAGGCGCGCTTCCATCCGGGCTATCCAGGCAAGCTTGTAGTCGTATTTCCCGCCGGGTTTCGGGCTTCCATCAGCCTCCAGTTCGACCGGGTTGCCATTGGGCAGGTAGAGGCCGCAGACACGAAGCGCGTGGCGCTGGCCGGTCACGGTTGCCTCGATCCAGCGGGCCTGCGTGTCGCTTTCGTCACCGGGCAGGCCGCGCTTTACATCCTCGAGCGGCATCTTCGAAAGGATGGCGACCCCGTTGAAGCCCTTCTGCCCATGCGTTTCCAGATTGTAGCCACGCTCCTCGATCAGGTCGCGCGGAAAGGATTCGTCTGTCGACTTGATCTCTTGCAGCACTGCCAGATCGGGGCGCGACTCATCCAGCCAGCGCGCGAGCGCCGGGCCGCGCGCCTTTATGCCGTTGATGTTGAAACTCGCGATCTTCATATGTGCCCCTTGCCTTGCGTGGCGCGACACTGCCAGCTTGCGACAGCCGGAGCAAGCAGGGCTTACCTGCGGATATACGCCGTGGCCTCGATCTCGATACGCGCCTCATCCTCGACCAGACCCGCGACAACGATCATCGACATTGCCGGGAAATGCCTGCCCATGACCCGGCGATAGGCCTGGCCGATCTCACGCTGATAGGCAAGGTATTCGGCCTTGTCGGTCACATACCAGGTCATGCGCGCAATGTCGCCTGCCTGCCCGCCCGCGGCCTCGACGACAGCGAGGACGTTGCGCAAGGCCTGTTCCATCTGGCCGATGAAATCCCTTGCCTCGAACCGCTTCTCGGCATTCCAACCGATCTGTCCGCCGACATGCAGCGTGCCGTCATCGGCAAGCATTCCATTGGCATAGCCCAGCGCGGGCGCCCAGCCTTCGGGATGAATGGTTTTCATTGTCATGGTGTCCTGTCCATCTCAGCGTTGATCCTGTCGCGGATCGTTACGGGCCATGGCGCGGGCCGGCCCTTGCCATCCACATGGACGAGCGTGGACTCGCCCTCGATCCGCATCTCGCCAGTCTGCGAATGCGCCGTGAACCCGAGCCTCATGCTCGCCCGCCCGAGCCTCATTACCTCGAGCCGCATGCGCAGCCGGTCGCCATGGCGCGACGGAGCCGTGAAGCGCAGCCGGATCTCGGCTGTGGGCACACCCCCGGTTTTCAGCAACTCCTCGAAAGCCCAGCCAAGGACGTCCTCGAAGAACGCCTCGACCAGATCATTCACCATCTCGAAATAGCGTGGATAGAAGATGATTCCCGCCGGGTCGCAATGGCGGAACAGCACCTTGACTTCCTGTTCGTAGAACATGGCCAACCTCACAATTCGCTGCGCAGATGCCAGAGTTCGGGGAAAAGTTCCACCGACAGCATCCGCTTCAGATAGGCCACGCCAGAGGTGCCCCCGGTGCCGCGCTTGAACCCGATCACCCGCTCGACCGTGGTGACATGGTTGAAGCGCCAGCGACGGAAGTAATCTTCCAGATCGACGAGCTTTTCGGCCAGTTCGTAAAGTTCCCAATGCGTGGTCGTATCCTCGTAGACCCGCTTCCAGAGCGCCTGAACCTCGGGCTGGGGCGCATGGGGCGTGTCAAGCTGCGGAGCGGGCGGCGGGCCGGCCTCCAGCCGGTTGAACAAATGCCTGATCACCTCGTCATAGAAACCGGGCCGCGCCAGTTCTGCCGCCAGTGCGGCATGCGCCTCGGGCACATGTGCATGCGGGCGCAGCAGATGAGGATTACGGTTGCCCAGCACATATTCGATCATCCGGTATTGCCAGGACTGGAACCCTGAAGACGGCCCCAGCGCAGAGCGAAACCGCGTGTAATCGGCGGGCGTCATGGTGCGCAGCACATCCCAGGCGGAATTGAGCTGCTCGAATATGCGCGCCACGCGCGCCAGCATCTTGAACATCTGCGGCATCTGCCCTGCAATCAGCGCCTCCCGAGCGGCCTGCAATTCATGCAAGGCGAGTTTCATCCACAACTCGCTGGTCTGGTGCTGGATGATGAACAGCATCTCGTCATGCGCCGATGACAATGGATGCTGCTGATCCAGGAGCGCCCCGAGATGCAGGTAATCACCATAGGACATGGCATCGCGGAAATCTGTCTTCGCGCCATCCTCGCGCGGATCGTAGGCCCCGCTCATGACGTACGCAGCCGGAACCGCTGGATCTTGCCTGTTGCCGTCTTTGGCAGGCTGTCCGCAAAGACAATCGAGCGCGGGTATTTGTAAGGCGCGATGATCGCCTTGACATGCTCCTGCAACAGCGTCGCCAGATGCTCCGAGGGGGCGAACTCCTCGGTCAGAACGACATGGGCCTGCACAATCGCGCCGCGCGCCTCATCCGGCACACCGATGACAGCGCATTCCGCCACTGCCTCATGCGCCAGCAACGCGGCCTCGACCTCGGGTCCGGCAATGTTGTAGCCCGAGGACAGGATCATGTCGTCATTGCGTGCGGCAAAGTGAAAATAGCCCTCTGCATCCTGCACGAAGGAATCACCTGTGATGTTCCAGCCGTCCTGCACATATTCCGCCTGCCGGTCGCCACGCAGATAGCGACAGCCGGTCGGTCCACGCACGGCCAGCCGGCCCACCTCGCCACGCGGCACTTCGCGCCCTGCCTCGTCGATCACCTTCGCCTCATACCCGGCGACCGGCTTGCCAGTGCAGGCGGGGCGATGATCGTCGAAGCGGTTCGAGATGAAGATATGCAAGAGTTCCGTCGCGCCGATCCCGTCCAGCATGGGCTTGCCGGTCCTGGCAATCCATTGCTCATAGACCGGGGCGGGCAGTGTCTCGCCGGCAGACACGGCCGCGCGCAGCGAAGAGAGATCCGCCCCCGCTTCCATCGCGACCAGCATCGCCCGGTAGGCCGTGGGTGCGGTGAAGCAGACCGTTGCACGATAGGTCTCGATGATCTCGATCATGTTGGGCGGCGTGGCCTGTTCCAGCAGCGTGGCAGCCGCGCCAAAGCGCAGCGGAAAGACTGCAAGCCCGCCCAGCCCGAAAGTAAATGCCAGCGGCGGCGACCCCACGAACACATCCTCGGGCGTCACCCCCAGCACCTCGCGGGCATAGCCATCGGCGATGATCAAGAGGTCGCGGTGGAAATGCATCGTTCCCTTGGGCACACCGGTCGAGCCCGAGGTGAAGCCGATCAGGGCCACATCATCCTGCGCGGTCTCGACGGCAGTGAACCGCACCGGCTTCTGCAGTGCCAGCCGGTCAAGCTCGGCATCGTGGTTCGCCGTGCCGTCAAATCCCACCACGGTCTTCAGATAGCGGCTTGTCTTCGCACAAAGCGCCATCTCGTCCATCAGACGCGTATCGCAGAGCGCGTGCGTGATCTCGGCGGCATCCACATATTTCGAAAGCTCTCCCGCCCGCAGCATCGGCATGGTATTGACAACAACGGCGCCCGCCTTGGTCGCGGCCAGCCAGCAAGCCACCATCGCCGGATTGTTGGCCGATCGGATCAGCACGCGGTTGCCGGGCCGCACGCCCAGATCCGCGACCAGCACATGTGCAAGACGATTGGTCCAGTCCGACAGTTCCTTGTAAGTCCGCCGACGCCCGTTGCCGATCAGCGCGGTATGGTCGCCAAAGCCGCGCAAAACCATTGCATCGGTCAGTTCCACCGCAGCATTCAGCCGCTCCGGGTAGTCGAACCCCGAAAGCATCAGGTCGGGCCAGAGCGACCTGCCAGGCAGGTTGTCACGGCTGAAAGTATCGGTATGGCTCGAGGCAAACATGTCCTATCCTCCCAGATGCGCGGCCATGGTCTGGCGCGCGATGACCACGCGCTGCACATCCGACGCGCCCTCATAGATGCGCAGTGCTCGGATGTCGCGATAGAGCCGCTCCACGACTTCGCCCGAGCGCACCCCGTCGCCCCCGTGCAACTGCACAGCACGGTCGATCACCTGCTGCGCCTGCTCGGTGGCAAACAGCTTCGCCATCGCGGCTTCGCGCGTCACGCGCGGCGCACCGGAATCCCTGGTCCATGCGGCACGATAGACCAGCAGGGCAGCGGCATCCACATCAAGCGCCATATCCGCGATATGCCCCTGCACCATCTGCAACTCGAACAATGGCGCCCCGCCGATCCGGCGCGACATGACGCGCGCGAGCGCCTCGTCAAGGGCGCGCCGCGCAAAGCCCAGCGCCGCCGCCGCAACGGTCGAACGAAACACGTCAAGCACCGACATTGCAATCCGGAACCCCGCTCCCGGCGCGCCGATCAGTGCTGTGTGCGGAACCCGGACCTCCGAAAAGCGCAGCCGCGCCAGAGGGTGCGGTGCCAACACCTCCAGCCGCTCGACCACCTCGAAGCCCGCCATGTCAGGTGTGACCAGAAAGCACGAAAGCCCCTTTGCCCCTAGCCCCTCGCCAGTGCGCGCGAAAACCGTGTAGAGATCGGCAATCCCGCCATTCGAGATCCATGTCTTCTCGCCGCTCAGAATGTAACTGTCGCCATCGGCAAGCGCCACCATGGTGGACTGCGCCACATCCGAGCCCGATTGCGGCTCGGTCAGCGCGAATGCCGCGATCGCCTTTCCTTCGCGCGTCTGCGGCAACCAGCGCGCCTTCTGCCCTTCAGTCCCGAAAAGCGAGATCGCGCCAGTGCCCAGCCCCTGCATGGCAAGGGCGAAATCGGCCAGCCCGTCATAACGTGCCAGCACTTCGCGCAGCAGGCAAAGACTGCGCACATCCAGCCGCCCGTCCTCGGCTCCGGTATGCGCCAGAAACCCCGCCGCGCCCAAATCAGCTACCAGCGCGCGGCAGGTTCCATCGACATTCCCGTGATCCACCGCGCCCAGATGCGCGGCGGCCCAATCCTCCGCCGCTGCGGTCAGCAGGCGATGCCGCTCCTCGAAAAAGGGCCAGTCAAGATAGCTCTTGTCACTCATCGCGCCCCCTGTTTCATCTTGCCAAAAATACTCAAAAAAAACCGGCCGCAGGCCGGCCTCCCTCAATCTCCCTGGAACACTGGTTTTTCGCGCGCCACGAAGGCTTTATAGGCACGCCTGAAATCCTGCCCCTGCATGCAGATCGCCTGCGCCTGCGCTTCCGCCTCCAGCGCCTGTTCCAGACTCATGGCCCATTCCTGCGCCAGCATCGTCTTGGTCATCATGTTGGCAAAGCCCGGCCCCGCCGCAATCCGCTCGGCCATGGCAGACGCTTCTTGCAAGAGCTCATCCTGTGACACCACACGATTGAAGAACCCCCAGGCCAGCCCTTCCTGCGCGCTCATGGACCGGCCGAAATACAGCAACTCTGCTGCCCGCCCCTGCCCGATGATGCGCGGCAGGATCGCGCAGGCGCCCATGTCGCAGCCTGCAAGGCCGACGCGATTGAACAGGAAGGCCGTTTTCGCCTCTGGCGTCGCGATGCGCAGGTCCGAAGCCATGGCAATGATCGCCCCTGCACCAGCGCAAACCCCGTCCACTGCCGCGATGACGGGCTTGCCACAGCCGATCATGGCCTTGACCAGATCGCCGGTCATCCGGGTAAAGGCGAGCAATTCCTTCATGCTCATGCGTGTGAGCGGGCCGATGATGTCATGCACATCGCCACCCGAAGAGAAATTCCCGCCATTGGGCGCAAAGATCACTGCGCGCACCGTGTCATCATAATGCAGGTCGCGGAACCAGTCGCGCAATTCGGCATAGCTTTCGAAGGTCAGCGGGTTCTTGCGTTCGGGGCGATCCAGCGAAACAGTCGCCACCGCATCCTCTATCTCGCACCGGAAGTGTTTCACGTCACTGCGCATCAGCCGCGCTCCTTCTCGATATGGGCGTTCAGACTCTCCAGATGACGGGTCATCTCGGCAAGTGCTCCGGCCTCCAGTCCCGACAGCAGCGCGTCGATCCAGCCTTCATGTGCAATGGCTTGTTCGGCAAAGACCGCCTGCCCTTTCGGGGTCAGTCGAGCCACCATTGCGCGCCGGTCCCCCGGCACCGCTACGCGCAGCGCCAGTCCTTCCTGCGCCAGCCGGTCCACGATACCGGTGATATTGCCGTTCGAGACCCGCAGCCGCTCGGAAATCTCGGACATGCGCAGCCCCTCGGGCGCCCTCGCGAGGGCCGCCATCACGTCAAAGCGCGGCAGGGTGGTGTCGAACTCGGCGCGCAGGCGACGGCGCAACTCGGCCTCGACCTCGCCCGAGGCCTTCAGCAACCGCAGCCAGAACCGCAGCCGCGCCTTCGAGAGCGGCGCAGATGCCGGGGTCTGGCGGGCAGCGCTCATATCTCGCCCCCCGAGACACTCAGCGCGTGTCCGTTGACCATGGAGGCCGCAGGCGAGGCCAGAAACACCGCCGCCGCCACCACCTCGCCGGGCGCGATCAACCGCTGCATCGGGTTATCGGCCACCACCTGTGCCAGAGCCTCGTCTTCGGTCATCCCGAAGCGCCCCTTTACCGAGGCCACGGCCTGCGCGGCAAGCGGCGTATCCACGAAGCCGGGGCAGACCGCGTTGCAGGTGATGCCCTTTTTCGCCACTTCCAGCGCGATCGAGCGCACCAGCCCCAGCACACCATGCTTCGCCGCTGCATAGGCCGGGATCGTGGCGCCCCCCTTGAGGCTGGCAATCGAGGCCATTGCAATCAGCCGCCCGCCCGGTTCCATCTCACGCAGCGCCTCGCGAAATGTCAGGAATGTACCGGTCAGGTTCACCGCAAGCGTGGCGTTCCACTCGGCCAGCGTGACCGAACGCAGCTTGCCTGCCCCGCCCCCGCCGGCATTGGCGATCACCACATCGAAGGGAGAGTCGAACAGCGCAGCGACCTGCGCCTCATCGGTCACATCGGCCATGCGGCAGGCCATCCCCCGCCCGCCATCGGTTTGTGCAAGCGACTCCGGGTGTCGCCCCGTGATGGTGACGCTGTCGCCCGCATCGGCGAAGGCGCGCGCGAGCGCGCGCCCGATCCCCGATCCGCCTCCTGTGACCAGAACACTTCTGCTCATACGCGGCCCACCATCTCTGCCTCGCGCGCGGCCAGCCGCCGCGCCTGATCGCGCCCCGGTAGATAGGGCAGCGGCCACTCCGTCGCGGTGTCACCCGTGGCAACGGCCGCGTGCAGCGTCCAGTAGGGGTTGGCCAGATGCGGGCGTGCGAGGCAGACCAGATCTGCCCGCCCGGCCATCAGGATCGAGTTCACATGGTCGGGTTCGTAGATATTGCCCACGGCCATTGTCGGGATGCCTGCCTCGTTGCGGATCCGGTCGCTGAAAGGCGTCTGGAACATGCGCCCATAGACGGGCTGCGCCTCGGGGCTGGTCTGACCTGCCGAGACATCGATGATATCGGCCCCGGCCGCCCGGAACGCACGCGCAATCGCGACCGCGTCTTCCGGCGTTATACCCTCGTCACCCCGCCAGTCATGCGCCGAGATGCGCACCGACATTGGCTTATCCGCGGGCCAGACTGCGCGCATGGCGGCGAATACCTCCAGCGGATAGCGCAGGCGGTTCTCCAGGCTACCGCCATATTCGTCACGACGTTCATTTGAAACCGGGCTTATGAAGCTCGAGATCAGATAGCCGTGGGCGGCGTGTAACTCCACCATGTCGAACCCTGCACGCGCAGCCATTTCGGTCGCTTCGACGAACTGGTCGCTGACCTTGTCCATGTCGGAGCGTTCCATTTCCCTCGGCAGCGCATTGCGCTCTGACCACGGAATCGCGCTCGCACTCATCACCGGCCAGTTGCCCTCTGCCAGCGGTGTGTCCATCTCTTCCCAGCCAAGCTGTGTGGACCCCTTGCGCCCCGAATGCCCGATCTGGCAGCAGAGCTTCGCGTCGGTTTCGGCATGGACGAAATCGACCAGCCGTTGCCATGCGGCCTCATGCTCGGGCGCATAGAGCCCCGGACAGCCCGGCGTGATGCGCCCCTCGGGGGACACGCAGGTCATCTCGGTATAGACCAGACCCGCGCCCCCCTTGGCGCGCTCGGCATAATGAATCAGGTGCCAGTCGGTCGGGCAGCCATCGACAGCCTTGTATTGCGCCATTGGTGAGACGACGACGCGGTTCTTGAGCGCCATGTCGCGCAAGCGAAAGGGCTGGAACATGGGCGCGCGTCCGGGCTGGCCCCCGGCCTCGCGTGCGAACCAGTCTTCGGCGGCGCGCAACCAGTCGGGGTCGCGCAGGCGCAGGTTCTCGTGGCTGATCCGCTGGCTGCGGGTCAGGAGCGAATAGGCGAATTGCAACGGCGGCATGTCGAGATAGCGCTCGACCTCCTCGAACCACTCCAGCGAGTTGCGCGCTGCCGATTGCAGGCGCAGCACCTCCAGCCGCCGCTCTTCCTGATAGCGCTGGAAGGCCGTCTGCATGTCGGGTTCGGAATGCAGGTATTCGGCAAGCGCGATCGCGGAGTCAAATGCCAGCCGCGAACCGGAGCCGATGGAGAAATGCCCTGTTGCGGCTGCATCGCCCATCAGCACGACATTCTCGTGATACCACTTTTCGCAGATCACGCGCGGGAACTGCATCCAGACCGCCGAGCCGCGCAGATGCGCGGCATTCGACATCAACTCATGACCGCCGAGATGGGCCTCGAATATCTGGCGGCAGGTCTCGACCGTCTCCTCCTTGGACATCGCCTCGAAGCCCCACCTGTCCCAGGTCTCGGGCAGGCATTCGACGATGAACGTCGCAGTGCTGTCGTCGAACTGATAGACAT